>DATESQ010000019.1:0-4941 GCA_035283985.1 Thermoplasmata archaeon | reverse complement strand
GAGGGCCTCGTACGTCATCACAAGCCCCGCGCGGAGCAACCGGCTGAGATGGACCGCCGCCTTCCGGTCGAGCGCGTGACACCAGCGCCCCGCGAACGGAAGGGTGTGGAAGTTCGCTTCGATCTGCTTCAAGAACTCATTCGTGGCGGCGGGGGTCACCTCCCGCATCCGGACGAGCCGGTAGACGTTCCCCGTCTTGCGACCCTCGACCTTCCCCCCGCCGTTCGTCGCGAACGGCTCGATCGCGAGGGTGTCTCCGGCCTCGATCACGTCCTCACCGACACCACCGACGTTCGGGACGGACTTCCCGGCATGGAGTTTGTACTTCTCGATGGTGTGGCCCGTGAGGTTCGAGATCGGCTTGAAGCCGTAGCTCTCGATTGCACGTTCGATTGCGGCCCCCAGGAGCCGGGTCGGCGTCTTCGGACGGCACACCTCGATCGCGGTTTCGAGCGCGACCTCCGACGCGCGGATCAGGTTCGCCCAGTTCCGGCTCCCGACCTCCACCGTGATCGCGGTGTCCGCAATGTACCCATCGACCTGGGCCCCGAGGTCAAGCTTCACGAGGTTCCCCCGGCGTAGCGTGAGGGGATCGTCGTGCGTCGGCGTGTAGTGGGCCGCGACGGAGTCGATGGAGAGGCAGGTCGGGAAGGCGGGTCTCGCACCCCGCTCGCGGATGAACGCCTCGATCCTATCCGCGACGCTGAGGACGGTCGCGCCCTCGCGGATCAGGGAGACGCCGTAGTCGCGCGTGTCCTTCGCCACGCGGCCCGCGAAGCGAAGTTTCTCGTGCACGTCGTCGTCCATCAGAGGTCCTCGCGTCGAAGGACTCCCTCTCTAATGACCTTTGCCGACGACCCTGTGAGATCAACGATCGTCGACTCCTTCCCATGGCGGGTCGGACCTCCATCGATGTACACGTCGGCCGCGTCGCCGAGCTGCTGCAGGGCCTCGTCGCACGTGGCGGGCGCGGCCCCGGCATGGCGGTTCGCGCTCGTCGTCGTGATCGGACCGAACGCCTTCGCGATCCATCGCGTGATCGTGTCGTCGGGGACGCGGATCCCGAGAAGGCCGTCCTTCGACACGAGAGGTGCGGGCGCGGCAGGTGTTGCCCGGAGGAGAATCGTCACGGGCCCGGGCAGGTGCTTGGCACAGAATTCAGAACTGAGTGCCGTCATGTGAGCAAACCGCGGGATCTCCTCCACGGAACCGAGAGCGAGCGCGATCGGCAGGTCCCGCGGGCGGGCCTTCACGGCGAACACCCGATCCACGGCCGACGCGTTTGACGGATCGCACCCGAGGCCGTACAGGGTGTCCGTGGGATACACGACGAGCCCGCCGCTCCGCAAGGCGGCGAGGGCCTCCCCGGCGGCGGGCGCGTCGAATACGACTTCACCCCCAGGCAGCCGGACTGCATGAATCACGCGCACACGGCTGCAGAGGGGCGGAGCACTCTTGAGCCTTCGGGTACTCGAGAGCCGCCGACCGAACGGAACGGCTGTCAGGGAATCTTCGCGGCGATCTGCAGGGCCTGATCCACGGCCTCTTCCGTGTGCTTCACGCCCGCCCGCTTCGAGTAGCCCGCCAGCGCGCGGAGGGTGGCCTGAAGGTGGTCCCGGGTCGCCTGCGTTGCCATGTGGCCAATTCGGATTCCCTGGCCCCGCATCGGACCGAGGGTGCCCGCGACGAAGATGTTGTGGTCCGCCTTGAGCCGCACGACGAGCTCGCGGGGGTCGACTCCCTCCGGCGGGCGCGTGCTCAACACGGTGTTCGACGCGTACTCGGGCTTGCAAAAGAACGTGTACCCGAGCCCCGCGACGCCTTCGCGATACGCGCGGGCGATGATCTCGTGACGGCGGATCCGCGCCTCAAGTCCCTCCTCGTGGAGCACCTGCAAGGCCCGATGAAACGCGAACAAGATGTTCGAGGAAATTGTCGTCGGCTGCGGGTGCCAGTCGCCCCACTCCCTCGCGATCCGGTCCCATGTGAATAGGTTCCCGTACCATCCGTCGACCGTAGCGGGGTCGACGCCATCGAGTAAGCGCTTTGAGACCGCGACGGGAGCGATCCCGGGCGGCGCGGCAACGCATTTCTGGGAGGCCGCGAAGCATGCGTCGACGTGCCAGGTGTCACAGGGCAACGGGAGGCCTCCGAGGGACGAGACGGCATCGCACAAGACCCACGCATCGTGTCTCGTGACCGTCTCTGCGACGGCGCGGAGCGGGTTCGTCATCCCGGTGGACGTCTCGTTGTGAACGATTGCGACACATTTCGCACCCCCGCGGACCGCGTGTTCGATCTCACTAAGCTCCGGGGGGTCGCCCCAGTTCGCCGTGACGACCTCGACCTTCAGATGATGGGCCCTCAGGACTTCCGTGCACCGGGCTCCGAAGAATCCATTGTCGACGACCGCGACGCGGTCTCCCGGTCGAAGCAGGGTGTACGCAATCGCCTCAAGCGCGATATGGGCGGGGCCGGCGATCGGGTACACGGGCGACGCCTTCACCTGGAACAACTTCCGGAGCATGTCGAGGATCTCCGCGTACCTCTCGACCCATTCCTCGCCGTAGTGCGGTGCAGCGGGCTTCGAGAGCTCGATCATCACGCGGGGGTCGATCGGGACGGGACCCGGGATGAGGAGGCGAGGTGGTTGTCCCATGCGCTATCTACACTCTTAACGACGGATGGTAGTGGGGCTTCTTGAACGTGACTTGACACGAAGTTGCACGCCTAGTCCCGGACGCCTTCCTCTGAGACGGAGAAGACCGCCTCTGCCTCCGGCAGGTTCGGGGAATCGATGAGTCGCGCGATCCGCTTCCCGCCCTTCGACTTTCGGAGGTAAATCCGGAACGTCGCGCTATGGCCGACGATGTGCCCGCCGATCGGCCGCGTCGGGTCGCCGAAGAACGCGTCGGGCTTCGCGTGGACCTGGTTCGTCACGTAAATCACGGCGTTGTACACGTCGCCGAACCGCATCAGGTCGTGGATGTGCTTGTTCAGCATCTGCTGGCGTTCAGCGAGCGTACCCCGGCCGATATACTCGGACCGGAAGTGCGCCGTGAGGGAATCGACGACGAGGAGGCGCACGGGGAACTCCTTCGCGATGTCCTGGGCCTTGTCGACGAGGAGCATCTGGTGGTGGCTGTTGAAGGCCCGCGCGACGTGCACGCGCTTCAGGATCTTCTCCGGGTCCAAATCGAGGGCCTCTGCCATCTGCGTGATCCGCTCCGGCCGGAACGTGTTCTCCGTGTCGATCCACACCGTGTCGCCGTCGAGGCCGCCGTCGTCTTGCGCCCGCGTTGCATTGACTGCGAGCTGGTGGCCAAGCTGGCTTTTTCCGCTGCCAAACTCACCAAAGGTTTCTGTAATCGCTTGCGACTCGAGCCCGCCGCCGAGGAGCTCGTCCAAGGCCTTCGTGCCCGTTGTCAGCTTCGCGACGCTCTTCCGGCGCTCGAGGATCACGTCGCCCGTCTCGAACCCGCCGACGTCGACCGCCTCGCGCGCCGCCTGGATAATCTTCTGCGCGACGTTCGTGCCGATTTCCGCGATGTCCGCGAGGGTCATCGGCGAGGCCACGGCAAGGGCCATGAGGTCGTTAATTCCCGCCTCGCGGAGCTTCTCCGCCGTCGCGGGGCCCACGCCCGGGAGCTCGTCGATGCTCTTCGCTGCTTCCATCTTTCTCGCCACCGCCGCGAATCGCCCGCCTCCATATAAAGGCCATACCAAGATGCCTGAAAGTGCCACTCGGACGGGCCCCCAGGCAGGGACGCGCAACCGAGATAAGTCTCGGAGGCGGTGCTAGCCACGGATGGTCGAGCGGATCAGCTTCGACCGCGTCGCGGACGTGTACGACGAAACACGAGGCCTCCCCCCAAGGGTTCTCGCGAAGGCCGCGGGGTTCCTGGCGAAGGAACTCCAAGGGAAACGAGTGCTCGAGATCGGCGTCGGCACGGGGCGCATTGCCGTGCCGCTCCAGAAAAGCGGGATCAATCTCGTCGGAATCGATATTGCACCGCAGATGGTTGCCCATGGTCGGGAGAAGGGTCTCCGGAGTGTCGTGTTCGCGGACGGCGCCCGCTTACCGTTCCGTGATCGGACGTTCGACGCGGCCACTTCCAACCATGTCCTCCATCTCGTCGCAGATTGGAAGAATGTCCTCCGAGAGGTGGAGCGGATCCTGCGGCCTGATGGGGTGTACTTCACGATCTTTGAGCACTCCGTTTCCTCCGTCTCCCCGCACGAACGTTACCGGACGATTGTGCAGAGCCTGGGGTGGGCACGCACGCATCCTGGGCTCCATGAGCGGGACTTCCCCAAGTTCGTCCCGCCCGCCCGTCTCGCGCACGTAACCCATCACGATGCACAGGTCCCTGCCGATCGAATCCTGGAATCCCTGCAGCAGCGCCTCTTCGCGTTCATGTGGAAGATCCCCGATGACATCCACGCACGGACGATGGACCTTCTCCGGCAGGAGTTGGGAGGCACAACGCTCGATCGAAGCTTCGATCTCGAAGTTGCGTATTGGACGCGGCCTCTCGTTGGAAAACTTGCAAGTGCACCCTAGAGGTCCTTCGGGGCTCCCGCGAGCTTGATCAGCGCGTCGCGCTCCATGAAGTGAAGTTCCCCAGGGACGACGATGCAGTGGAGCGGTCGACCGACGTCGCGGCGAAGGAGGTCGTGGAGTCGGCCCGAGATCGCCTTCGGGTCCGATGATCCCACCTGTGACACGATGCACACCACGGTTTCCTGCGTGAGGGCGTCACTCCCGCGTTCGCGCGCGGTCTCGAGGAGATACCGCATGGCCTCCCTCGGATCGAGGAACTCACCGCCTTCCGTGAGGTCCAGGAGGACGAGCGTGTGGAGGCCGCGCTCTCGATTCTCTCCAATGACTTCGAGCGGGGAAGTGGGCCTAAATTCGTTCGTTGTAAAAGGCACCGTGGT
>DATESQ010000018.1:0-64352 GCA_035283985.1 Thermoplasmata archaeon | reverse complement strand
TCTGGGGCACGACCTCGGGATGGAGGATGTGAAAGCGCCGGTCCTTATCTCCTTCATGTTCGCGGTGGCCGCCGCGGTCACGCTGCTGTTCTTCGGAGCCTTGGCCTTCATCATCTCTTTTTGGACTCTCTATATCGTGGGTTACGGACCCGTGTTCATCATCACCGCGCCCCTGTTCTCGGGGATCGGCGTCCTGGTAGGGATCGCGGCGTACGGGATTTGGAAATCGCGGCCGTGGGCCTGGGGAGTCATCCTGTTCTCCTCCCTCGTCTTTTTCGGCTACATCGCGGGACTCGGGTACAACTTGTGGAAGGCCTCCGGCGCAGGCCCCGGCTTCTTGATGATGCTCGTGGGAGTCCTTGCGATTGTCGTCGCGGTCGGGGCCTATCTCGCGGAGGAGCTGACGCCATAGGTCTCGGAGACCGGGCCCCTTCATTAGGCGGCCCGTTCGTCCATCGCGCGGAGCCTACGTCCTCTGTCGATCGACGCAAAGAGCCGGCCGTGTTCAACCCCCATTCCTCGGACTTCCGTTGGTCGAACAACCCGAAACCGCGCTCGACGCGTCACCCGATTCCACGCGTATGGCAACCGTTTTATGGCGCCTGGCGCATGTCCTCGCGGGGAGGAGACGGGTCGTGGAGGAGTGGCACAGACCGGTGGGCGTGATTTGTGCTCGAAGGCTCGGCGATACCGGCCTCAGGTTCCCCGATCGCTGTGGGCCTGGCGGCTTTGGCGACGGGGTGTCCTTCCTGCGGCTCGCCCGGCCTCGATGATCATCCCGACCCTCTCCTCCTTTCCTATCGGGTGAGCGGATGACGGAGCAACATGCGGCCGGCCGACGGCCTCTCGGTGTGACGATCATCGGAGGCCTCGTGCTCCTCGGCGCTCTGATCCTCGCGATCGCGGGCCTCGGCGGGATGTTCTTCTCTTTCGTGAGCCTGATTCCGGGGTCCAACGTTGCCGGAGGCGCCCTGTTCCTCTGGGGCGCCGCGTATTTCGTTCTGTCGATCATCCTCGGGATTTCCGGCATGGGCCTACTCCGGCTGAGAACGTGGGCCTGGTGGCTCGCGTTCCTCGTCGCCCTCGGCAGCCTCGCATGGTCTGCCTACGGCCTGTACTCGGCGTCGACGGCGAGCGTGCCCCTAGAACCTTCGACGACCCTGACGGTCGGGATTGTCGCGTTGATCTTCGTGTACCTGCTCTCCGTCCGCGGACGATTCCGACGGCTCGAGGCGCCCCCCGTCGTCAAAACGACGTGACCTTGTCGATCCCAGCGAGGACCCGATCCGCGTTCGGCATGTACACGTCCTCGAGGGCGTACGGGAACGGCGTATCGAATCCTGATACACGGATGATCGGTCCGTGGAGGTATTCGATCGCTTTCTCCGCGATGATCGCACTGATCTCCGCGCCGTAGGCTCCCGTGCGCGGGGCTTCGTAGACGACGACCGCCCGGCCCGTCTTCCGTACGGAGTTCAGGATGGCCTCGACATCGAGAGGCACGAGCGTACGTAGGTCGACGACCTCGGCCTCGATCCCTTTGTTCGCGGCGCGCTCCGCAGCCTCGAGGCACACGTTCACCATGTATCCGTACGCGAACAGGGATACGTCCTTCCCTTCGCGGCGGACCCTCGCCTGGCCGAGTGGCGTGACGACCTCCCCCTCCGGCACGTCCTCGCGGAACGCCCGGTACAGCTTCTTCGGCTCCAGGAACAGGACCGGGTCCGGGTCGCGGATCGAGGCCGTGAGGAGGCCCTTCGCATCCGTCGGGGTCGACGGGACGACGACCTTCAGGCCTGGCGTGTGGCAGAAGTACGCCTCGCTCGACTGGCTGTGGTAGTGACCGCCGCGGATTCCGCCTCCGAAGGGGGTCCGGATCGTCATCGGCACGCTGTATTGCCCGCCCGAACGGTACCGGATCTTCGCCGCCTCCGACACGATCTGGTCGAACGCTGGGTAGATGAAGTCCATGAACTGGATTTCGGGGACGGGGCGGAGCCCGTACAGGGCCATCCCGATCGCGGTGCCAATGATCCCGCCCTCGCTGAGGGGCGTGTCGAACACACGGTCCGGGAACTCGTCGATCAGACCCTCCGTGCACCGGAACACGCCGCCGTTCCGGCCGATGTCCTCTCCCAGAAGGATGACTCTATCGTCGCGGCGCATCTCCTCGCGCAGCGCGTTGTTCACCGCTTGGACGATGTTCATCGCGGGCATCAGGTTCCGCTCCGCATCCAATCCGCGTACGGGTCCTCTGAATCGGGCTTCGCGTTCACGATCCGGTCGAACCTCGGGTCCTCCAGCAGCGGCGCAAACTCGGGCTGGGATTTAGCCTCTTCCCGCAGCTCCGGCCGCTCCGCGGACGCCCTCGCGAGGTTCTCGAGGGCCGTGCCCGTGTCCCCGCGTCGCGCGGCGAAGCACGCAAGGTGGTACCACGCCATCGCTCGCGACGGATCGAGCTCGACGACGCGGCGGTAGGCCTCCTCCGCCTCCTCGAGGCGTCCCCCGTTCTGGAGGTCGAGCGCGAACGTCATCCACGCCTGCGCGCTGTCCGGGTGCGCGTCGATCGCGCGACGGTCGTACTCCGCGGCCTGTTCGTATTCGCCTTGGAGCGAGCAGCATCCGGACGCGAGGGAGAGCGCGTCGAGGTTCTCGGGGTCCCGCGCGAGGATCTGGTTCGCGATCGCGAGCGCGGCGCCGTAGTCGCCGTCGCGGAAGTACGCGCGCGCCTTCTCGAACGTGCGGTCCGAAGGGGCGGGTTTCCGTGGCGGGGCGGCTTTCGCAGCGTTCGTTTTCGGCACGTCATCGCCTCCGGAAGGAACGCAGGTCCTCCAGCTGCTCTTCTAGGTGCGGCGGCATGTCGAAGTACACGTCCGTGAAGAGCGTCTCAATTGGCGGTGGCGGGTGGGTCTCCCCCTCGCGCACGGCGTCCGTGATCGCGTCGCCCATCTCCTTCTCGAGGTTCGCCTCCGCCTCGTCGTTCCAGATGCCCCGACGCTCGAGGTATCGGCGGTACAGGGGAAGCGGGTCGCGCTGTCGCCAGCGCTCGACCTCCCTCTCGTCTCGGTACCGGGAGGGATCGTCCGAGGAGGAGTGCGGGCCGAGGCGGTACGATAGGCATTCGATCAGGGTCGGACCCCCGCCATCGCGGGCCCGGTCCACCGCTGTCCGTGCGGCCCCATATACAGCCAGGGCGTCCATCCCGTCGACGCGGACCCCAGGGAACCCGTAGGCGACCGCCTTCTGCGCGATCGTCTCCGCCAAGGTCTGCTTCGCGACGGGAACGGAGATCGCCCACTGGTTGTTGTTGCACACGAACACGGTCGGCGTCTTGAACACGCCCGCGAAGTTCATCCCGACGTGGAAGTCTGCCGTCGATGTGCCGCCGTCGCCGAAGTACGTGAGCGTAACGATGTTGTCGCCGCGGATCCTCGACGCCCACGCGGTCCCAACCGCCAAGGGGATCTGCGTGCCGACGCAGCTCGAGATCGACATGAACTTCCCCTTGCGATATACGTAGTGGCAGGGCATCTGCCGGCCCCGGACCGCGTCCGCCGCGTTCCCCATGAATTGGTTCACGAGCTCGACGAGCGGCATGCCACGGGCGAGCGCGGCGCCGGGCTCCCGGTACTGCGGGAAGATCCAGTCGTTCTCCGAGAGGGCGAGCGCAGGCGCGACGATCGTCGCCTCCTGGCCCACAGATGGTCCGTAGAATCCGATCCGACCCTGGCGTTGGAGCGCGAGCATGCGCGTGTCCAGGATCCGCTCCATCATCATGAGGCGGTACAGCCTCACGGCCTCCGAATCGGAGAGCTTCGGGTCCGTCTCGGGGTCCGCGGAGCCGTCGTCCCGGATCACTCGGAGCAAATCGCCCACGCGTCACTTGCCCCCTGGGAGCATCCGCACCCGCGATCGCGAGCGCGGCAAGTCGAAAGAATCGTGAGTATCGCTTTAAGGATTGCGTCCTCTGGGAGGGTGAGACGAAAAACGGGGAGGCGCCGCCGCGCTGGCGCGCGCGGCGATCGTAAACGAAAGGATCGTTTACGCCTTCCTCAGGAAGGGCAGACCCGTGCGCTTGTTCACGCCGACCTTGCGGTTTTTCGGCATCTCGTCCATCGGCTTTCCGCTCTTCGGCTTTCTCTTGCTGAAGAAGTAGATCGTCACTTTCGGTCCACGCTTCAGCTTCACATCACGCGAATACAGCGTCCATCCCTGGTACTGGTAGGGCATTTTCCACCCGCTCCCCGTATTGTTTCCATGATTTAACCCTTAGCGCTCCCGTTCCTCCTCGAGATGAGGCGCACTTTGCGTCCTCGGCAAGCTCTATGTGCGTATCTCTGAATGCCCCAGCGTGTCAAATCAACGGGCCGGATACGCGGCGATCCTCCTCGGTGCGTTTCTCTTCGGAATGTGGGCGACCGCTGGGAAGTTCGTGCTCCGAGATGTCCCGCCGCTCACTGTGGCGTGGTTCGTGCAGGCCGTCTCTGCGGTTACGTTCGCGCCGTTCCTATGGAGGCTCCGCCTTTCGTCACGGGAGTGGAGGCTCACTCTCATCTCCGCAACGTTCGGCGGGCTTCTCGCGCCGTCCCTTTACTTCACCGGACTGAACCTCACGACGCCGGTGAATGCCACGCTCATTTCGAACACGGAGGGCCTCTTCACGGTCGTCCTCGCGTTCGTCGTCCTCCGGGAGCGGCTCAGACGGGGCGGGTACGTCGCAAGCGCCGCGATCCTTGGCGGTGCCCTTCTTGTAACGCTGAACCTCGAGCAGGTCGACGCCGACTTCGGGTCGGCGATCCTGGGGAACATCCTCCTGGTCTTGGCGGCGATGTGCTGGGGTGTGGACAATACTGTGAGTCGTATCGTGACGATGCGGCACGACATCCCATCGTTCGTGTGCGTGAAGCTCTCCTTCGGCGCGCTTTTTCTGAGCGCCCTTCTCCTCGGGAGCGGCGGGAGTCCGATTATCGCATCGCAGCACCTCCCGCTTCTGCTGGTCCTCGCCCTCACCGGCGCTGCGGCGTTCACGTACCTCTTCTACTTCGCGATGCGCCGCATTGGTGCGCTCCGGGTCGGGGCGATCCTCGCGACGTCCGCCGCGTTCGGTGTCGCAATCGCGGTCGCTTTTGGCTTCCCGCTCACGCCGATCCAGGCTCTCGGGGGTGCGATCATGGCGATCGGCGTCGTCGTGATGTATCGCGAGCCGGTCGCGCGTTCCGAAGGGTTAAGTGCCGACCGCTGAATCGTCAAGCGTCATGGCCACGACATCAGGGACTCCGTTCGCCTCCATCGATGCTCTCGTGCGGCAGCTCGCGGCGAGGTCGAAGCGCCTCGAGAAGCGGCGGCTGATCGCGGAATTCCTCCATAGCCTGAACCGCGATGAGGTGAGCTCCGCCGTCCTCCTGATCGTCGGCCGGATCTTCCCCGAGGCGGACTCCAAAGCCCTGAAAGTCGGATGGGCGACCCTCCAGAAAGCGCTCGGTGCGACGCGCCAAGCGAGGCTCGATGCACGCCCTCTCACGATTCTTGACGTCCGTCGCGCCTTCGAAGAAATCGCCGCCGCGAGCGGGCCGGATTCCGTGCGCGTACGGCAGCGGCTCTTGCAGAGCCTTCTCGGTCAGGCGACGCGCGAGGAACAGGAGATCCTCCTGAAGAACATCTTCGGCGAGATGCGGATTGGCGTGAACGAAGGCGTGATGCTCGAAGCGATCGCGGACGCCGCGAAGGTCGATGTGGAGACTGTGCGGACCGCGCACATGTTCCTCGGAGACTTGGGCAAGGTTGCCGAGGTCGCGCTCTTCAACGGTGCGGAGGGACTCGCGTCCTTCGAGCTCCGTCTCCTGTCTCCCGTGAAGCCGATGATGGCGGAGATAGCGGAGGACCTCGACGATGTCCTCGAGGAGCATGGCGGCACCACTGCGGCCGAGTACAAGTTCGACGGCGCCCGCATCCAAATCCACCGCGACGGAGACCGAGTGAAGGTGTTCAGCCGCCGCCTCTCCGACGTGACGAAGAGCCTCCCGGAGGTCGTCGAGATCGCGCGGTCCCTCCGGGCATCATCGTGCGTCCTCGAAGGCGAAGTCGTCGCGATCGACGAACGGGGTCGCCCGCGCCCCTTCCAGGAGCTCATGCGCCGCTTCCGTCGCGTCCACGACATCGACGCGCTTCGGCGGGAGATCCCTCTTCGGCTGCACCTCTTCGATCTCCTTCACGTCGATGGCCGCACGCTCATCAACGCGCCCTACCGGGAGCGATGGGCCGCCCTCGAGCGGCTCGCGCCTGCCGAGGTCCTCGCGGAGCGGATCGTAACGTCGAGCCGTGCGGAGATTGAGGCTTTCCTGAAGGAAGCGATCGAAGCCGGCCACGAGGGGCTCATGGCAAAGCAACTCGACTCGACGTACACGGTCGGGAAGCGGGGGAAGAAGTGGTTCAAGATCAAGCGGGCGGACACGCTCGACTGCGCGATTATCGCGGCGGAGTGGGGCCATGGCCGCCGGGAGGGTTGGCTCTCGAACTACTGGCTCGCGGTACGAGACGAGGCGGCGGGCGCATTCCAGATGATCGGGAAGACGTTCAAGGGACTCACGGACAAGGAGTTCGATCGGATGACGCAGCGACTCCTCGAGCTGAAGGAGCGGGAGGAGCCATGGGTCGTCCACGTCCGGCCCGAGGTCGTCGTTGAGGTCGCGTACAACGAGGTCCAGCGGAGCCCGCACTATCCCTCCGGGTTCGCCCTTCGCTTCGCGCGGGTCACGAGAATCCGCGACGACAAGGGACCGAACGACGTCAACACATACGACCGGCTGAAACAGCTCTACGCGAAGCAGTTCGAGCGGAAGGGAGCGGCGTTCGAAGCTATCTAGGCTTTCGATGACGCGAGTCCGGAGTAGCTCGAGTACGCCGTCAGGAAGATGCCCGCCAGCGCCAGGAATCCTCCGAGCGCGACGAGCGTCGTGGGCGTTTCCGCGAGAAGGAGCCATGCGAGGAGTGACGATCCGATCGGTTCGCCCACGAGGCTGAGGGACACGACGGGTGCGGTTACGAAGCGGAGGGACCAGTTATACAGGGTATGGCCGCCAATCTGCGGGATTGCCGCCATCGCGAGGAACAGGACGAGCTCTCGACGGAGATCGCCGGTCGGGAGGAGGGCTCCCGCGGCGGCCGCGAGGACGAACAGCGTGATCGCGGCGGTCGAGTAGACGACGAGCGCGTAGACGGGAAGCGAGACGCGCTGCCGGAGTCGTCGACCCGCGAGGAAGTAAATTCCCGCCATGATGCCCCCGAGGAACGCGAACACGTCGCCGACGACTGTCGTGCTCGAGATGGCCGCGTCCGCGACGGCAATCGCGGTCACGCCCGTGAATCCGAGGCCGATTCCGACGGCGGTCGGTGCGCTCACCCGTTCCCCCATCGCGAAATGCGAGACAATGGCGACGAACACAGGATGGGACGTGACGAGGACGACGGAGCTTGCGACGGTGACGCCCTCCGTCTTCAGTGATGTGATCCAGAACGCGAAGTGGGCCGCGAGTGCGACGCCAATCCCCGCCATGAGGGCGAGATCCCGCTTCCGGACTTGCTGCAACGGCGTCGAGCGGTCCCCCGCCGCGAACGGGATCAGGATGAGGGACGCGAACGTGAGCCGGTAGAGCGCGATCGTGATTGCATCCGACGTCGACCACCGGATGAAAATCGAGGAGAACGAGACGGCGACGATCGCCACCGCGATGGCCGCGTACGGCCCCCGTGCCATCTAGGTGGCGATGCGGCGTCCCGCTTATGTAGGTTCGCGGGTCGCGGCGCTCCGTCCGTGGGTCCTGTGGCTACCTTCAAATAACGTGTCACGTTCCTGAGCCAGGGAGGGGCCCGAGATGGATGTGAATCAGGTCCGGAAGGTCGCGGTCATCGGCGCGGGGGCGATGGGCGCGGGGATCGCGCAGGTGTGCTCCCAGGCGGGCTACCAGGTCGCGATGCGGGACATCGAGCAACGGTTCGTCGATGGCGGGTTCCGCCGGATCCGAGAGCCGCTGATGAAGCGCGTCGACAAGGGGAAGATGACAGAGGAGGACGTCGACCGGATCCTTGCGAACATCAAGGGCACCGTGGACCT
Source organism: Thermoplasmata archaeon (assembly GCA_035283985.1). Taxonomy (GTDB): domain Archaea; phylum Thermoplasmatota; class Thermoplasmata; order RBG-16-68-12; family RBG-16-68-12; genus EA-19. The sequence goes on along the minus strand of DATESQ010000018.1, from coordinate 56,242 downwards.
CAGGGAGGCTGTAGCCGGCGCGCAGGTCGTCATCGAGGCGATCATCGAGAAGATGGATCCGAAGAAGGCCCTCTTCGCGGAGCTTGACGAACTCTGCCCGGCCGACGTGATCTTCGCGTCGAACACGTCGTCCCTCAGCATCACGGAGATGGCGAATTCGACGAGGCGGCCGGACCGGTTCGTCGGGATGCACTTCTTCAACCCCGCGCCCGTGATGAGGCTCATCGAATTGATCCGGGGCTCCGAGACGAGCGACGCATCGGTCGCGTTCGCGAGGGCGTTCGCGATAAAGCTCGGGAAGGAGCCCGTCGACGTGATGGAGGCCCCCGGGTTCGTCGTGAACCGCCTTCTCGTCCCGATGATGAACGAGGCGTTCAACCTCCTCATGGAGGGCGTCGCGAGCCCGGAAGACATCGACAAGGCGATGAAGCTCGGCACGAACATGCCGATGGGTCCATTCGAACTTGCGGACTATACGGGCCTCGACGTCGGCCTCGACGTGATGGAGGTCCTGTACCGGGAGACGGGGGACCCGAAGTTCCGACCCTCGCCCCTCCTGCGGAAGTACGTCCGAGCGGGCCGGCTCGGCCGGAAGTCCGGGCGGGGCGTATACGATTACACGGGCGAGAAGTGAGCCCATGGCGGGATTCGTGAAGGTCGACGTCGCGGGGCGGATCGCCCTCGTCACGATTGACCGCCCGCCGGTGAATGCGCTGAACTCGGAGGTCCTCGATGAGCTCACGCAGACATTCACGTCGATCGCGCGCCGGAAGGATGTCGGCGTCGTGATCCTCACGGGCGGCGGGGAGAAGGCGTTCGTCGCGGGCGCGGACATCGCAGAGATGGTTGGGAAATCGGGCGTCGAGATGCGGGACTTCTCGCAGAAGGGCCGCCGGGTCGGCGAGGTCATGGCGAAAGCGCCGCAGCCGATTATCGCCGCGATCAACGGCTATGCTCTGGGCGGGGGCTGCGAACTCGCACTCGCGTGCGACATCCGGCTCGCATCGAACCGCGCGAAGATCGGCCAGCCGGAGGTAAACCTCGCGATCCTTCCCGGATTTGGCGGGACGCAGCGTATGGCGCGCCTCGTCGGCGCGGGCTGGGCCTCGGAGCTCGTCTTCACCGGCGATGCCATTGACGCCGCGACCGCGGAGCGAATCGGCCTCGTGAACCACGTCGTCGCTCACGAACGGCTCCTCGAGGAGGCAAAGGCGATGGCCCGCAAGATTCTCGAGAAGGGTCCCCGCGCGATCGCGCTTGCGAAGGCTGCGATCCATCAAGCCCTCGAGACGTCCTTGAGCGCCGGCCTCTCGTTCGAAACGGAGGCGTTCGGGCTCGCCGGTGCGACGGAGGACAAAGTCGAAGGGATGCGCGCGTTCTTGGAGAAGCGAAAACCCGCCTTCAAGGGCGAGTGACTACTCGTACGACTCGGCCTCTTCCTGCAGGTCGATTACGACCTGCTCGAGGACCTCCTCGAAAGAGTTGCTGGTGTACTCCCGCACCCCGCCGATCTCGCTCTGGATCCGCGCGATGTAGCGGTTCGAGCTCTTTATGAACTCGACATTGACCAGCGACTCTTCCATGGAATGCCCTCCGCGTTCGTCACGCGTGCTACAACTTGAAAAAAGCGTAAAGGGGTTCTCTATATAAGCGTTGCCGACCGGGTTCGCGACGATTGCACTAATGGCGTTGGTTTCGCGGCCCGCCGGTCCCGCGGAGGTCGGACGGTGGGTCCGTCCTCCGACGGAACGACGGTGTCGAACGGATAGCCGCTCTTCGCCCTCCCCCGCGCAACGTTGAAATAGAAGCCGCTCATCGGACGCGTTCGCCACGAACTCATGTGGAGTGAACGAATTGGGAAACATCCGGCCGACCTACATCAAGCGCGTCGCGATTGAACTGGTCAAGTTGTACCCGAACGAGTTCACGGACGACTTCGAGCACAACAAGCGGAAGGTCGACGAGCTCACGGACGTACAATACCAGCGGATGCGGAACAAGATCGCCGGCTACGTGACTCGCTACCGCCAACTCTTACGGGCGTCCTGATCCCCGCAAGTCTCCGTGCTTCTCGGGAGGGTGGCTCCGCACAGCACCGTGGCACGAAGCGGACCATGACGTTTGCGATTGAAGCGAAGGACCTCGTACGGGTCTTCAAGCCACCGCGGAAGCTCATCAAGAGGAAGCGAAGCTCGACCGGCGAGAACGAGTGGAAGGAGGGCCCGGTGACCGCCCTGGACCATGTCTCCATCCAGATCGCAGAGGGCGAGCTGTTCGGCCTCCTCGGGCCGAACGGGGCGGGGAAGACGACCTTGATCAAGATTCTCTGCACGCTCCTCCTCCCGACGACCGGCCAAGCCTGGGTGGCGGGCCACGAGGTGACGAGGGACGTGTTCCCGATTCGCGAGAAGATCAACATGGTGAGCGGCGGGGAGACGAGCGGCTACGGGCTCCTGACGACCCGCGAGAACGTCTGGATGTTCTCCCAGTTCTACGGGGTCCCGAGCAAGGTCGCGAAGGAACGAATCGACGAGCTCCTCCACACGTTCGGCTTGTGGGAAAAGCGGGACGCGAAAGTCCGCACGCTGTCGAGCGGCCAGCGACAAAAGATGAACATGATCCGTGGGTTCGTGACGGACCCGGAGATCTTGTTCCTCGACGAGCCCACGCTCGGTCTCGACGTGAACGCGAGCCGGGTGACCCGGGACTACGTGATGCAGTGGGTTCGGAAAAGAACCGGGAAGACCGTCCTCCTCACGACGCATTACATGATGGAGGCGGACGAGATGTGCGATCGGATTGCCGTCATCGACCACGGCAAGATCCTCGCCTGTGACTCGCCCGAGAACCTGAAGCGACGGATTCGGAAGGACACAACGTTCCGACTTGAGGTCGACGCGCTGAAGTCGACGTCGATCTTCGGCGGGATCGTGGGCATCAAGAACTTCTCGGCAAAGAACGACATCGGGAAGAACACGACAAACCTGACTTTCATCCTGGAGGATGAGGCCGCAGTGGCGGACATTCTGTCGACGATCCAGGGCCAAGGCTCGAAGGTCCACTACCTCCAGAAGTCGGAACCAACGCTTGAGGACGTGTTCATTAGCATGGTCGGGAGGGGCCTCGAATGAGCGTCGGGACGCCTGCCGTACCTTCGGGATTGTCGCACCGTCTGCGACTGAATCTCAAGGCGGTCGTCGGGCGCGCCTACCCGCGGGTGATTGGCGCGAACCGCGAGCCCTCGTGGGTCTTTTTCGAGGCAGTCCTCCCTCTCCTCGGCATCGCCGCGTACGTCTTCATCTACCAGGCGCTCGCGAATCGCGTCCTCTTGGACCCGGCGCTCACGGAGGCGCAGAGAGCCGCGACGATTGCGGGGACGAATGCCCTAATCGGTGGGGTCGTGCTCGGGGGCACGATGACCGCGTTCTGGCTCAATGTTCTCTGGTCGATGGCCTCCCAGCTCTACTGGGAAAAGGAGATCGGGAACCTCCAGCTGTACATGATGGCGCCGATGTCTCGCATGGCCCTCCTCGGAGGGATGGCAGTCGGAGGGATGTTCATGACGTCCGTCCGCGCGATGACGACGCTCGTCGTTGGCGTGGTGGTGTTCTCCGTCATCTTGCAGGTCACGAACCCGTTCCTCGTCCTTGCTGTCTTCTTCGTGACCCTCATCGCCCTGTACGGAATGGGGATGGCGCTCGCCTCGCTCTATCTCCTCTGGGGTCGAGAGGCGTGGCATCTGTCCGCGCTCCTCGAGGAGCCGATCTACTTCGCGAGCGGCTTCAACTTCCCGGCGGGCGGGTTCGCTCGAATGGGAGGTTGGGGTCGGGCGGTGCTCACATTTGCGACGTTCATTCCTGCGACGGTCGGGCTCGATGCGATGCGCCAGATGATCTTTCCAGGCGCCTTTTCTCTCCCCATTGACGCATTTGGCGTGAAGTTCACCCCCGAAATCGAGCTCGGGATTCTTCTCGTCCTAGCGGTGGTGTTCCTGCTACTCGCGCGGTACGCCCTCGCGTACCTCGAAACGCTGGCGCGGCGGGAAGGGAGGTTAACCTCACGGCATCAGTAGGGGCGCTCTCATCGACCGCTAGGATTCACTGGCGGACCTTCAAGGTGGCTGCCTGGCTCGGCTGGCAGATGGACTCGAACTGGACCGAGCCTTGGCTCTTCGCAGTGTACAGCGTCGTTAAGCCAGTGGCGGGAGCGTTCATTCTGGTCCTGATGTATCTCGTGTTTGCCGTGGTCAGTGGGTTGCAAGATCCCGACATGTTCGCTTTCATCTTCGTCGGAAACGCCTTCTTCATCTTCGTAGGGAGCGCTGTAATAGGGACGTTCGAAGTGGTCCAGTCGGACCGGGAATGGTATCAGACGATCCGCTACGTCTACGTCTCGCCGATTTCGTATTACACATATATCGTGGGTCGTGCGTCGACGAAGGTCGCGGTCGCCGCTCTCGCGGTCCTCATCACGATTGCGTTCGGTGTCTTCGCCTTGGGTGTTCGTGTCGAGTTCACGTCCTCGGAGTTCCCGTTGTTCCTCGCATCGTTGCTGCTCGGTTTGTTCTGCCTCATCTCGATCGGCATTTGCCTGGCGGGTGTTTCCTTCATGATCGCGAGGCACACCCAAGGCCTCGCCCAAGGGATCCCTGGCATTTTCTACGTATTCTGCGGAGTCCTGGTCCCGTTGACCGTCCTCCCGCCATGGGCATGGGGAATTAGCCGCGCGATACCGCTCACGTACTGGTTTGACTTGATCCACCGGGTTCTGCTGCCAGCGAATGACATTTCGACGGGACTCCTGGACTTCTCGGATTTGGGAATCCTCGTGCTGCTGCTCGCGTCGGGCCTGACCTTCTTCCTCCTGTCGCTCGGAGTTTTCAAGCTCGGAGAATATCTTGCGCGGAAGGCCGGCAAGATCGACATGACGACGAGCTACTGACGCTCCGCCCGTCGGGCCGCTTGCTCGCGGACATAGGCGAAGCGGCGGATGTCTCCGCAGAGCGCGCACGTCGACGTGATTTTCCCGCGGGAGACCCGCACGCGGCAGTTCACGCCGGGTACGAGAAAGGCATGGCACTTCCGACAGTACCGCCGCTTGAACTCCCGCGGGACTCGGACGTTGTACCGCATGCCGATTTTCGCTGCAAGGGACGCGTACCGGTTCGCTCGCGACCCGTTCCCGCGAAGTGCCTCCTTCTCCGCGAGCCGGAACAGAATCTCGATCCGCTCGAGGGCAATCCGTCGCTCCGAGCCCCGCCTCCGGCGCCGCGCCATCGGGCGTCGGAACGGGCGGGGCCCGCTTAAATGATTCCGGCACGACCGTGGAGGTGGACCCGAAGGAAGGACTTCGCCCGCACTGATCCCATCCCGGGACGGTCCAAACCTTTTTCCAGAACCGGGCCTTGCGACGGGCTGGGGAAAGCTGTGGTACAGAACCGGGTGACCGCAATCTATCGTCACCTCGACCGCTTGCCGGACGTCATCGTGTTCTCGAACGCCACGGAGCCGCACATTGACATGTCGTTCTTCTACGCGACGGGCCTCACGGACGGTCTGTTCGAGGGTTGCACGGCGTGGCTCTTCCCGGACGGACGGTGCGAGATCATCACGTCAGCCCTCGAGGAGGAGGCCGCGAAGAAGGGCGGGCTTCCCCTTAGCGTGTATCGAACTCGAGACGAGCGCCTCGCGGAGATGAAGCGCCTGGTCAAGGGCGGGCGGACGATCGGAATCAACGGCTCCGAGATAACACACCGGGCGTTTCTCGAGCTGAGGAGCCTCGCGCCGACAGCGAAGTTCGTCGACGTCGCGGACGCCGTGATGAAAGCCCGGCTCGTGAAGGACGCGGCGGAGGTCGAGAAGATCCGCCGCGCATGCGATATCGCGTCGCGGTCGCTTGAGCAGATCCTCCCGTTCATCGAGATCGGGCGCACCGAGGGCGAGATCGCGGCGGAGCTCGTCTACACGATGCAGAAGAACGGTGCTATGGGCGCCTCGTTCCGGACGATCGTCGGGTCCGGCCCGAATTCCGCGGAGCCCCACTATACGGCGGGAGCCCGGAAGCTCGAGCGCGGGGACTTTGTCGTGATCGACTACGGGGCGCTGTACGGCATGTACCACTCCGACATCACGAGGACCGTCGTCGTCGGCGCGGTGACGGCGAAGCACCGGGAGATGTACGAGACCGTCCGGCGGGCGCAGGACGCCGCGATGGCGAAAATGCGGGTCGGCGTGAAGGGGAAGTCCGTCGACGCTGCCGCCCGGGCCCTCATCGACTCGACGAAGTACAAGGGGCGGTTCATCCACGGCGTCGGCCACAGCCTTGGCCTCGCGGTGCACGACGGGGCGGGCCTGAACTCTGTGAGCACGCTCGTCCTGAAGGCAGGGATGGTGTTCACGAACGAGCCCGGCGTGTACGTCCCCGACTTCGGCGGGGTGCGCATCGAGGACGACGTTCTGATCACGAGGTCCGAACCCGAGGTCCTCTCGACCGCTCCGCGCGAGCTGATTGTCGTCGGCTAGGCCCGCCGTGTCACCGGCGACGGAACTCGCTCTCGAGGAGGGACATCCGGACGAGGTTCACGAAGCGTTTCCCCTTGAGGAGCTCGTCCCGCCGCACCCCCTCGTGGACGAACCCACACTTCTCGTAGGACCGGAGGGCGCGCGTATTGTACTCGAGCACGTCGAGTGAGACCTTGTGGAGCCGGAGGCGGTCGAACGCGTACCGGAGGATCGTCCGCATCGCGTCCGTGCCGTATCCCTTTGACCAGTAGTTCCGCTCCCCGATTACGATCCCGACGTCCGCCTTGCGGTTCATCCGATCGATCCGATGGAGCCCTACGTTCCCGACATGAACGTCGTCGACGTGGAGCGCGTAGATCTCCTCGTCTATCTTTTGGCGGTACTCGTTGAACCACCTCTCCTCCTCGTCCATTGTGAGGGGTCCCTCGCGGCCCAGGAAGTACGTGACGTCGGAGTCGTTGAACCACTTCACACAGCGGGCGAGGTGCTCGCGCTCGAGGGGCCGGAGGATGATATGCTCACCGCGGAGCGGTTCCCGCTGCATGGCGGGACGCGAACCCCGGGCGCCATATAGACCTACTCCCGCGCGCCGCCACGGTTTTCAGATTTTGGAATTGGACCGCGGCTATTATGTGGAGCATCGATGAACTTCCCAACCCGATGGAAATGGCGATCGCCGGTGCGAGTGAGGCAGACGCCGGCCCCGACATCCTCCTCCTCTTGCTCCTCGTTGTGATCCTCGCGATTGTCGTCCTCTCGTTCCCCATTTTCCGCTGGCGAAAGAAGGCTCGGATTGCGGGCCGGCGGCGAAGAACCGGACAGCCCGCCTTGGAGCCCGGGACCGTATACGTGATTTCCAACGAAGGACCGGACCGCGCGTTCCAGATTTTCGCGGACGAAGTAGGCCGCGGTGCGAAGGGCCTCGTCCTCACGCGCCTGTATCCCGAGGACGTCCGTCGCCGGTATCGTCTCGATTCGGCGACGATCCTCTGGCTCAGCCGGAGCTTCGGCGAGGCTGCCGTGAATCCCACGAACCTCGAGGCCCTCGCGCACGAAATCGAGCGGTTCGTCAGTGGGAAGGAGGACAGCATCGTCCTCCTTGACGGGCTCGATTACCTTATCATCCAAACAGACCGCGGTCAGGTCATCCGGTTCGTTCAGAAACTCGTGAAAGTCGGGGCCGACCACAAGGCACGCCTGCTCCTCCCGCTTGACCCTCGCGTCTTCGCGGACACGGACCGGTCCCTGATCCTTCGCGACGTGCACACCCTATGAACGGTTCCGCCTCGGGCGGTTACGCGCCGTGATGTCGCTTCCGTTCCGTGACCCGCCGCTCCTTCTCCTTCAGGATCTGCTTCTCGAGGATGTCCATCAGACCCTGCATCGCCTTGTGGAGGTCCCAATCGAAGTGGGTCAGGTAGTACATCTTGTGCGAGGTCGCGAAGCGGGCCCGGAGGGAGGACTTGAAACGGTCCCCTTCCGCCTTGTACGTCTGGACGTGGATTGTGAGGGTCCGCGGCGTGACGATATGGGCGATCTTCATCATCGCCTTCCGGATGACGCCGTAGAGGCTGTCGTAGACTTCGGGTCGTTCCTCGAGCCCGCTGATCTGGACGAGGAGCTCTTCCCGCTCTTTGAGACCCGCGACGAGCTCGACAAGGTCGAGCTTCGTAACGATTCCCGCCGGCTGGTCCTTCTCCGCGACGACGAGGCTCGAGATGTCGTGCTTGAGCATCAGGTCCGCGACGTGGTCCACGGTCGCCCCGGGGCCGACGGTCACCACGGGGTACCGCATGAGCCCCTTTACCTCGAGGGCGAGACGCTCCCTCTCCCCTGCCGCCTCCCCGGACCGCGCCTTCGTCTTCGGCCGCGCGAACAGAGCCGCGACATCCTTGTGGCCAACGACGCCGACGAGCCTCCCGTTCGCATCCGTGACGGGCACTGTCCGCTCCCCGAGGCTCTGCATGAGCCGGATCGCGACCTCCACGGAATCGTTCTCGCGGACGGTTTGCGGGTGCGGAGTCGACACGGTCGAAACGACGACGTCCGAGAACTCGTCCAGATCCGCAATCGCGCGGACGAGGTCCGTCTGGCTCACGATCCCAACGAGCCGCCGTTTCTCCATCACCGGGAGCCCGCGGAAGCCGCCTGTCAGCAACCGCTCCGCAACGGTCGGGAGGTCCTCCTCCGGCGACACCTGCGGGCAGCTCTGGGCGATCGTGATTGCGTTCGTGGACGGCGGGATCGCCTTTCGGCGCATGACCCCCGCCATCGTGACGATTCCCACGACCTCCTTCCCGCGGACGACCGGGACCTCGTGGATGTCATACTGCTTCATCTTGCCGAGAACGTCGCCCAAGGCGTCGTCCGGCGCCGCCGTCACCGGATTGCGAGACATCACGTCCCGGACCCGGAGATCCATGAGCTTGGAGCGTCGCATGGGGGAGCACCCGGTTCGTGGGGGACCGTGTGCAAGGTCCCAATCCTATTTGAACGTTGTTTGCGGTCATCTTGACCGGCGATGATCGCACGGGCTCGGGTCATCTTTCGCGGACTCGTCCAGGGCGTGTACTTCCGGGCCCACTGCCAGCAGAAGGCGACGGAGCTCGGCCTCCGCGGATACGTGCGGAACCTTCGGGACGGAACCGTCGAGGCCGTCTTCGAGGGCGAGCGGCACGTGATTGAGGACGCGATCGAGTGGAATGCGTCCCACCAGCCGCAGGCCCGTGTGAAGCATGCGGACGTGAGATGGGAGACGCCCACTGAGGAGTTCAAGGAGTTCGGAGTCCGGCACTGACCGTGGGACGGACTACCTGAGGTTGATGCCGTACGTCCGTTCGGGAATCTCCCCGTGGATCTGAGCTACGAGGTCCTCCGTGAGCACGCCGCGCTCGAGAAGCGCCCGGGTCTTCCGGGGAACCGTCGCGGGACCGAGGACCGCGCCCGGGCGTCGCGGGTCATCGATGTAGTCCGTCTCGAGGAGAAAGAAACCGCCCGCCCGGACCGCGCGCTCGATCAGGTCCTCCTTCGCGAGTACGCTGGGGACGATCCCGTCGTACGCGTCATGGGCGTCGAGCACCGTAGAGTGGTGCTTCACGACCTTCTCCCGGCGAAGGCCCGCCCGGTCCGCCATCGCGGCGAACTCGCGAAACGTGTCTGCGCTCGGGTCCTCTGTGTGGAGGACGACCGGGCAGCCGAGGTCGCGCGCGGTCTCCATCGCGTACGCGAGGATTGTGTTCGAGGCGCGCCAGACCTCCTCATCAACGGGAAAGTGGGGTCGGCCGACCTCCCCGAGGGCGACCGCCATGCCGTCCGCGACATGGCGGGCGGCGATCTCTATCCCGCCGCGAAGGACCTCGGTGGCGGCGGCGAGACCGGTCGACGCTTGGAGCGGGAGGAGGTCGATCGGATAGGGACCGAGGGCGACGAACACCTGGAGCCGCGTCTCCCGCCGGACCGCGTCCGCGAGGGAGAGCGTCCGGTCAAATGCCTGAGCGTAATCGTCCGGGGTGCGGATTGGGATGTCGTCGTACGGCGAGTGGGTCAGCATCAGGGCGGTCCCGCCCGCCTTCTCGAACTGCGACGCGGCCGCGACTCCCAGCCCGGACGGCCGCAGGTGAAAATGGTTGTCGAAGATCGCCATCGATCCCGGGAAGCGGACGCCGGTCAGCGCAGGAGGCCCGCGGCTCTAAGCTCCAACGTGATTTTCTCGACCGCCTGCTCAACGTCCTGAGGCTTCCGGGCCCCGGTACACACGAGCTTCCCGCTGCCAAACAGGAGGACGACGACCTTCGGCTCGTCGATCCGATACACGAGTCCCGGGAACTGCTCAGGCTCGTATTCGACCTTCTCCAGGCCGAGGGAGATCGCGATCGCGTTGAGATTGATTTCCGTCCCGAGGTCGCTCGAAGCGACGATGTTCTGCACCTCGATTACGGGATCCTTCTTGATCGGGATTCCTGCTGCCTCGATTTGCTTCGCGACGGTGTCGATAGCAGTCTTCACGTGATCGAGGCTCTTCGCACCCGTGCACACGACCTTGCCGCTGCGGAACAGGAGGGTCGCGGTCTTCGGCTCCTTGAGCCGGTAGATGAGGCCCGGGAACTGCTCGGGCTCGTACTCCGCGCCGCCGAGGGCGAGCGCGATCGCCTGGAGGTCGAGTTCGCCGCCAAGAGACGTCGACGCGACCACGTTCTCGATCTTGATTTTCGCCATAGACAACGACCCCTAGAGCTGGACGAGGAATGCTCGCTCCGCCCCCGTGGACTTTCCCGATTTAAATACCCATTTAAATACGTATCGCCCCGCCCTGAGGGATTTCAAGGGAGATTCCTACGATGTCGGGGGGCGATACGGCCGCTCGAGCCCATGGACGAGGGCGTACGCGAGGCGGTTCGTGGGGACCTTGAGGCCATGGCGGTCCGCGGCCCGGAGGATCGCACCCGTGATCGCGTCGATCTCCGTCCGCCGGTGGCGTTCGATGTCCTGGAGCATGCTCGCCTTGTTCTCGCGGGTCCTCCGCGCGACCCGGACCGTCAGGTTAATCGCCTCGCGGTTCGAAAGTTCAAACCCCTCCGCGCGGGCGACCGCGGCAGCCTCTGCGCAGAGTTCCGTCATCGCCTCGCGGAGCGGGGGGACGACGACGAGCTGCCCGTTTCGGAGCCCGGTGAGCGCGGCGAGGGGGTTAATCCCCGCGTTCACGATGACCTTCAACCACAAGTCGCGGCGGATGTTCGGCGAAATCGTCGTGTGGATTCCGCTCTCCTCGAACACGTCGCGGACGCGGACGACGTCGTTCTCGTCGACGCCCGAGAATCCGCCGATCACTGTGTCGCCGACTCCCGCATGGCGGACTTCGCCCGGCCGCCCGAGGGTCACGCCGTGGCTCGTGATGCCCGCGACGACCTTCATTGCCGTGCGAGCGAGGACACTCGCGTTTTCGAGTCCGTTCTGCAGCGTGAGCCAAATCGGCTTCGTTCCGAATCGGCGCAATGTGCGAGCCGCAACTTCCGTGTCGTATGCTTTCGTTGAAATGAGGATAAGGTCTGCGCGGCGAATGCGCGCTGCGGCCGTCGCAACCGCGGGATATGCGATCAGAGATGTCTTCCCTCCGATACGGAGTCCTGACTTGCGAATCGCGCTCGCGTGTTCCTGTCGACAAATGAGTGTGACGTGGTTTCTCCGGGAGAGAATTCCTCCGAAGAAACTGCCCATCGCGCCAGCACCGAAGACGAGAATGTCCACGACCGGTGATAGACCGCGAATTTCTTGAGACTTGCGTCACCATTTGCACGAGTTGATTGCGCGGGTACCTGCAAGTTGCATCCGTGAATTATTATATTTCGCGAAAAATGCGCGCCTCGATATATTTAAGATTCGAAGTCCCATACACTCTCATAGGAGGAGCAACCTTCCGTGTGGGAAATCAAAAAGAAGAAGGGCAAGAAGAAGAAGCGCTAGGGTCTTTTTTTGGGATGAAGCAACGCTTCGACGTGCCCAACCATCTTTGCGCTTTTTCTTCTCTCCTTTTCATATTTTCGCCAGTGAGTGCGCCTGCCCGAGTGGATCTGACATCCTCGTCCTGCACATCGTCTTCGTGAGTTTGACGGCAGTCGCGAGAGAAATCCTGTGTCCCACGGAAACGTAGCGCAGTCGGCGAGAGCGAGAGGTCCGGAGACCAAAGCCGCGGAGTTCCCCATCGACGCGGATCTCCGTAACACCGCCCGGATGTCGTGGCGCAGGTCCGGCGTCGCCTACGAGTAGGTTCTTTGCAACGCCGATCGTGGGGCGGTCCAGCGAGAGGCCGACATAGCATGCGATACCGAAGCGGGCGGGGTGAAGCGTCCCGTGGCCATCGATCATGAGGACGTCGGGCTTCGGGTCGAGCAAGTCGTAGCACCGCTCGATGCCAGGGAATTCCCTGTACGCCAGATATCCTGGAATATAGGGAAACGAAACGGGAACGATTGCGCGGGCGGTCTGCACTACCCCGCCGCGAGACCGTCGCACGACGACGGCCGCGGCGGTCGCTCGGTCCCCCGCGTACGCGAGATCGAATCCTGCGACATATTCGGCGGATTCGAAGTCGTCCGCCTCGCGGACCCGCTTGGCGAGCCGCCGCTGCTCGTCGCGTAGCCTGGCAAGGGGTTGCCCACTCCGAAAGGCCCGGAAGGAGACCGCCTCGGGCTGTGAAACGAAACCGCGCGACACGCGGATTCCCTCGCCGCGAAGCTTCGCACCATTGCTCGGCTTCGGAATCTCTCCCGACGTCCGGACGACGCGATGGGCTCCCGCCATCGGGGTCTCTCGCAGGATGCGGAATACCGCGAGCGCTGCGTCGGGGTCTCCAAGTGCCGATGCGAGATCGTGGAACGTCGTCAAGCGTCCTCGTGGAATCTGGCCAACAAGGTCCGTGAGGTCGCGGATCAGGTCCATCCGCACCCGCAACGCGAAGGGGGGGCAAAGCCTCTGCCCGCAATCCTTTTCCCCGAGGCCCTGTTGGGCCGGGCCGCGATGTCCCTCCTTCTTCGCGACGGCTATCTCGTCACGCAGAACGCCGGCCGCGATGTCCTCCGCGGGGATGTCCTGGTAGTAAACGGCCGAATCGCGGAGGTCGGCGAGGTGCGGGACTCTGCGGACAAGGTCCTCGACTGTTCGAACTGCGCGGTCCTGCCGGGGTTGATCAATACCCACACCCACGTGGCGAACACGCTGCTGCGAGGGGCGGCGGACGACGTCCCGCTGGAGGCGATGCTCGAACGCGCATTCGCGATCGACGCCCAGCTCACCCGGCGGGACGTCCAGATGGCGGCCCTCCTCGGATCCATCGAGATGCTGAAGTCCGGCACGACGTCGTTCCACGACCTCTTCTACTGGGAGGACGAGGTTGCCCGCGCCGCGCGGGAGTCCGGGATTCGCGCCTTCCTCTCGTGGGTCGTCCTCGACGAGGCCTTCACCACGCAACGGGGGAGCCCCGTCGCGAACGCTGAGCAGTTCGTCCGGAAAGCAAAGGGCGACGGCCTTGTGACGCCGTCCGTCGGCCTCCAGGGCGTCTACGTGTGCTCCGAGGAAACGTACGCGCGCGCGAAGGAAGTCGCAGACCGGAACGGCGTGGGGATGCACACGCACCTCAGCGAGACACGGGCCGAGGTGTACAACCACCGCAAGAAAACGGGGTTGCGACCCGTGGAGTGGCTCGAGAAGATTGGATTCCTTTCGGATCGGCTTGTCGCGGCGCACTGCGTCTGGGTCACGCTTAACGAGGTCCGCATCCTCGCCCGCTACGGCGCGAAGGTCGCCCACTGCCCGACTTCAAACATGAAGCTCGCCTCCGGGGGCGTCACGCCTCTTCCGGAGATGTTCGACGCGGGCGTCGTGGCGTCCCTGGGGACGGACAGCCCGATCAGCAACAACGGGATGGATATGTTCCAGGAGATGAAGCTGTGCGCGCTCCTCCACAAGTCCACGAGGTGGGACGCGTCCGTCCTCCCTGCGCAGACCGCTCTCGACCTCGCGACGATTGAGGGCGCGCGGGCCCTGGGCGTCGCGGACCGATTGGGCTCGATCGAGGTCGGAAAAGCGGCGGACCTCGCGGTCGTCGACCTCCGCCGGCCGCATACGACGCCTTTTAATCGAGATAACATCATCCGCCATGTCGTCTACGCATGTCGGGGGAGCGATGTCCGGTCCACGATCGTGGACGGTAAGGTTGTCGTGGACGGCGGGTCCGTGAGAACCGTGGATGAAACGATGGTCATCGATCGCGTCCAGGAGATCGCCCGCGAGCTCTACGGGGTGACGGGATGATCTGCGGGGTCGACGAGGCGGGGAGGGGCCCCGTCATCGGTCCCTTGGTCGTCGCGGGAGTCGCGATCGAATCGGACGCCCTGCTCCGGAAGCTGAACGTGCGGGACTCGAAGAAACTGCCGCCGGAGCGTCGGGAGGCGCTCGCCCCTGAGATCCGGAAGCTCACCCAATGCGAAATCATCGTGGTTCCTGCGGAGAACATCGACACGATGCGGGCGGAGATGAGCCTGAACGTCTTCGAGGCGAGGCTGTTCGCAGGCATCATCGAGAAGCTGCGTCCCGAGATCGCGTACGTCGACTCCGCGGACGTCGACGAATTCGAGTTCCGCCGGACGATCACGAAACTGCTGTCGTTCGACGTCGAGATCGTTTCGAAGCACGGCGCGGACGACCTGTTCCCCGTCGTGTCAGCGGCTTCGATCCTCGCGAAGGTCACCCGCGACGCAGAGATGCGGAAGATCGAGGCGGAGCTCGGCGAGAAGATCGGGAGCGGGTACTCGCACGACCCCGAGACAATCAAGTTCCTCGAGACGTGGATCCGGGAGAAGGGCACGCTCCCCCCGCACGCGCGCGCTTCGTGGGACACCGCGAAGCGCCTCCTGTCCGCGGCAGCCACGCGGAAGCTCGAGGAATTCGGGGGCGGGAAGCCGTGAGGGGCGAGCTCGAGGGCCTCATCGCAAAGTTCAACGAGCGGGTTCGCGAGGACGCAAAGCTCCACGCGGAACTCGAGGGAATCGAACGGACGGTCGTCGTCGATCTCAAAGACGGTACGACGTACCACTTCACGTTGAAGGACGCGCACGTCGAGGGCCTTCTCGACGGGACCGTCAACAACCCAGACATCACGATTATCGCGGATTCGGACACGATCCGAGGCCTCATCGCGCGCGAGATCGGCCCGATGAAGGCGTTTGCGACGGGCCGCTTGAAGGTGAAGGGCGACCTCGAGGACCTCGTGCGGTTTCGAAAATTCTTCTGAGCACGTGTCTCGATAGGTTTATCTTCGCGGGCCAGTTGGCGAGCCCCGTCCCCGATACAAGATAGCGGGGTGGGGTAGCTAGGAGACCCGGGGTCATCAGGCCCTGCGGCCTAAAATCCCGTCGGGCTCATAGCCCAGGATCCCCAGATCCTAGGGTGCGAAACCCGGAGATCGATGGTTCAAATGGGTCGGAGGAACGCCCTCCTCCCCGGAGACTCCATCCCCCGCTATCGGGGCAATTCGTTTCCGTCTTGAGTCTTTGCCTACAATTCTCACAATCATTTGCACGTCCGCGATTCTCAGGCGCAAATCCTTAAACCAAGGGACTCATCGAGTCCTCCTCGGTCGGACCCCATGGACCGTGTATCAACGGGCGTCCCGGGACTCGACGCGATGCTCGGCGGGGGCCTCATCCCCGCCCGGCCGTACGTCATCTCGGGTCCCCCGGGAAGCGGGAAGACGATTCTCGCGATGCATTTCCTCGCGGCGGGCCTCGCCCAGGGCGAGCCCTGCTTGATGGTCACGCTCGACGAGCCTCCGAACGAGGTGAAGGCGAACGTCGGCGCGTTCCGCTGGAACCTGGACAAGCTCAAGATTCTCGATGCGACGCCGGACATCAAGGCCCACAAGCGGACCCGGAGCGTGATCGACGTCGGGACAACGCTCGACCTTCGGGACCTCGAGAGTGTGGGCGAAATCCGCCAGTCGTCACAGGTCCGGGCTCTCGAGGTGTCCGTCCACAGTGTGCAGAAGATGCTCAAGCAGGAGTTCTTCGCCCGGCTCGAGCGAACAAAGGAGCGCTACACCCGGGTCGTCGTCGACTCCCTCACCGCGCTGAAGATGTTCAGCATGCAGGGCGAGGACTCCCGGATCATGATCCAGAGCTTCCTCCGGTTCCTGTCGGAGATCGAGGCGACGTGCGTCCTCGTCTCTGAGCGGCTGAACCCGAAGATCCTCGAGACGGAGTTCTTCCTATGCCGCGGCGAGATCCGCCTCCACAAGTGGCTCGAGGGGAACACAATTCGGCGGGCCATCTCGATTGAGAAGTTCCGAGGGTCCGCGTTCAACGATCTGATCCGGCCCCTCGCGATTACGGACAAGGGTCTCTCCGTCGATACAAATGGGACTATCTCGTTCTCGGGAGTGCACACCCGCCAGATGGGGCAGGCGTACCTGGAGCAGCGAATCATCGACGAGGTCTCAACGATCATCGACGGCGTCCTGAAGGGCATCGAGGACGCGCACCGCTTGAAAATCCCCGTTACGGACGTGGACCGGATGCTCGCCCGAGCGATGCTCCAGCTCCACCGGCGGAACTACGAGAAGGCGCTGAAGGCGGCCCTCAATACGCAAGTGACAATCCAAGAACGCCTGAAAGCCGCGCCGCTCCCGCCACCCCCGCCCGCGACGATTCCGCCCCCGCCCGGGGGGAAGAAATGACCAACGGGAAGATCCGCACGGGAATCGCGGGGCTCGACAAGATGCTCCACGGAGGGCTGCTGCCCCGGCGGCCATACATCGTCTCGGGCCCGCCCGGGAGCGGGAAAACGCTCCTCGCGATGCAGTTCCTGATGGAGGGCGTTCAAGGCGGCGAGCGGTGCCTGTACGTCGCGATCGAGGAACCGCCGAACGAGATCCGCGCGAACCTCCGATCGTTCCGGTGGAACCCCGACGATGTCGAGATCCTCGACGCGAACAGCGACATCCGTCGGTTCGAGCCGACGCCCGTCCTCGAGATCAGCACGGAGGTCGAGCCCCAGCGGCTGCGGGAGACGGACGACCGAATTCGCAAGACCCCGGATTTCGAGAGCCACGAGGTCACGGTTCATTCGCTCCAACAGCTCCTGAAGAACCTCCTCGTAAAACGACGGTACGAAAGGGTCGTGATCGATTCGATGACAGCGCTCCGGTACTTCTGCATGCGGGACTTCGAGGAGACCCTCACGACGCAGAGCTTCATGCGGTTCCTCGCGGAATCCCAAGTGACGTCGCTCCTCACCGTCGAGCTCCCGGAGGAGGGCGAAGTCCCCCCGGAGGCGTTCCTGGCCCGCGGTGAGATCCGGCTCCACAAGCTCCGCGACGAGACGGGGATCAAGCGATTCATTTCGATTGAGAAGTACAAGGGCTCGAGCCACGACGAGATTGTGTACCCTTTCGAGATCCGGGACACGGGGATCGTCGTCCACGCGGACGCTGCACGACCCGCGATTGCGGCATGATGCAGCGTCCGCCAAGAGAGCCGTTTGCGTCGGACAACCGTATGACTATCTTTAAATAGCCCCATTCCCATTGCGGCCGCCGTCAGAATCCATCGGGATGGGATGGTCATGGTCAAATCAATTGTGAGCCAGGCCCTGGCTCGGCACGAGGAGTCGCGCGCGAAGGAAGAAGCCGCCGGGAAGGCAGTATCTCCGAAGGCGGCGGAAGACGAGGAAATTGCGAAGATCGTCGAATCGCTGAACGTCTCAATCAAGATCGTTGGTTGTGGCGGCGGCGGTTCGAATACCGTCAACCGGTGCTCGGAGGCGGGAATCTCCGGCGCCCAGCTTTGCGCCGTTAACACGGACGCGAAGCACCTGCTCGCGATCCACGCGCCGAGGAAGATTCTCATCGGAAAGAGACTCACGAAGGGCCTTGGCGCGGGCGCGCTCCCGGAGGTCGGCGAGCAGGCCGCTCACGAGAGCGAGGAGGAGATCCGCGAGTTCCTCCGCGGCGCGCACGTCGTGTTCGTCACAGCGGGCATGGGCGGCGGCACGGGGTCCGGCTCGGCCCAGTACGTCGCGCGGCTCTCGAAGGAGGAGGGCGCGCTCGTGATGGGCATCGTCACGATGCCATTCCGTGCCGAAGGGAAAATCCGCATGGAGAATGCGGAGGCGGGCCTGGAGAAGCTCCGTAGGTTCTGCGACACAACGATTGTGATCTATAACGACAAGCTCCTCGAACTCGTCCCACGGCTCCCCATCGATGCCGCGTTCAAGGTCGCGGATGAGATCCTCATGCAGTCGATCAAGGGCATGACGGAGATCATCACGAAGCCGGGTCTGGTGAACCTCGACTACGCGGACCTCATGACGATCATGAAGGGCGGCGGCGTCGCGATGATCGGCATTGGCGAGTCCGAGGATGAGCGAGACCGCATCGAGTACTCGATTAACGAAGCGCTCGAGTCCCCGCTCCTCGGCGAAGTCGACCTGACCCACGCCCGGGGCGCACTGATCCGGGTCGTCGGCGGACCCGACCTTACCGTGAGCGAGGCGGAGAAGGCCGCGGAGATCGTGGGCCAGAAAATCAACCCGATGGCCCGGATCATCTGGGGCTGCTCCGTCGAGCAGGAGCTCGACCGCACGGTCCGCGTCCTCCTCGTCATCACGGGCGTGAAGTCGAAGGCGCTCCTCGGAAAGGAATCGTCTCCCGTCTTCACGGCCGCGGAAGTCGACGAAGTACGGTGACATCCTCCCCCTTTCCTCTCCCGGCCGGCGAGCCCATCCGCTCGTCGGAAACTCCATTAGCCCTAGGCGGGGTGCGCCGTTCGTGACCGCGGGACCTCGGCGGGACCGATACGTTGCGTTTGAACTTGGAGAGCCCGGGCACGGACGGGAATTTGCCACGGGGCTCCACGCTGCGGTCGCAAGCTGGCCGAAGGAGGATCGCCCGCGCTTGCTGTTCATCGAAGGCCGATGTGGCCTGGTCCGCTGTGACCAATTCACGAAGGACGCCGTCGTGCGCCTCCTCAATGCGATGCGACTTCCCGGACCTTCGCCGTCCGTGCAAACGCTCGGCACGAGCGGGACGATTCGGCGCGCGAGAACGAAGTACTTCCGGAAAACATGAGAGCAGTTGTATAAAACTTTATAACGCACACCCACTTCTGCACTTGCGAGGCGTTCTCAGATGCAACCCGGCCAAATGGCCTACGACCGTGCGATCACGGTCTTCTCTCCGGACGGCCGACTGTTCCAGGTCGAATACGCGCGGGTCGCCGTGACCCGGGGGAACACGACGGCAGGACTGAAGTTCAAAGACGGAACGGTCCTGATGGCGGACAAGAAGATCAGCTCCCGGCTCGTCGAGACGTCGAGCATCGAGAAGATCTTCCAGATCGACGAGCACGTCGGCTGCGCAACGTCAGGCCTCGTCGCGGACGCTCGGGTCCTCGTGGATTATGCGCGCCTCGTCGCGCAGATCAACAAGGTCACGTACAGCGAGAAGATCGGCGTCGATCTCCTCGTGAAGCGGATCTGCGACTTCAAGCAGAACTACACCCAGTACGGCGGCGTCCGACCGTTCGGCACTGCGCTCCTCGTCGCGGGCGTCGACGACCTCGGAGTTCACCTCTACGAGACGGACCCGAGCGGCGCGCTCGTATCGTACAAGGCGGGCAGCATCGGCGCGGGCCGGAACGCGGTGATGGAGATGTTCGAGGAGAAGTACCGGGACGGGATGGCGAAGGACGATGCGGTGATCCTTGGCCTCGAGGCGCTCCAGAAGGCAAGCGAGGAGAAGCTCGACGCGAAGACCGTTGAGGTCGGGATCGTCGTGGACGGGGAAAGGTTCCGGCGGCTGACGGAACAGGAAGTCCAGGGCCACCTGTCGAGGCTGCCGCGCGCCTCCTAGGCGGGAGCATGCCCAAGGAGCTCCGGACCGAACGTCGTGACGACGTTTTCAAGGAGTACGTTATCGCGCGGATTGAGAAGGCGGGCGAGCGCTTCGAGGTCCTCGTGAAGCCCGACGCGGTCCAGAAGATTCGCGACGGCAAGGAGGTCAAGGTCCTCGAGAACCTCGCGATCGACCAGATTTTCCGCGACGCGCACAAGGGCTCAAAGGCGTCCGAGGAGAAGATGCAGGAGTTCTTCGGGACGACAGAGCCGCTCGAGGTCGCCCGAGAGATCATCAAGCGGGGCGAGATCCAGCTCACGACGGAGCAGCGGCGGGAGATGCAGGAAGCGAAGCGCCGCCAGATCATCCAGTACATCGCCGCCAACGCGATCAACCCGCAGACGGGTACACCGCACCCGCCGCAGCGGATCGAGATCGCGATGGACGAGGCGAAGGTCCATATCGACCCGTTCAAGGCCGTCCAAGAGCAGGTGAAGGAAATCCTTGGCGCCCTACGACCCCTGATCCCGATCCGGTTCGAGAAGACTCGGATCGCGGTCCGGCTCACCGCAGAGGACAGCGCGAAGTGCTACGGGGACATCAAGGCGTTCGGGACGATCCTTAGAGAGGAATGGCAGGCGAACGGCTCCTGGGTGGGGGTCGTCGAAATGCCCGCAGGGATGCAGACGGAGTTCCTTGAGCGGCTGAACGCAAGGACGAAGGGGAACGTCGAAGCGAAGATCCTGAAGGCGGACCAGCGCATATAGGCGGGCCGCCGGAGCTCCCGACATCGGCTCGATGGAAACACAAATGCTCAAATAGGCCCCGCCTTTTGGCGCGTGAACATGAGAGAGATGAGGATTCAATGGACGGGAGCTATCCCGCTCGGCGCCAGGTCGTGATCCCGGGCGAGCTCCTTGATGAACGCGGATTGAAACCGGGTTCTGGGACGTTCCGCGAGGGGGGCAAGATCTTCGCCGCCCGGCTCGGCATTCGCTCCGAGGGGGACGGATATGTGTCCGTCGTGCCTCTCGGCGGCCGGTACATCCCGGGCACCCGCGATGCCGTGATCGGAAAGGTCATCGACGCCGGGCCATCCCACTGGCTCGTCGACATTAACTCCCCGTATCCTGCGCCGCTTCATGCGACGGAGAGCCCGTGGCGGGTCGAGTTCGGCGACACGGAGCGGTACCTACGCGTCGGGGACGCGATTCTCGCAGGCGTCCTCGCCGTCGACGAGGCGATGCATGTCCAGCTCACGATGGCGGACCGGGAGTTCGGTCTGCTCCAAGGCGGGCAGATTCTCGAGATCTCGCCTGCCAAGGTCCCGCGCCTGCTCGGTCGGCAGGGGAGCATGATCTCCCTGATTCGCGACTTCGCGCGCGTGCGGATGTTCGTGGGCCAGAACGGCCGGATCTGGCTCGACGGGGGGCCCGACGACGTCGCCCACGCGGTCCACGTGATTCACATGATCGAAGACTATGCTCCGCTGACGGGGCTCACGGACACGGTCCGGGAATACCTCGAGAGCGCGTACGGGCGTCCGGCCACGGGACCCACAGAGAGGGATTGAGATGGAAGACATCGAGCACATTGTGAAGAAATTGAAACTGATTGACGAGAACGGTGTCCGACTCGACGGCCGACGATTCGATGAACTGCGGCCGATCCGGATCGAGGCGGGCATCCTAAAGAAGGCGGACGGTTCCGCGTACATCGAGTGGGGAAACAACCGCGTCCTCGCGGCCGTGTACGGTCCTCGGGAGGCGCACCCCCGCCACCGCCAGGACCCGGCGAAGGCGCTCGTCCAATGTCGCTACAACATGGCGCCTTTCTCCGTCACGGACCGAAAGCGACCGGGACCCGACCGGCGCTCCGTCGAGATCAGCAAGGTGATTTCCGAAGCGTTCGAGCGGGTCGTGTTCACGGAGCAGTTCCCCCGGACGTCCGTCGACATCTTCATCGAGGTGCTGCAGGCGGATGCCGGCACGCGGTGCGCGGGCCTGACGGCCGCCTCCGTGGCGTTGGCGGATGCCGGGATTCCGATGCGGGACCTCGTCGCGTCGTGCGCGAGCGGGAAGATCGGCGGGGTCGTGTGCCTCGACCTGAACAAGGACGAGGACAACTTCGGTGAGGCAGACTGCCCGATGGCGATTGTGCACCGCACCGGCGAGATCGTGCTCCTCCAGATGGACGGCCACTTGACGCAGGAGGAGTTCCACAAGGCGATGGACCTTTCGACTGAGGCAGCGAAGAGGATTTACGAACTCCAACGCGAGGCACTCCTCCGCCGGTATGCGAGTGTTGCGGAGGACATGGAGGAGCCGAGGGGCGGGGTCCCCGAGCCGCCCGCGGGGGTCGATGAGCTATGACGGAGGTCATACCCGAGCTGATGCGGGAGCACATCCACCGGCTTGCGGCCTCCGGGAAGCGAACCGACGGCCGTGCGTTCGACGAGACGCGGAAGCTCGTGATTGAGAAGAACTACATCAAGACCGCCGAGGGGAGCGCGCGCGTACGATTGGGGAACACGGACGTCCTCGTCGGCGTGAAGATCGACGTCGGCGAGCCGTACCCCGACACGCCGAACTCCGGGGTCCTGTCGACGAGTGCGGAGCTGATTCCGATGGCGAGTCCGTCGTTTGAAGCGGGACCGCCGAGCCCGGTGGCGATCGAGGTCGCGCGCGTGGTCGACCGAGGGATCCGCGAGACAAAGACGGTGAACTTGGAGAAGCTCTGCATCACCCCGAAGGAGAAGGTCTGGATCATGTTCATCGACATCCACGCCCTCGACTACGACGGGAACCTGTTCGATGCGGCGAGCTACGGGGCCGTCGCAGCGCTTTCGTGCGCGAAGGTGCCCGCGTCGAAGCTCGGGCAAAAGGACTACCGCCTCCCCATGGAGCACTGGCCCATTTCCGTCACCTCCGCGAAGATCGGGGACACGATCGTTGTCGACCCGAACCTCGACGAGGAGCGGATTGCGAACGCCCGCCTCACGGTCGCGACGGACGAGAACGGCGACCTCCGCGCGATGCAAAAAGGATTAAGAGGAAGCTTCCGTTGGGACGAAGTCCGCAAGGTCATCGAGACGAGCGAGCGGGTCGGCCGAGTGATCCGCGAGGCGATTCGGGCGTAGATCATGGCGAGACGAACGAAGAAAGTCGGATCGGTCGGCCGGTTCGGGCCGCGATACGGCGTGAAGATCCGCCGTCGGATCCTGGAGGTTGAGACCGTCCAGAAGGCCACGCACCCCTGCCCTCGGTGCCAGGCGATCGCCGTCCGACGGTCGAGCACGGGGGTGTGGCGGTGCCGTCGGTGCGGCCACACGTTCGCGGGCGGGGCGTACAGGCCAATCGTCACGACGACCGTAAAGCGGGAGATCACTGCGGCGCCGGAGGCGGAAGCGAAGGAGGCCGCCTGATGTACAAGTGCGCGGTCTGCAAGGAGCCGATTCGCACGAACATCAACACGGTCGGGATTCAGTGCGAGCGGTGTGGGTCAAAGGTGTTCTACAAGGAACGCCCGAACGTGAAGAAGGTCGTGAAGGCGCGGTAGTCATGCCGCACGCGGAGATCCGGATTGAGGGGGACGAGGTGCCGATTCTGAAGCAAGCGCTCGCGCCTGAGGCGGGGCGGGAAATTCCGAAGGCGCGGGTCCGCGTGGCGGGCCGCGGGCATTCCCTCGTCGTGTCGATTGACGCGGAGGACACGGGGGCCCTGCGGGCCGCATTGAACTCGTACCTGCGGTGGGCTGACGTCGCCGCGAACGTGATTCGGGAGGCGCGGCGATGAAAGAAATCTCGCCGCAGTTGCAGAACCAAATCGCGCAATATCAGCAGCTCCAGCAGCAGCTCCAGCTCCTTGCAAGCCAACGTCTCCAGCTCGAGGCGAAGCTCCGCGAGGTCGAGAGCACCCTCGAGGAGCTCGGCAAGCTCGTTCCGGACACGACGATTTACAAGAGCATCGGAGTCCTCCTCGTCCAGGCGAACGACCGCGAAGCTCTGAAGAAGGAGCTCGAGGAGCACCTCGAGACCCTCACGATCCGCATCAAAGCGATCCAGAAGCAGGAGAAGGCCCTCGGCGGCCGATACGAGGATCTCCAGCAGAAGATCCAGAGCGCGCTCGGCGGCCCGCAGGCCGGCTGAACGCGGCCGTTGCGGTCACACGCCTTCGGGCTTCACGGTCCGGAACGTCGCGAAGATTGCGAGATCGTACATGATCTTCAGTCCGCCTCCGATGAAGAACGAGACGGAGAGGCCGAGCGCGGAGACGATGGAGCCCGCGGAGAAGGGCCCCGCGGCCTGCGAGATGTTCCGCGCTGTGTTCGTCGTCGCGTTCGCTGCCGTCCGCTCCTCCCGGGAGACGATCCCCGCAAGGTACGCCTGGCGGGTCGGGACATCCATCTGGGAGAGGGCCATCCGTCCGAGGTACGCTGCGAGCGCGAGCGAGAATGTCGGCGCGAGTGGGACCGCCATCAGAAGGACGTTCGACGGGATGTGGGTGAAGACCATCGTCTCGAGAAGCCCAAACCGTTCCCCGAGCCGCGCCGCGACTAGGAAGGAGAACGCCGAAAGCACGCCCGCCGCGAAGAAGATGAGGCCCAGGACGGCCCGGGATTCCGGGTACGTCGTGTAGAACCAGAACGAGACGAAGCTCTGGATCACGAATCCGCCCGCGAAGCTGTCGACCGCGAAGAGCCCCGCGATCCGCGCGACGCGGGAGCGGGAGGTCGGTGACAGGGAAGCAGGTTCCGTTTTCCGTTCGATCTCAACCGTTGCCGGAAGGGATCGCGCGAGACCCGCAGCAACAAGTCCTAGAACCGAATACAACGCGAACATCGGACGAATCGCATCGACCGGTGACAGCCCCCCGAGGACGGCCGGGATGCCGCTTGCGAGGGCTCCCGCCGCGCCGCCAAGGGAACCGAGCAGGTTGTACACAGAGAACGCTCGGGTCCGATGTCCGGCGCGCGCGACCTCCGCGACGATCGACTGCTCGACGGATAGGAATGGGCTCACCTCCGTTCCCGTAGGGCTCGTGGCCCCGAGGAGAAGGGCAATCATCGCGACAGGGAGGCTCGGTGCAATCGCGAGGACTGTTCCCGCAACCGTCATCAGGAGCCCGAAGGCGACCATCGCGCGGCGGCGACCGAATCGGTCCCCGTAGTAACCGACGAGGACGTTGAGGACCGCACCGCTCAGGAGGGAGATGCCGAGGGACGCCACGACGATGGCGGGGTCGCCTCCGAGGAGGGACAAGTAGATCGCGAGGAGCACGCTCGTGAAGCCGTAGCCGAACGTGCGAACCGCACGGTTGGCAATGAGGATCGCGAGGGAGCTGACCAGTCGAACCCCTCACGGTGCGTGGGCGAGCCGTTCGCGTCCCTCGATGCGTGACTTGCAGTACGAGTAGAGGGCGTCATACAGCGGGAACTGGAGGCTCATGTTCTCCGCGTCGTCCTTCGCGATGTGCCGGAAGCCGATCGCGGCGGCTTCGAGTCCGGTCCCTTCCGGTCGCGGCCTCGGCACGGACTTCGCATCCGCTGTGCGCACGATCTCCGCGAGGTCGAGGAGGGCGGGGTCCCGCAACCCGTACTTCCGCACGATCGCATCGAAGCTCACCCGTTCCTCTCCCTCCTCCGTGTAATGCGTCAGCTCGACGCCTTGCGTGTCGAATGGGATCGCGCCCTCTCGCTTCGCGACGGCAAGGACTTCGTCCTTCGTCACGAAGAGGAATTCCGCACCTGGGTCGATGAAACGCGTGATCAGCCACGGACATGCGATCCGGTCGACCTTCGCCTTCTCTCGCGTCACCCACTTCATTGGCACCGCCCGGGCCCCCATCCACGAGCGCCGGAAAAGGGTTCGCGGGTCACGCGTCTGAAAGCCGGAAAAGAAGATATAGCGCGGCCACCTCTGTCGCGGCAATGGCCGCAAAGGAGGCCGAAGCGCGCCCGGGGTTGCCGGTCCGACCCCGTCCGACGCCGAAGCAGAGCATGCAGCGGTTCATCATGATCTTCCTCGGCATCACGGCCCTCTACGTCCTGATTTTCCCGGACATCGGGACCACGTTCGGGCAGACCGCAGGCCTGCTGCTCAATCCCCTCATCGGGTTCAACGGACAATACCCGGTGATCACGATCCTCATGGCGGGCCTTCTGACGACCGTCGTCTCATCCGTGCTCCGCCACTTCATCACCCCCTGGGCGCGGATGGCGAAGATGAACCTCCTGTTGGGCGCGCTCCGCAAGGAGACGATGGAGGCGACTCGGAAGGGGAATCAGAGCAAGGTCGAGAAGCTCCGGGCCCGCCAGCGGGAGCACATGGCGGAATACGCGGACGTCCAGTTCGTCCCGCTGAAGTCGATGGCGTACACGATGCTCCTCTTCGTCGTGATCTTCACATGGATCCGCCTGTTCGTCGACGTCGCGCTCGTGCAGCAAGGTAACCTCGCGTTCGCGGTCCCCTGGTCTCCGACCGCGAACTTCCTCGCGGTCTACGTGTTCCCGAGCTGGATCCTCCTGTACTCGCTCCTCGCGATTCCGTTCAGCCAAGTCCTCCAGCGCGTCCTGAAGTACGTCAGCTTTCGGAAGAAGCTCCAGGAGCTCGGGGTCCTCACGGAGCTCACGCCGCCGGAGGAGGCCGGGTAGGCGGTCGATGATCCTCGCGATCAGCGGTCCTCCGGGGAGCGGCAAGACGACAGTCGCGGAGGCGTTCGCGCACGCCCATAGTTGTGAGCTGATTTCCGCGGGCGCGATCTTCCGAAAGGAGGCCGCGGACCGCGGGATGACGCTTGAGCGGTTCGGTGCGTACGCGGAGGCCCACAAGGAGGTTGACCAGAAGCTTGACGCAGCGGTCGCTGCGGACGTCGAGCGGCGGGCCGCGAAGCGACAGAACGTCGTCGTCGACGGTCGGCTCCAACCCTGGCTCCTCGCGAGGCGCGGGATCCCGTGCTTCAAGGTCCTCATCGACGCACCTCTCGAGGTCCGCTCCGCGCGTGTCGCCGGGCGCGAAGGGAAGCCCGTCTCGGATGTGCGGCAGGAAATCCTCGAGCGAGAGCGATCCGAGGGGACGCGGTACCTCAAGATCTACGGGATCGAGGTGCAGGACGCGTCCGGGTTCGACCTCGTGATTGACTCCTCGAACCAAACGCCCGAGGCGATCGTCGCACTCATCGGGGAGCGCGTGGCGTCATGGGCGAGATGATTGTTCTCCACGAGCCCTCGGAGAGCCGCCACGGAACCCGGCCCGAGGAACGGTCGATCGAGCAGCTCCTCCGGTTCGGCGTGTTCGTCGCGGACAAGCCGCAAGGTCCGTCCTCGCACCAAGTGTCCGCCTGGGTCCGAGACCTCCTGAAGGCCACCCGCGCGGGCCATGCGGGGACCCTCGACCCGCGGGTCACGGGCGTCTTACCCATCGGCCTCAATGACGCGACCCGGGCGCTCGACGCGATGCTGTCCGGGGACAAGGAGTACGTCGGCGTGCTCCAGCTCCATCAGGACGTCGAGGAACGGAAGGTCCGGGAGATGATGGAGCGGTTCGTCGGAGAGATCTATCAGACACCTCCCGTTCGCTCCGCGGTGAAGCGGGAGCGGCGGATCCGCGCCGTGTACGCGCTCGAGCCTCTCGAGTTCTCGGGCCGCCTCGTCCTGTTCCGGACGCGCTGCGAGTCCGGGACGTACATCCGGACGTTATGCAACGACATCGGGGAAGCGCTCGGCGTCGGCGGGCACATGCTCGATCTCCGACGGACCCGCACGGCCTCGTTTGAGGAGAAGGACGCGCAGAGCCTTTTGACTCTCAAGGACGCGTACGTCGCGTGGACGGAGGATGGAGACGAGGGTCCGCTTCGGGCGCTCCTCCGACCCGTCGAAGCCCTCCTTGTGCACATCCGAAAGATTGTGATCAAGGATACCGCGGTCGACGCGATCTGCCATGGCTCTAACCTCGCGGTCCCCGGCGTCGCGAAGCTCTCCCAGGGAATCAAGAAGGGCGAGCTCATCGCAGTCCTCACGGCGAAGGGCGAGGGCGTCGCAATCGCGACCGCGATGATGACCTCGGACGAGATCGTCGTCGCGAAGTCGGGGCTCGCCGCGGACACGAAGCGCGTCCTCATGGACCCGGGCACGTATCCTGCGCTCTGGAAGTGACCTCGTGCCGGAGATCGCGGACCCCCTCGGCTTCTCCATCGAAAGCCAACGCCTCGCGCGTGAACTCTTCGGAACCCGGGTGCGGGTGAGCGTCCTCCGAATCGGGGTGTTCGGTGCGGCCGTCGGGCTCTTCATCGCGCTTGGCGGGTCCCACGCGCTCCGGGAGGCGACCCGCCCTGGCGCGGCCTGGGTCGCGACGCTGGAGTATTTCTCGACCCTCTATCTTGCGCTCGCGGCCCTCAGTGCTCCGTTCTCCGCGTACAGCCACGTCCTCGAGCGCCGCTACGGACTGTCCCGCCAAGGATGGCCCGGGTGGGTCCGCGATCTGCTCAAGTCCGTTCTCCTCGGATACGCGTTCTCGCTCGTCGCGGTGGAGATCCTGTACTTCCTCCTCCGTGAATTCCCGTCGGAGTGGTGGATCCTTGCCTGGCTTCTCGGGATCGCGGTTGCGTTCCTCGGGTCCATCGTCGCCCCGGTCATCCTCGTGCGCCTGTTCTTCCGGCTCGACCGGCTCGCGGATGCGAATCTCGAGGAGCGTTTCCGCGCTCTCGCGTCCCGAGCGGGGATCCCCGTCCTCGGGGTCTTCGTCCTGCGGGCCTCGGAGAAAACAAGGCGCTCGAACGCAGCCCTCGCCGGAATGGGACGCACGCGTCGCGTCATCGTCACAGACACGCTCCTTCAGGACCAAACGCCCGACGAGGTTGAATCAATCCTCGCGCACGAGCTCGCCCATCAGAAGCACCGAGATCCGATAGTCGGCCTCGGTGGGCTCGCCGCAACGTCGTTCGTCACGCTCGGAATCCTCCGGTCCGCACTACCGGAGGTTGTCGGACCGTTGAACCTCGAGGGAATCTCCGACCTCGCGGGGCTCCCCGTCATCATGCTCATCACCGCGATCATTTCCTCCGCGATTGGTCCGCTCGAACACGCGTTTTCCCGATGGAGGGAGGACCGCGCGGATCGGTTCGCCCTCGAACTCACCGGCAAGCGGGACGCATTCGCGAGTGCGATGGCGAAGCTGCACGACGCGAACCTGTCCCTCGCGCGTCCGCCTCGGCTCTTTGAGGTCCTCGCGATGAGCCATCCCGCGGCGTGGCGGCGTGTTGCGCGCGCCCGCAAGGGTCCAGGGGCGAGCCCTTAAATAACGTCCCTCGAATGCGAAGCCCGCGCCGAGGTCGCCTAGTCCGGTAGGGCGCCAGTCTGGAAAGCTGGTGGTCGAAAGGCCCCGGGAGTTCAAAAGGCCCGTTCGAATCCTTGGCGGTGCCTGAAAATCTCCCCCTCGGCGTCTCCCTCGCGGCTCACGCGGCGAGCTGTTTCTTGAGCTCATCAATCGCCTTGACAGGCATCGGGTCGATGCCACGGAGGACCGCGAGGTACACGCTCACGAAGTCGCCGAGGTACAGGGTGCCGAGCATCCGGGAGAGAAGCGTCTCGCCGCGGTCTCGGACTTCATGGAGCTCCGTCCAGCGTTCCATGATCCCGCGGGTCGCATCGAGGCGGCGCCGGATCTCTGTCGTCTCCTCCTTGTCGCGGAAAAGAATCGGGAGGAATCGCTTCGCGTTCGGGTCCCCGCTCCAGCCGACGATCTCGTTGTGGTCCGCCTCCGGGAACTCGGAAGCCCACGCGAGGACTTCCGCGTTCTCGTTGAACTGCGTCTTCCAGCGGCGCGCGACGGGCCCGTATGGCGGCGCGCCGTACACGATCGGCGTACGATCGCGGAGCCGCAGGGCGAGGGACTTCGCGGGGTTCGACCTTGACGGCGTCGCGACCCGATACTCCTGCGCGAGTCGCGACAGGTGGGAGGCCGCGCGCTCGAGCTCGGTTCCGAGGTCCCCGTAGACCCAGTCCTCCATGACCGCGGGAAGCGCGGAGAACAGATATCCGAATGCGCCCCGTGGCGGGAATTTCGGCGGGACGCGGACGACCATCGCGCCATGGCGCTGGGCCCAGTCCGCGAGCTTCCCGCCCGAGGTGATCGCGACGATCCGGCACTTCCTCTTCGCGCCCTCGCGAACCGCGGCCAGGGTCTCCTCCGTGTCGCCGGAGTAGCTCACCGCGACGAGGAGGTCCTGCGCCGCCGCGTGCGGGGGAAGGACGTAGCCCCGCACGACCTCCATGGCGACCTTCGACCGGTCTGCGGCCCAGGAGACGAAGAGGTCTCCCGCAATCGCGGATCCGCCCATCCCCGCGATGAACAGGCGGGCCGGGGCCTCGATCTGCACCGCCTCCGCCGCCCGGTATCCGTCGAGGAGTTGCTGTGGGAGCGACTGGACGATCCCGAGCATCCCGGAGCGGTCGACCCGCCGGCACGCCACGGGCTCGAGCATGTCAACGCGCGAACGACCGTGCGCTCCATAAGGGTTCGCGCCTCGCTCCTCACGAGGAAAGTAAACCGGAATTATGGTAATTACAAGAAAGTTAATATGTGCACCCCACTTCGTCGGACTCGTGAAGGCGAGCCTTGAAGGCGCCCTTCTAGCCCTTCGGAACGGCAGCATCGTCCTTGTCTACGACGCGGACGGACGCGAGGAGGAAACGGACATGGCCGTCGCCTCCGAGTTCGTCACCTTCGAAGTCGTACGGGCCCTTCGGAAGGAGGCTGGCGGCCTCATCTGCACGACGGTCCCGGAAGTCGCCCGCCGGCGGATCGGATTGCCGTTCGTGGCGGACGTGTTCCGCGATGCGGGCGAGAACTATCCGATTCTCAAGGGCACGGTGGGGGACGACATCCCATATGACAAGACGTCGCCGTTCTCGATTACTGTGAACCACCGCGACACTTACACGGGCATCACGGACCGGGACCGCGCGCTCACAATCTCGCGGTTCGCCCAGTTGGTGGGGGAGGCGAGCCGACGGGAGAACGGCTGGGCGCCCGAGGCGATGGGCCGCCAGTTCCGGTCCCCCGGCCACGTCCCGATCCTGAACGCAGCGGACGGACTACTCGCGCACCGTCGAGGCCATACGGAACTCACGACGGGCCTCGTGACGATGGCGGGCCTGATTCCCTCGGCGACGATCTGTGAAATGCTCGGGGACGACGGCCGCGCCCTGTCAAAGGAAGACGCAAAGGAATATGCACAGAGGCGAAATCTCGTCTTCCTCGAAGGACAGGAAATCGTCGAAGCGTGGCGCGCATGGTCCGAGTAATGGCGACGGGGGTGTTCGATCTTCTCCATCCCGGCCACATCGCCTTCCTCAACGAGGCGAAGAAGCTGGGCGACGAGCTTGTCGTCGTCGTCGCACGGGATTCCACCGCGAAGCGGTTGAAGCACCCGCCGATCACTCCGGAGTCGAGCCGCCTCGAGATGGTCCGCGCTCTGAAGCCCGTCGACCGCGCGGTCCTCGGGAACGAGGGGAACATCTACGAGATCCTGGCCGACCTTCGACCGAACGTGATCGTCCTCGGGTACGACCAAGTCCACACCGAGGAGAAGGTCCTCGAGGAGTGCCGGAAGCGGGGTCTCCGGGACACGCGCGTCGTCCGACTCTCGAAGTTCGAGGGGGACCTCGACGGCACCCGGAAGATCGTCCGCCGAGTCGCGGACTGGCTCGCTCTCCAAGAGAAGCTCCAGGCCGTGGAGGGCTCCCCGAAAGAGCCGCCGGTCCGGACCTAGTGGAGAGGAACGGACATGAAGCGGATCGGGATCGCGGATACGTCCTTCGCGCGGTACGACATGGCCTCGGCGGCCGCGGACGAGCTGAAGAAGAAGGGCGGGGGGTTCACGATCGTCCGGTACACCGTGCCCGGGGTCAAGGATCTCTCCGCCGCGTGCCGGATCCTGTTCGACGAGCAGAAGTGCGATATCGCGATGGCGCTCGGGATGATCGGCCGGCAGCCCGTCGACAAGGACTGCGCCCTCGCCGCAGACTTCGGCCTCCAGATGGTCCAGGCGCTCACGGGGAAACACATCCTCGGCGTTATGGTCCACGAGGAGGAGGCCAAGGACGAGGCCGAGCTCGCGTGGCTCTTCGATCGGCGCACGCGGGAGCACGCAAGCAACTGCTACGACCTCCTGTTCCGACCCGAAGAGCTCCGGAAGTTGGCGGGGACGGGACAGCGGGAGGGCTTCGCGGACGCCGGCCCGCTCCGGGTGAAATGACCGTGCGGCTCGCGATCGTTGCGGCGTCGTTCAACGCCGAGGTCACCGACAAGATGGTCCAGCGCGCGTTGAAGCGGGCGAAGGCGCTCGGCGTGAAGGCCGAGGTGGTCCGCGTCCCGGGGACGTTTGAGATCCCGCTCGCGCTCCACCGCCTCCTTCTGCGGGAGGACATCGACGCTGGCGTCGCGATCGGCGCCGTGATTAAGGGGCAGACGGAGCACGACGAGCTCATCGCGCGCGCGGTCGCGACGAAGCTCCTCGACCTCCAGACGGCGACGGGAAAGCCGATTGGACTCGGAATCACGGGACCCGGGATGAGCTACAAGGTTGCCCTGCGCCGGATTGCGAACGCGGAACGTGCGGTCGACGCCGCGGTGACGATGGCCCGCGCCCTTCGCGAATTTCGCACCCCGTGATTTCTCCGCAGGGATTCTCAGATGGCAACCTTTATGCCGGCTCCTCGGGATGGGCCGAAAAATCGGGAACGATTTCCCCCCGGAGACCCCGTAACGATGGCCGACCAGGCCGCCCTCGAATCGATTCTTAAGGAGATTGAGCTTGTCGAGGGCGTGCACGATGCGGTCCTCGTGAGCCGGAGCGGGCAGTACCTCGCAGGCACGATCCCGGAAGGCGCTTTCCCGGACACGTTCGTCGCGATGTTCGCGATTCTCGTCGGCGCCGCGGAGACCGCGACGTCGGAGCTGAAGGAGAGGCTCGACACCGTCGTCGTGAACATGGAGTCGAGCAAGATCGTGATCGTCAACGACGGGCCGAAGGCGATTTTCGTCCTGCGTTCGCGCCGCGACGCGGACGTTTCGATGATCAAGGCGCAACTCGAGCGGTACTCCCGAAAAATCGAAGAGTACCTCTAGATCCGGTGCATCCCTCGGAGCAGCCATTCGCCGACGGCTTTTGTGACGTAAACGATTGAGTCCCACGGGCCCCGATGGAGACCAATCCCCGCTGTGCGTCCGGACGCGATCGCCTGCAGGATGTCATCGACCGTCGTCGCTCCGCGGTCCAGTGACGTCACGCCACGTCCGAGTTCCCGGAGGAAATGGGAGTCGCTGCCGCCCGTGCGGCCGACCTTCGTCCGGCCAGCGAGGACGACTGCCTTTTCGTTCCCGACTCGAAGCGTGCGCGCGTTGGCGACCTCGTACGCGACAAACTTCGATGAGAGGGTCGCCGCCTCCCCGAGGCCAGACCAGAACCTGTAGGGATGCGCCGCGACCGGAACACCGCCCGCCGCCACGATTCGCTCAATTGTCTCCACGGGCGTGAGATTGCGGGGGATTGCCTCCGTGACTCCGTACGCGAGGACGTGGCCGCCCGATGTGGAAACCTCCGCCCCGGGAACCACGACGAAGTCGGAGAAGGACTTCGCAGCTTCCGCTGCCACCCGCGCCCCGGCGACGGCGTTGTGGTCCGTGATTCCGATTCCCGCCAGCCCCAGGCTTCGCGCCTGCTTCACGAGCACGACGGGGTCGACCTTCGAGTCGGGCGAGTAGCGGGTGTGATTGTGGAGGTCCAGGATCACGGCCCAACCCGCTCCGCGCGAACGGTCAAAAGGTTTTCGATTCCGATGCCCTCGCCACAAGGCACATCCGGAGGCCTCCCCGTCGTCGGACCGATGGCGGGAGTGCTCCCCGCCGTCGACAACACGGAGGCGATGCGCGCGTTCAGGGTGTCCTCTCGGCCTGAAGCGCCTTCCGGGCGTCGAGGCCGTCGCTCGTCGCTCTCGCCCGGCGGGATCGCATTTTCATCTCGGGGCTTTGCCTCGGACCCTCGATTCCGCGAAGATTGCAGCGCTCTCCGCTGGCCTCGCCGGAACTGCGGACATCACGGCAGATGAGATGGGCCGCGGGAGGCGGGCCACACGATTGCGACGACCGTCGAGGGGGACTTTGCCACGCGAAAAGTCGGGGAGGACTTCGTCCTCACCGTCCTGCTCTGGCCGGATGCGAACCTCGGGCTCATTCTCTTGCATATCGGTCGTGTCACGGAGCAGATCGCGGTCGTCCTGTCGAGTTGATGGAACGCTCCATCAGCGGACCGGCGTCCCCGGCGGGAAGGGTTTGTCGACGCGGACGGGCGCGTCACCGACCCGGAGCGGCACGACCCCTGTGCCTTCCGCCCCATGGAAGGTCACGGTCCCGCCCTCCGCGACCCGGATCTTGTGCCGCTGGAATTCCGAGAACGTGAGCCGCGGGGCACCTCGCACTCCGAGGACCTGCGCGCCGAGGGGCGCGTCCTCGGGGGAAATGAGGAGGCCGACATCGTGCTCGTCCTCCGCCGCGAGGACCATTCCATTGGATTGGACGCCCCGCAACTTCGCGGGCTCCAGATTGCACAGCACGGCGACGCGCTTCCCCTTCATCTGCTCCTTTGCATAGTTCGCCTTCATTCCCGCCACGAGGGTCCGGGTCTCATCCCCGAGGTTCACCTGGATCACGTAGAGCTTGTCCGCGTTCGGATGGTCCTGGACATCGGTGATCTGCCCGACGCGCACGTCGAACCGCTCGTCCTCGGACGCGGCCTCGAGCTCGATCTTCTCGAAGAGGGGCTTCCCCACGCGCAGCGACTGGTCCGCCGGAATGTCGTCGACCACGGAGTCCCAAGACTGCGCGTGGACGTCATCTTCGTATCCGAGCGCGTGCCACAGGGACTGCGAGCTGAACGGCGTGAAGGGCGCCATGAGGAGTGCGAGGGCGCGGCTTACGCGAAGGGCGACGTGAATCGCCGTGCCGCATGCGACCCGGTCCCGTCGGATCAGATCCCACGGGGCCTTCTGGTCGAAGTACTGGTTCCCGAAACGCGCGAGCTGGATCGCCTCCCGGAGCGCGTCGCGAAGGTGGAGGAACTCGAGGTTCTGGCCGACCTTCCGCCACTGCTCCTCGATGTTTCGGATCATCGTCTTGTCCGCCCCGTCGAGGAGGCCCGCGGCGGAGACCGTACTGCCGAAGTTCTTCGCTGCGAACGTGAGAGCGCGGTGGACGAAGTTTCCGTATACCGCGAGGAGCTCCGCGTTGTTCCGTTGCGCGAAGTCCTGCCAGCTGAACTCCGTGTCTTTCGTTTCCGGCATCGTGGACGTCGCATAATACCGAATCTGGTCTGCAGAGAACCGCTCGAGCATGTCCGGCAGCCACGCGCCGCGTCCACGGCCTGCGGACATCCGCTCGCCGCTAATGTTCAGGAATTGCGTTGCGGGCACGTCGTGGGGAAGGGTGAGCTTCTCGTCGTGCGCCAAGAGCATCGCGGGCCAAATGATCGCGTGGAACACGATGTTGTCCTTTCCGATGAAGTAGTAGTGGTGCGCCGCCGGGTCGTACCACCAGTCCCGCCATCCCTCTTCGTGCCCCTGGCGTCGCGCCCACTCCCGCGTCGCCGTGAGATATCCCATCACGGCCTCGTACCAGACGTAGATTCGCTTCGTCTCGTACCCGGGGACGGGGACCTCGATGCCCCACTCGAGGTCGCGCGTGAAGGGGCGATCCTTCAGGCCCTCCGCAAGGAAGCTCCGGGCGAACGTGAAGACGTGGGTCCGCCAGTGGTCCTTACCAGTCGCAAGCCATCGCTCAAGCCTCTCCTGGAACGCGATGAGCTTGAGGAAGAAGTGCTTCGTCTCCCGTGGGACCGGGGTCGTCCCGCAGATGCGGCATTTCGGGTCTTTCATCTCGAAGGGGTCGAGAAGTTTCCCGCAGTTCTCGCACTGGTCCCCCCGCGCGGCGGTGAAACCGCAGTGCGGGCAGGTGCCCTCGACATACCGGTCCGGGAGGAATCGTTGGTCCGTCGGGCAGTACGGCGAGGTCATCGTCGCCTCGTAGATGTAACCCCGTTCCTTGAGTCGAAGGAAGATCTCCTGGACCCACTTCTTGTGGTTCGGGTCCGCGGTATTCCAGTAGAGGTCGTACTTCACGCCGAGCTGCTCGATGTTTTTCTCGTGGAGGGCGTGGTACCGCTCTGCGATCACGCTCGGCGGGACGCCCTCGCGATCCGCCTGAACGGTTATCGGCGTGCCGTGCATGTCGCTCCCGCCGACGACGAGGACGTCGTCGCCCTTCATGCGGTGGTACCGCGCGAAGATGTCCGCGGGGATGAACGTGGCCGCCGCATGGCCGATGTGGCGAGGACCTGAGGCGTAGGGCCAGGCGATTGCGACGAGGACCTTTGCCATAGAAGCCTTCGCAAGGCGAGGACCCCAGATAAAGGATTCGCGGGTGGCGGTCAGAGGTCTGACGCATGCCGTGGGAAGACGCACTCCTCGGGCCGTTTGTCGAGTCGGAGCCGATGGAACGACGGCGCGCGGAGGAAGCCGTCGTTCGTGAGCTCGAGGTAGTGGACCTCCGCGACGAGAGAGGGCCGCATCCAGATCTTCACGGGCTCCGTCATGTTCGGTTCCTCGGGGAACGGGCGCTGGTCCTGCAGGGGCACGGCCATCCCGAAGATCTCCTGTCGAACCGCATCGCTGAATCCGGTCCCCGCACGCCCGATGTATCGGATTGCCGCGCCGTCGTGCACGCCGAGGATCAGGGATCCAAACGTGTCCTCCCGCACGCCTTCCCCCTCCGTGAGGCCACAGACGATCGCGTCGATCGTCTCCCGCTTCTTGATCTTTAGCCAGTCCCGGGTGCGGCGTCCCAGCGCGTAGCGGCTCGCCTTCCGCTTCGCGATAATTCCCTCGAGCCCGCGCTCGAGGACGGCCCGGAAGTACGCGCGGCCCTCCCGCTCAATCACGTCGGAGAGGACGACACGGTCGGTCGGATGGACGAGGTCTTGGAGGATCGCCTTCCGTTCCATGAGGGGGAGCGAGGTGAGGTCCTTGCCGTCGAGGTAGAGGACATCGAAGACGACGTATGTCGCGGGAAGCTCCTTCGCCCGGAGTCGGATCGTAAACTCGGACGACGCGTGCTCGCGGTGCTGGAGGCCCATGAAGCTCGGCTTCCCGTCGACCATGATGACAATCTCGCCGTCGAGGATGGCCTTGCGTCCGCGGAGGTCGATTGCGAGGTCGGGGTAACGGTGCGTAATGTCGTACAGCCTCCGGTTCTGGAACTTCAGCCTCCCGTCCGGCGAGAGGAACGCGAGGGCCCGTGTGCCGTCCCACTTCAGCTCGAAGACGTGGTCTTCGGAATCAAATGGCTCCGGCTGGACCGTCGCGAGCATCGGCCTAATCTTCAGGTCGAAGAGGTCCGCCATAGGGCCCTACTTCTTTGCCGCAGCGACGCTCGCCCGCAGGGCCGTCATGAGGTCCTGCGTCGTCGGGGCGACCGGCCTCTGCGGGATCTCGATCGCTTTCCCCTCGATCTTCGCCTCGATCATCTTGAGGAGCGCCTCACGGTAGCCGTCCGTGAACCGCGTCGGATCGAAGTCCGTAGAGAGCGCCGTCACAAGGTTGATCGCGAGCTCCGTCTCCTCGGCCGTAATGTTCACGGGCCGCGTGGCGGGGATTTCCGGCGGTGACTTCACTTCATCCGCGTAGTACAAGGTCGTCATCACGAGGGCCCCGTCGACGGGCCGCAGCGCGACGAGCCGCTCCTTCCTCCAGAGGACGACCTGCGCGATCGCGGCCTTGCCGGTTTGGAGGAGCGCTTGTCGGAATAGCTCGAACGGCTTCACGCTCGTCTCAAGGGGGCCGAGGTAATACGTTGAATCGTAGAACAGCGGGCCGATCTCGGGGGCCTCGACGAAACCGACGACGTTGATGAGGTCGCTTGACTCCGCGCGGACGCTCTCGACCTCGTCGTCCGTGAGGATTACGAACGAGCCCTTCCCGACCTGGTACCCCTTAACCATCTCCTTCGGCTCGACGGGGACGTTGTCCACGGGGCACATGTACGGCCGCTTTAGAGGCGTCTTGCAGGCCGTGTGGAGGGTCGTGAACGAGATGTCCTTCGTCTCGTTCGCCGTGTATAGCTTCACTGGGATGTTCACGAGGCCGAACGAAATGCTCCCGCTCCAGATTGCGCGTGCGGCTGGCATAGGATCCCCCTGGGGCGGTCGCTAGGACCGTGGCGGGACTTATAGCTTCGCTGGTCGCACGTGCGCGGCTGACGAGGTGGGACTGCCGGCCGCCTTATGCGCCCGGTGAAATCTTGATGGCCTTCGTCGGGCACGCCGACTCGCAGGCCATGCAGTCGATGCAGTCGCTCTCCCGGATCGGCTCCGACTTGTCCGACCGCCACTGGTTCC
Source organism: Thermoplasmata archaeon (assembly GCA_035283985.1). Taxonomy (GTDB): domain Archaea; phylum Thermoplasmatota; class Thermoplasmata; order RBG-16-68-12; family RBG-16-68-12; genus EA-19. The sequence continues at coordinate 17,897 of DATESQ010000018.1, read as the reverse complement.
ATTCGTCCGAGCCCTTCTCGAGGACCTTATCTGTCCCGGTCCCCTTCTGACCCGGGGCCAGTTGCCACTCGAACACGTCGACTGGGCAGACGTCCATGCACACCCCGTCCGCGACACACCCCTCGAAGTCCACCGCGACGTGGCTGCCGTGGATCCCGAACATCGTCGGATACGGCTTTCCGTTCAGGTCCTGCCGCTGGCTACCCTCCGCGAAGACCTTGTGACTGTTGTGCTCGCCCGTTTGCGGGTACTCGTCCGGCTTCTGGAGGAAGTCCGGATCGATGGGCTTCGGCTCATAATCGACCTCGCGTGACATGGGTATACCACCAAAGGTGAAACAGTCGGGGTTTTTGAACCCATTGCTTTTCCGAACGGCAACCGCGGCATTTCCAACCGTCCGTTCGGGATGGGTCGCCTGTCGAAGTCCGCGGAAGATTCGGCGGGGCCGACGCGCCACAAGGGCCTATCGCAGGAACGGAATTGTTAGGTCCCAACGCTGATAATTGACAACGAAAGGCCTTATGCTCAGGTTCAAATCCATTTCGGTAGCCGGCCCCGAACCCGGGGCGGAGCACGAATCCGCGATGAAACAACGGAGAAAACTGTCGAAGCCGGAACGCTCCCTCTTTCTCGTTCTTTGGTGGCAGGCCCAGACCCCGTACGCAGCGGTGTTCGACGACGAGGTCGCCGCATTCGCGGCGGCGAACGTTCGGAACGCGCTCGTCGTCGAGGCCTCGGGCAAGGATCTGAAGTTCGAGAAGGTCGCGGATTACTACCGCCGCGACAGCGAAGGCAACCCGATGCCTGCGGAATGGCGGAACGTGTCCGGCCCCGTCGCATGGCCGTGGATGCCGCGGCCGAAAACCGCGACCGCCTGATGCGATTCGGTCCTGCCCCCCCTCACGGGAGGACTCATTATCACTTCCGAATTAGTTGGAGAAACGATTATAGTCCATCCCCTGCATCGAAAGGAGCGGTCGCCTGATGTCCGGTGAGACGTACGAGTGCCCGAGCTGCGGATCTCCCGTCGAGGAGGACGCCCGCGAGTGTCCGAAGTGCGGAGAGATCTTCGACGCCTCCATGCTTCAGGAGGAGGAGGCGGGCGGACCTCCCGACAAGCCGTTCCGCCGTGGGCGGATCCTGTTCTACATCGGCGTCGCGCTCGTCCTCGCCGGCGGCCCCGCCATCGCGTTCGGCTCGTTCCTCCACGACATCCTTCGAATTCCGATTGGCGGTTCGGCGTACGAAGCGTTCGGGTGGTTGAACCGATACGTCGCCGCGATCGGCCTCGTCGTCCTCGTCGTCGGGATTGTGCTGCTGATCCTTTCGATGCGCTTCGGTCCGAAAGGAATCGAGGAAGACTACGACGTCGGATCGCCGCGGGACACCTAGGCCCGTCTTCCGCTCGTTTGCACGGTCAATTCCTCCTAGAAAACGGGCTCCACCCGACGCATTCAAGCCCTGTTCTTGGGCCGTGTCAGACCATACCATTATATAGCGTCCTCCAGATACGAACGGTCGCGCCCTATGGGGGGGCGGGAGGTCTGGAATGTCTCAATTCGGCCAAAGCCCTCGTCCGTCGACCGCTCCCGTCGAGGAGGGGAAGGTGTACGAGGCGAAGATCGAGGACATGGGTCGTGAAGGGGACGGCATGTGTCGGGTCGAGAACTTCGTGGTCTTCGTCCCGGGCACGAAGGTCGGCGACCAGGTCAAGTTCCGGGTGACCAAGGTGCTTCGACGCGTCGCGTTCGGTGAGGTCGTCCACGAGTAGGCACGCTGCGCTCATTTTTCGCGATGGGTCCCGTGGGTCAGCCCGGGCTACCTCCGCCACCTAAGGGAACTGCGCGTCCTTCCGCCCATCACCCGGCGAGGGCAACGCGCAGGAGGATTGCGTTTCCGTTCGGCGTGTCCCAGATCTCGAAGAAGAACCCGGTCATCACGTCCTGCGTGCCATCGTCGTTCGGGTCCGCGTAGATCGCGACGAGGTCCGGCTCGTCTACGTCGCGGTTGAACGATTCGTCAGCATACACGAACCGCGCGTTCCGGGTGTCGAAGAGGTTTGCCCAGGTCCACGCCGCACCCGTGCCGTTTGTGATCGCGCCCGCTCCCGAAGGCATCGCCCATATGTCGAACTGCCCGTCGATGTCCCGATCGTCCCGGAGTGTACCCGCATCGTTGACGGAGGATGCGAACAGGACCGCGCCCAGCGGGGTCTTCACGACGAACCTCGCTTCGTTCACGCGGATCGTGTTCGAGGCCCCGGTCAGGGTCACGAGCCAGTAGGCGCCCTGGCGGGTCACCTGAGCGGTCAGGCGGGGCGGCTCGTACCGGAGCGCCGCGACGCGCGTGTCCGTATCCGCGGCGCCAGCATTGTCCGTGACCCGGAGCACGGCCGTGATGTTCACGGTCTGTCCCACGAGCGTCGGGTTCGGCGGGTAGACGTGGTCAACATACCCGGTCGTCGGGCTCGAATAGTCAAACACGCCGTCGCCCTCGAAGTCCCACTCGTACCGGACGACGGTCCCGTCGCCGTCCCCTGCGATCCCACGGAACGGAACGGGTTCGCCCGCCACGCCCGCGATGTCCTCGCCGGCAATCGCCACAGGTGACTGGTTCGTCGCCCGCCCCATCAACGCAATGATGAGTGCGACGACCGCGAGGATGATCGCCACGAAGGCCAACAGTCCCATCGCACGGTTCTCGTCCATGCCGTCCACCGGATGGGCCGCCGTTTCCCTGGGCGTCTAAGAAGGTTCTTGAACGCTCGTCAATGGCATCGATTGATAATCATGGCGGGGAATGACCGATTCGAGGGCCGTAGAATAACCTCTTTATAAGGACGGCTGGATGGAACTCCCGGAGCCAAGGAACGTGCAGGTCCGAAGGGCCGCGATGCTTTTCGCCCTCCTCGCGACGGGCGCGTTTACGCTTGCGAGTTTCGCGGCACTTGCCGACGGCGCTGACTCCGACGGCGACGGGATCTCGGATGCAGTCGAAGCCGCGACCGCGCGGAACCTCAATGGGCTCGGCATTCCAGAGGGTCGGTTCCGGGTCCAGTCGATCTCGGTGGGCGCGGCCCCCGATGGGCATGACGACGAGTTCAGTCTCCTCTTCGAGCGGGGCACCTTCGCCGTTGAGTATCGTCCCAGGGCCGACCGGGAAGACGGGATCCTCTACGAGCTGACATTGAAGCGCCTCGTCGAGGTCATTTACGATGGCGGGGACATCGGTGGAGGCGATATCGTCCAAGAATGGGACCTCACGAACGAGTACTGGGCCGTGACCACCGTGAACACGACGACTGTCGATGGCGGGCGCCAGTTCCGGTTCACGGCCTACCCGGTCCCGGAGGTTCCGACGTCGCGGAACCTCACACTCACTGTCACCGCCTCCTCGCGCTTCGTCCGGACCGGGCAGATCCTCGTAAGTCCGATGGAAATCAAAGTGGATCTCTCGATCCGCGGATGGATGTACGACGCGCCCAACTCGGAACTCGCTCTGAAAATCGAGGTTGCCACGGAAGCACAGAACACACAGATCGAGGAGCAATCCCTCGACGAGATCCGTGACTGGGCAACAGATGAGTCGCAGCTCAGCGTGAGCGGCGAACTCGGATCGATTTTCTTCTCGTGGTCGAATACCGCGATCGTCGACGGTCGAATCGCCGCTGTTAGAACGACGAGCCTCGCCCCGAGCGAGGGCGGCAGCGAATTCTTCCTGGTCTACGGGCGCGGTCAAGTGATCGACCACGATTCGAAGATGGGCGTCGAATCCGCCGCGTTCTGGACCCTCGTGAACCGCGCGAACCAGCCGCCGCCCCTCTCTTGGAACCCGGTCCTCTACGCGCTCGGCGTCGCCGCGATCGCGGGACTCGTCGCCGCGACCGTCGTCCTGAGCCGACGGCGGCGTCGTGAAAACTAGTAGCGAACTTTTAAACTGGGTCCCTCCGGTGGCGGCCCGAGGTTTTCCACATGGTGGTTGAGAATATCATCGCAGCCGGGCTGAGTGTCCTCGCCTTCGCCCTCGCGGTCATTGGATCCCTCGCGTACCGGCGAACCCGGGACCGTGCGCTCCTTCTATTGACCGCGGCATTCGCGCTCTTCCTCGCGAAGGGCGTCGCGCTCACGGCGTTCCTCCTCGTCGGCCAACGGGACATCGCGACGCTGTTTATCGTTACGGGCGCGTTCGACATTGTCATCCTCGGCTTGTTCTACGGGGCGACGTTGCGCCGTTGACGCGGGATCGCGACGGCCATGGCGGACGACGAGATCCTCGCGGTGCGGGCACGGAAGGCGCTCTATGACTTCGTCCGCTCGAACCCGGGCTATCACCTCCGCGAGATCGCGCGCGCGACGAACCTCTCGATTACGCTCGCGGACTACCACCTGCGGTTCCTCGAGAAACACGACCTCGCCACGTCCGCGATGGATGGCGAGTACAAGCGGTTCTACCCGCGGTACCCCGTCGGCGACCCGGGCGCCCGCCCGGCGCTCACAGACCGTGAGAAGGGGATCCTCGGATTCCTCCGGCAGCGGGTACCGCTCCTCGTGATGTCCTACCTCATGGAGCGGGAATCCGCTCTGCACAGGGAGATTCTCGAGAAAGTCCCCGTATCCGCGTCGACTCTGACGCATCACCTCAAGAAGCTCGTCGGCGCGGGGATCGTCGCGCGGGACGAGGAGCGGGGATACCGCGTCGCGGACGGCCGAGAGACTGCACGGTTGATGGTCACTTATCTACTTGCGACTCCCGACCAGGTCGATACGTTCGTCCGGGTGTGGGGGGAGTTCCGGCTATGAGTGGAAGGGGGCCTCGGCGCGAGGAGCGCGATGGTCTTCATCTCACATCTCCGAGAGGGTCGAACCAACGGGCCCACATAAGGGGCTTGTTGGTCGGCGGTTGAGGGCCCTGATGCGTCACAGAACCTTCGCGATCTCGGAGGCGATCCGCTCGAGGAACGCACGGTCCTGCCCGCCGAACGCGTCGAGCGCGTCGGAGTCGATGTCGAGTTCTCCGAGTGCCAGGCCATCCCGCAGGATTGGCACGACGATTTCCGAGCGCGTATTCGGGAAGCACTCGAGGTATCGCGGCTCCGTTGACACGTCGCCCACCACGACGGTCTCGCGGGTCTGTGCGGCGCGGCCGCAAATGCCTTCACCCAGCGGGATGCGCGTGTGCTGCGTCGCGGCGGGGCCGCTCCACCCCGCCAAGACAAGCTCGTCACCCTCGACGAGGTAGACGCCGACCCAATTGTAGTGCGGGAACTTCCGGAGCTCGCGGACGACGAAGTCCAGAATCGCCTGCGGCCGGCTCCCGCTGTGGATTATGCGGATGAGCTTTTCCGTGGCCGTCCCGTAGTCAGCCGGGCCCTTGTCGCTCGCCATGACCTCGCCGAACTTCCCAACGCCCTTCATGGGATCGCCTCGTCGCCTCGAATCGTGCGGAATGGATAAGGTTTGCGCGCTCAGGGTAGAGGCCGACGGACCCCGGATCGAATCCGAGATAAGTCGGGGGTGTGAATAGGGGACCCCTGATCCTCTGAACCTTGCAATTACACGATACCGAGCCCGGTCCTCCCCTTGCGCGTCTGAGATAGTGCTTGTCCTCGCCAGGCAGGACAAGCATCCCGCTGCAGCGAGATCGTTCCGCGGGTTTCTCGAACGGCTTCCTCCTTTACAAAGGGCATGTGAAAAAACGCACGTTCCACCTCGAGTGGAGGTTCCAGAGGAGCTTTTTTATATGTCGAAGTGCTGCCCGCATTCGCTAAAAGCATCCCTCCACAACGAGGCCGTTCGGGAACCCCGAACGGCCTATTTTATTCGCCTGTTTTCAGCGGCGAGAACTCTCTCGACTCAGTCCTCTGAGCCTTCGCCTCACGCCATCGGAGGGAGTTCGATCCCGTCTCGATTAATGCGGACGCGTCGGCCCTCGATCGCGAGCCGTCTCTCTGCGAAAAGCCGGACTGCGAGTGGAAGAAAGCTGTGTTCCTGCTCGAGGATCCTCCCAGCGAGCGTCTCCGGGGTGTCGTCGTCGAGGACGGGCACCGCCTTCTGGAGGATGATGGGGCCTCCATCGACGCTTTCGTCGACGAAATGGATCGTGCAGCCGCTCACTTTCGCGCCCGCCTTGATCGCGTCCTCCTGCGCGTGCGCCCCCGGGAACGACGGGAGGAGGCTCGGGTGGATGTTGATGATTCGATTCCTGAACTCCCCGATGAAGTAGGGCGAGACGAGGCGCATGAAGCCTGCGAAGACAACGAGGTCCACGCGATGTTGTCGCAAGATCTTGAGGATCCCACGTTCGAACGCAGCGCGGTCCGTCCCGAACGGTTTGTGGTCGACGACCGCGTGCGGAACGCCATGGCGCTTCGCCCGCTCGATAACGGGCGCGCCGGGTACGTTGCACACAAGGACGGCGATGTGCACGTCAAGCTCGCCGCGGTCCAGCGCGTCGAGCAGGCTCTGGAAGTCCGTCCCCCGCCCCGAGGCGAGGACACCGACGTTGATTCGAGCCATCGTCCCCCTCAGTGCTTGAACAACCGCAGCCCCGTAAAGACCATTGCGATGCCGTGCTCGTCCGCGGCTGCGATGATCTCTGCGTCGCGGATCGAGCCGCCGGGTTGCGCGATCGAGGCAATGCCCCCGTTCGCGAGCTCGTCGATCCCGTCGCGGAACGGGAAGTAAGCGTCACTCACCGCTACGCTGCCCCGCGCGGCGTCCTTCGCCTTATAGCACGCGAGCATGCACGCGTCGACGCGGCTCATCTGGCCCGCCCCGATGCCGACGGTCCGCTCGCCCTCCGCGAGGACGATCGAATTCGACTTCACGAACCGCGACACTTTCGTCGCGAACAAAAGGTCGCGCACCTGCTCGAGAGTCGGGGCCTTCTTCGTGACGACCTTCAGAGAGGCGGGCCGGAGTTCGGGATAGTCCGTCGTCTGCACTAGGAGGCCGCCAAGGACCCGCACCATGTCGAGTCCATGGTCTCTCCGGAACTCGCCGCGGGTCTGAACGATGAGGAGGGACCCCTTCTTCTTCTGTTTCAGGATCTCCAGCGCCGCGGGCTCGTATCCCGGTGCGATCACAGCATCGAGGACATGCGGTTTCATCGCGCGGGCCATCGCGACATCAATCGTGCGATTCACGCCGACGACGCCGCCGTACGCGGAGATCGGGTCCGCAGCTTGCGCGGTCTGGTACGCGTCCGCGAGCACCTCGGCGATCGCGACGCCGGAAGGGTTCGTATGCTTCACGACCGCGGCCGCCGGTCGTTCGAACTCCATCGCGATGCGGAGCGCGGCGTCGAGGTCGAGGAAGTTGTTGTACGACATCTCGCGGCCGTTGAGCTTCTCCCCGTTCCCGACGGAGGCATGCGGGACGGACTCACGGTACACCGCGGCCTTCTGGTGCGGATTTTCCCCATAACGGAGGTCCGCGATTTTCGGCATCGCGAGGCGCAGGGCCGGTGGAAAGAGCCCACCCTTTCGGCGGGCGAGGTAATTGTAGATCGCCGCATCGTACCCGCTCGTGTACTCGAACGCCTCGAGGGCGAGGTCCTCCCGCAGCGGGGCGGGGACGCCGCCACGCCGGAGCGCTTCGAGCACTTCGGGGTACCGCGATGTTTTGACGACGACCGTTACGCGGTTCGCATTCTTCGCGGCGGCACGAATGAGGGCGACGCCCCCGATATCGATGTTCTCGATCGCATCGGCATGGCTCACGCCCGGCTTCGCAATCGTCTCCTCGAACGGATAGAGGTTCGCGACGACGAGGTCCATGGGCTCCACCCCATCCTTCCGGAGCTCGTCCGTTCTCCCCTCCGGGGCAAGAATCGCCGCGAAGATCTTCGGATGGAGGGTCTTCACCCGCCCGCCCAGGACCTCCGGATGGCCCGTGTAGTCCGCGACGTTCCGGACGGGCACGCGCTCCGCGCGGAGGATCTTGGCGGTCCCATCCGTCGCGAGGAGCTCGTAGCCGAGCGCGACCAACCCTTTCGCAAAATCGACGATGCCGCGCTTGTCCGACACGCTCAGAATCGCGCGTCGTTCGCCCGGCATTCAGATTACCGCGATGACATGGGCCCCGCGGCATTAAGGTTTCGTCTCGTGCGGACTACCGCGACGCCGCGACTTCGATTACGGGTCTCGGGTACAGCCCTGCGTCCCTTACGATTACGGGGACTGCGTCTTCCCAATTCACTGCCATGATGTGGACGCCGGAGACGCCCTCGATCTCACGGAGCCGCTCGATCCCCTCGACCGCGATTCGGATTCCCTCGGTGCGTGGGTTCGATGCGCGGTCGAGGCGCGTGCTCACGCTTGGGGGCACGATGATTCCGGGGACCTTCTGGTTCATGAACCGCACCATTTTCGCGGACTTCAGAGGGATCACCCCCGCGAGGATGTTTACCTTCTCATGGAGCCATTCCTTCCGGACGAGATGCATCCACTCATCGAACGCGTCGACGTCGTAGATTGCTTGGGTCTGGACGAAATCCGCCCCCGCCTCGACCTTGCCGCGAAGGTTGACGAACGCCTCCTCCGGATTCCCGCCGAACGGGTTCGAGGTCGTGCCGATGAACAGGCTTGGGGCGGCGTCGACGGGATCCCCGCCGCGAAGGGTTCCCGTGTCCCGGAGCCTTCGGAGTGTCTCGATGAACTCCTCCGTCTCGAGGTCGAATACGGGCTTCGCGCCCCGCTCGTTTCCAAGTGCGGGATCGTCGCCTCGCAGGCACATCACGTTCCTCACGCCGATCGCCGCGGCGCCGAGGACATCTGCCTGGAGGGCGATCCGGTTCCGGTCTCGCGTGGCGACCTGCATCACCGGCTCCATCCCCTCGCGGAGGAGGAGAGCGGCCGCGGCCCAGCTCGCCATCTTCACGAGGGCCCGAGGGCAGTCCGTGACGTTGAACGCATCCGCATGGCCTCGCACCGTGTGTGCGACGCCGATGAACTCGCTGGGGTCCGCGGACGCCGGCGGCGCGATTTCCGCGGTCACGGCGAAGCGTCTCTCGGAGAGAACCCGCTCGAGGCGGCTGCCGCTTCGCAGGGAAGTCCGGACGGCCTTGCCCTCCATGTGCGTGCCATCCCGGGGGCTCACTAAAGCCTTTCGGGCCGGGCCAGCGAAGTTTTTATCGCGCCGCGAGGATGCCACGGCGATTGTCCTGACAAACCCGGCGTGGCTGCTTGTCCTCGGTTTCCCCGCGAGGCGCGGGGGGCGAGAGGCCCGACCGCTCGTCGACGTACGGCTCGAGCCCGGGATCGACTTCGAGCCGACGCACCTTATCTATCACATCACGGTTCGGAACCCCGGGCACGAGACGATCCGGGAGGTCCTCATCACGCCGCGGGTCGCTCACGGACCGTTCCGGATCGAGGAGCCGCCCCGCGGGATCCCCGTTCTCGAGCCACAATCGTTCGGCACGGCGTCGTTCAAGGTCGAACCGGACGGCGAGCCCGCGGAAATCGAACTCGGGGGGGACGTGCGGTACCGGGTCGGTGCGGCGAAGGCGACGATCGAGGCCGTCGTGGCGCCGATGCGGCTCGACCTGCGGCCCCCCGTCACTCGCCCCGTGTATCTGACCCCGACCGCGCTCCGGGAGATGGCGTCGAAGTCCTTCTCGATTCAGGAGACGCTCCCCCTGGGAGGCGACGCGGGATTCTGGTTCCCCCGTATCGCGTCCGCCCTCGAGGCGGAAGGCCTCGAGAAGGTGGAGGAGAAGGTCCAGACGACGGACCGTGCGTTCACGGGCCAAGCGAGCCTCCACGGCCTCGACCTCCGTGGGAACTCGTACGCGGTAAGGATCGTCGCATCTCGCAAGGAGACGTCCACGCTGCGGCTCCTCGTGTTCGTGCAGGCGGAGGAGTCCCTTTTCGGATTCTTCTGGCGGGTCCGGAAGGCCGTGCAGGGCGCGCTCCGAGAGAACCTCACCACCCATAGAGCTCCGTGAGGGCCATCGCCCGCCGGAGTCGGAGGAAGTCGATTCCGTGCTTGAGCATCCAGGGGCTGCGGCTCATCCGACGGAGCCCGGCGGGAACCGAGAGAGTGTGCCAGTCGATCGGCTCGAGGAACTCCCCGACGAAATTCAGGACGCGGTCGTCCCACGTCCGGATTCGATCGATCATCCACCACAGGAGAGGATCGAGAAACGGCGAGGCCCGGAGGACGCGATCGTAGTCCGAGAGGCGCTCCTTCGCCGCGAGTTCGCCCGCGACGCGGCCGGAGTACAATGCCGCGTGAATCCCGCCCCCATTCAGCGGGTTCGTGACGCCCGCCGCGTCCCCGACGACCGCAACGCCATTGGATGCGTAGCTACGGAACTCGTATCGGTACGGAATCTGGCCGGCGATTGTCGCCCGCCGCTTCTCCGGATTGATTCCCCGTTCCCGGCAGAACTCTACGAGAGCGTGATGGGCGTCGATGTGCCCGCCCGCGCCCACGTTTACGTGGTTGCCGCGGGGGAAGATCCACGCATACCCACCATCGTAACGTTTCGCAAAATAGAGCAGGAACACGTCTCGTTCCGGAGGCGCCACGTCGGTTGCGTCGAACCGCCATTCGTACGCGCGGATCGCCTCGGCCCTCTCGAGGAGACCCGCCCAGCGCGCGACGAGGCTCGCGGGGCCGTCCGCCCCGATGACGAGGGGCGCGGTCCACACTTTCGAATCAGATCGGAGCTCCCATCCTCCCGAGGTCCGCGTCATCCCCTTGACGCGCTCGCCGAGGTGGAGGTCCACGCCGGCGTCGATGGCCGCATCCGCGATCGTGCGGTCCATCTCCCCGCGGTCTACCGCGAAGCCGGGGAGCCGCGTGATTGTGAAGCGCCTCCCGTTCGGCATCACCGCCTTCGCGCCGCGGACGTGTTGCCGGACAAACCGCGGGTCGGGTCGCAACCCGTTCGATTCGAGGGCGAAGTGGCTCACGCCCTCCGCGCACTGGACGGGCTCGCCGACGGTCCGCCGCTTTTCGAGAACGGCGACGCGGAGGCCGCCCCGCGCGGCCGCTAGGGCTGCCATGGTCCCGGAGGGCCCCGCGCCGACGACGAGGAGGTCCGACTGCATGTACCCTCCAATCACGGAGGCAGTCGATAAAGGCGTCGCGAGTTCTCCCGGTCACGCGGGGGCTCGAAGGTGATGCGGTTTGTGCGGGGTCACGCCTCAACAAAAGTTCTTATCGCACGCATTGGTAGTGAGAGTTCGGGTTGTTGGATGGCAACCTCCACCTCCTTTGACCCCACCGTCCAACAACCCCCTTTCCGGTAAGACCGGCGGGTCATTCGCAAGTTCCGAGTCGCGTTCCCGGGTCACTGGAGGACGGTCCGTCCGTGCCCCGTCAGATTGTACACGTACGGCGGCACACCCCGCTTTAGAGCGCGCCCGCGCTGCTTCGTCACAAGGGAGATCGCCTCGAGAACGCGGAGGTGGTTGCTCACCGCATACTCGCTCATCACGAGCTCCTCGGAGAGCTCGAACCCCGTCGCGTCCGGACGTCCGGCGAGGTACTCGAGAATCGCACGACGAGGCTCCGAGAGCGCTTCCGCGGTCATCCGCCGGATGGGCTTCGGCTCGAGGGACAATCGCTCGTAGATCTTCGTGCCCTTGACCGAAGGCGTGACGGTGACCCGGCAGAGCTCGTCCTTCTCAATCTCCAGAATGTGTTTGTACACCGCGACGGCGGCGATGCCGAGTTGCTCCGCGATTTCGGGAATCGCGGTGTCCTTCCCTCGGTACAGCTTGTTCTCGACCAGGATGCTGAGGACCTCGCGCTGTCGTTCCGTGAGGCTCCTCAGATCCCCGGAGGCCAGCACGCGCAACCATTCCGGGGGGTTGAATATCAAGATTCGTGTCTGATTGCCAAAGTCGATTCCCTATCGTACACGTGTTGTACGTTTTTATGCTCGATATTGATACGCAGCGCGCATGGGCGCGGAGGTGATTGACGGGAAGCGAATTGCGGAAGAGATCCGCGCCGAATTGCGCCCACGCATTGCGTCGCTCCAGACCCGGGCCAAGACGCCTGGTCTCGCAGCGGTTCTCGTCGGCGACAACCCCACGTCTGCCTTGTACGTGAAAATGAAAGCGAGGGCGTGCGAGGAGGTGGGGCTCCAGTCCGTCATCGTGAAACTGCCGCGAGAGACAGCGCCGGAACGCTTTCTCGCGGAAGTCGAGCGCCTCAACACGGATTCGTCGATCCACGGGATTCTCGTGCAGCAACCCCTCCCCTCGCAGATTCCTGCGATCGCCGCGGTGTCGTGCGTCTCCCCGTGGAAGGATGTGGACTGCTTTCATCCCGAGAACGTGGGCCTCCTCCTGATTGGGATCCCGCGGTTCGCACCCGCAACGCCTGCAGGAGTCGTCGAGCTCCTTCTTCGGAGCGGACATGACCCCTCTGGGAAGCACGTCGTGATCCTCGGACGCAGCAACATCGTTGGCAAGCCGCTCGCCGCGCTCCTCATGCAGAAGGCGAAGGGTGCGAACGCGACTGTCACTGTTTGCCATTCTGCGACGCGGGATCTTCGCACGATTGCACGGAGCGCGGACATCCTCGTGGCCGCGATGGGCCGTCCGGAGTTGGTCACGAAGGACATGGTGAAGCCTGGCGCCGTCGTGATCGATGTCGGGATCAATCGCGTGCCGGACGCGACGAAGAAGCAGGGCTACCGAACGGTCGGCGACGTAAGGTTCGAAGAGGTTCGGGAGGTAGCGAGCGCGATCACCCCCGTTCCCGGCGGCGTCGGCCCGATGACAATCGCGATGCTACTCTCGAACACGGTCTATGCGGCGGAGGTCGCCGCGGGGTCGAGAAACTAGAAATCCCGCACGGCGCTTCCCGCCATGGCGGGAACATGAAGGTCCTCGTCGTGGGCGGGGGAGGACGCGAACACGCGATCGCGAAAGCACTCGCGCGGAGCAGGGCAGATCTCTACGCGGTAATGGGGAACCAGAACCCCGGGATCCGCCGCCTCTCGAAGGAGCTCCTCATCCACAGCGTCACGGACGTGCCGACGATCGTCGCCTGGGCGAAGGCGCGGAGCGTCGACATGGCGGTGATCGGACCCGAGGCGCCCCTCGCGGTGGGAATCGTCGACGCGCTCGAGACCGCCGGCATCCCCGCCATGGGCCCGGACCGGGACGCCGCACAACTCGAGACGAGCAAGGAGTTCGCGCGGGATCTGATGCGGGACCACAGGATCCCGGGGCTCGTCGACTACTGGGCCTTTGACCGCCTCGAAGACTTCCGAGACTGGCTCAACGACTGCGACTTCGAGTTCGTGATGAAGCCGATCGGGCTCACGGGCGGGAAGGGCGTGAAGGTCTGGGGCGATCATGTTCGCTCGAAGGGCGAGGCGGAGGTGTATGCGAAGGAGATCTTGGGCCAGAGTATTGGCGGTGAGTCGCGGTTCCTTGTCGAGGAGAAGGTCGTCGGCGAAGAGTTCTCTCTCCAGGCTCTCTGCGACGGCACACGGCTACTGCCGACGCCCCTCGCGCAGGACCACAAGCGGGCGTACGAGAAGGACGAGGGGCCGAACACGGGAGGGATGGGCTCCTACTCGGACGCGGACCACCGGCTCCCGTTCCTCACGAAAAAGGACTACGAAGCGGCACTCGCGACGATGCGGGCGACGATCGATGCGATGGCGCGGCGGGGCACACCGTTCCGCGGGATTCTCTACGGCGGGTTCATGGCGACGCGCGACGGCGTCCGCCTCCTGGAGTACAACGTTCGGTTCGCGGACCCGGAGTCCATGAACGTGCTCCCGATCCTCGAGGACGATTTCCTCGAGCTGTGCGAGAGCGTTGTCGACGGGGACCTCCCGATGGCTGCGCGGTTCGCGAAAAAAGCGACCGTGTGCAAGTACGTGGTCCCCATCGGATACGGGACCTCGCCGCAGGGAGGAAAAAGGGTCGAAGTCGACGAAGCGGCGATTGCGAAGGCGGGTGCCGAGCTGTTCTATGCGGCGGTCGACGAACGCGAGGGCAGGCTGTACACTACGACCTCGCGCTCCGTCGCGGTCGTGGGGATCGCTGAGAGCCTGCCGGCAGCGGAGTTGATCGCTGAGGCGGGCCTCGTCCACGTGAAGGGCCACGTGTATGTCCGCCACGATGTCGGGACTGCGAAGGCGATCGACCGCAAGGTCGCGCGGATGAGGACGCTGCGATCCTAGAATCGCATCAGACTTCTCCTCGCGCCAAAAGGTCTATACGCACTCCGGCTTGTGGTCCCCATCCGTGAAGGACCTGAAGGACATCATCGGCGAGATCGAGTCACGCCTCGACGAGAAGGACGAGGTCCGCGAACTCGCGCTAAAGTCATCCCGCGCAATCGCGCGGCTAAGCAGCGCGGCGATCCATGGACTTCACAAAGGGGAGGATTCCGAGACGCCCCTCCGGGAGGCCCGCGAGGAGGCGATGAAGCTGCGGAGCGTCCTCGAGGAGCATCCGGACCTGTACCATTCCGGGTTCGTCGAGAACGCTCTCCAAGAGCTATGCGAGGCCGCGGTCGTTGACTCGATCGCCCACGGCCGGCCCCTGCCGGGTCCCTCGGAGCTCGGAGCCACGGACGCGTCGTACCTCCTCGGGCTCGGAGATGCCGTCGGCGAACTCCGGCGGTTCGCGCTCGAGGAGCTTCGGCGGGGCAACGTCGCCGCCGCCGCGGATCATCTGAAGACGATGGAGGACATCTTCGACCTCCTCGTCCGCTTCGACTACCCGAGCGGTCTTGTGGCGATGAAACGGAAGCAGGACATCGCCCGTGCGCTGATCGAGAAGACGCGGGGCGAGCTCTCGGTCGCGACCCGCGGGAAGGCGCTCGAGGAGAAGCTCGACCGCCTCGAACGTCGGCTCTGATTCGGGACCGACTTCTGGCTGTTCTGTCGCGAGGCTCAGCGCCGCCGGCGTCGTAACGCGCGGACGACGAGGAACGTCACGCTCACGATCGCGGCGAGAATCGTAATCGTGACGCCCCAGCTGAGGTCCAGCTCCTTTTTGTAGAATACATCGAGGAATGCGACCTCGCCCTTGTCCTGCTCGATCACGCCGTTCCGGTTCAGGTCCGCTTCGGCGCGAACGGAATGCTGCCCGAGCGCGAGGCGGATCGGGAAATATCTGAACGAAGCCGTCCCGGTCGCGCCGGCCTCGATCCGCGTCAGGTTCGCGTACCCGACGAACGTGCCGTCGACGTAGAATTTCACGGGGACGTTGGTCGCCGCAGCGGCGCCGTTGTTCACGAACGTCGCGGTAAGGACGATCGGGGTGATCACAGTAATCGCCTTCGTCAGGGTCGTCGCCTCGAAGTCTGGGCCGTTCGAGGAGTTCACAAGCGCGACGAGCGTGATCGAGGTCTCCCGCGTCGGCGCCGTGATGTTGAGTCGGAAGGGACCCGTCTCGCCGAACTCCGTGCGGGGCGCGGTCTCGAGGGGCAGCCCTCCTGCGAGATCCGCGCCTGTGATGTAGAACCGGACGGAGAAGTTCCCCCCAATCTCCGAGCCCGGCCCTCCAGTCGCGTTCACAAAGTATGAGGTGAGTGATCCGGGGGCAACGGCATCCGGGCCCGCCAAGTTCGCGACGAGTTCCGTCTGGGCTCTCGTCGATGGGAGGGCGACCCCCAGCAAGAGGATGGCGAGGACTCCCAGCGAGAGCAGCAGCCCCCCACGCACGTCATCGCCTCCGTCGGACCGTGAACACGAGACCCGCCGCCATCGACGCGATGATCGTGACGAGGATCGCTATGAGCGGGTAGTTCAGCGGGAGGTCGTTCACGATGTTGATCCCGTTCGCGGTGATTCGTCCCGTCGGGCTCAGGAGCGGCAGCTCGAGCGCGAACTGCTGCGTCGCCTGGATTGTCGCAAGGTCCTCCGCGGCGACCGTGATGACGGCGACGGCCCCCGCGCCTCCGCCCCGGTTCTCGAAGGTCACCGTGATGGTGCGGGTCGAGTTCGCCTCGACGGTGAGGTTGTGGATCGTCACTGCGAGGGTGCCGGTCTCCGGAGAGACGAACCGCACGACCCAGCCTCGCGCCGCGAGCTCCCCTGCGTTCGGGAGGGCGAGGCCCACGGTCTCCCGCGCGTTGCCCGTGTTCCGAACCGTGACCGTATAGTTCAGGTAGAGTCCGTCGAACGTCGGGGACGAGGTCGAGAAGTCGAGGCCGATGCTACGCCGCCGCAGGATGTCGACGAGGACCTTCACATCGCCCGCCGTGCTGCCGTCCTTCGCGCCCGTAGCCCGGATCGCGACGTCGCCGTGGTCGACGAGGGCGTCAGGCGGGGTCCTGATCGTGACCCGCACCGTCGTCGCGTCGTTCCCCGTCTGCCCGAAGTTCAGGGAGACGCGCGGCTGGCTGAACGTGAACGTCCACGAGGCGGGCGACCCGGAGAAGACGAACTCGTCCGCGACGTTGCCCGTGTTTTGGACGACGAGAGTGTACGTGACGGACCCGCCGCCGGGGATCGCCGTCCGCTCACCGCTGTCCCAGAGGAACGTGACTTGGCGCTCGTCCTCCCGGACGAGGTCGAGGTTCAGTGGACTGGAGGTCCCGTCGGCCTCGAACGTCGTGTCTTTCGAGTATCGGACCCCAACCCCACTCTCCATCGCCGTCGTTTCTCCCGTGACGGCGTACAACCCGGGGGGCAGGACGATCCGGTACGTTCCCGTCGCATCGGAACGCGTGTGTGCGCTCGCCGCCGCGGTGAACGTGATGTCCGCGGACACGCGGTCGTTCGAGCGGGATGAGGTCACGCCCGTCACGAGGAAGGAGGGGACGAGGACCGGGTTCAGCGCGAGGTCCCGGCCCTGGGGCACAGTCACAACGCCAAGGAACGCTCGGGTCCCGGACGAGCCGACGACGTAGAGGTCGTAAGCGCCGGGGTGGATTTGCAGGCCGAACGTGCCGTCAGCGCCCGCCGTTGCCGACGCGTTGATCCCGCCAGGCGAGCGGGCCGTGAACGTGAGGGACGCCGCGGTGCCAACGTTGCCGAACGCCACACGACCGCTCACCGTGGAGTTGTCGAGGGACCGGCTCGCGGCGATGTCGAACGTCGCGGCGGAAGTGTTCGCGGCGATCGAGAGGGAGCCCGAGAACGTGAGCCGGACGAATCGGACGACGCCGTCAATCGGCATCGTCGTATGGGCGTCCAAGGCCACGACATAGTCCCCCTCGATGAGATCCACAGAGTACGTCCCCGTCTCCGCGGACGTCGTGCGGAGGAGCCCGCCTTGCGCGCGGGTGAACGTAATCGTGGCGGGGTCCGGCAGCGGGATGCCGAGGACCCGCGCCGTGCCCGTGACGAGCGTGGTGCGGGCGAGGGGCACGGTGAGGTTCACGGCGCCGCTCACGGTGAGGTCGTCGAGGAACAGGTACGGGACCCCGGACTGGATCACATTCGCCGTCACGGCATAGTCGCCAAGCGCGAGGTACGTCCGGAACTGGCCGTCCGTGACGGGCGCAACGACGGTGTCGAGGCCCTCGAAAGCGATCGTCCCGTTCACGGCCTGGCTACTGATCGTGACCGTGCCCGTGACGCGCCCCCTCTGGACGACCTGCAGATCGTGTTGCGCGGTCGCCACGCCGACGTCGACCGTGATCAGCTCCGCCGCGAACGTCTGCCATCGGACGGCGTCCGAGCCCGTCGTCACGTTTTCGTCGACCTGGACCTCGTACTCGCCGGGAGCAATCGACACGGAGTAGAGGCCTTGGGCATCGACCGTCGTTTCGACCCCGACGGCACCGCTCCCGAGCGGGGCGAGTCGGATCTTGAACGAAGCGCCGAGGACAGGGTCGCCCGCCTGGCGGACCGTCCCGGACAGCGTGACGTTCGTCGCGGTGATCGCGATCTCATCGTCGAGTCCGATGTTCGCCGGCAGGCCGGGCCCGCGCTGAAGCGTCGAGTACCCTGGCGCGGCG
>DATESQ010000017.1:0-2682 GCA_035283985.1 Thermoplasmata archaeon | reverse complement strand
GTTCAAGGACGGGAAGGTCACGTCGTTCACGGGAGACGCGAACGCGCTCGCGCTCCGGAAGGAGTGGGATGCGTCGGGCGGCGACAAGGACCGGATTGGGGGCCTCTCGATCGGATTGAACCCAAGGGCGAAGTTTGGATTCCTATCGAACGGCCTCGTCCGGGGCGCGGTCACGATTGGGATTGGCGGGAACGAGGCGGAGGGCGGGACGAACAAGCCTGGCTTCTTCTTCTCCCAGTCCCTCCAGGGCGCGACAGTCGAGGTCGACGGGAAGCCGATTCTTCGGGGCGGGAAGATCCTCGTCGCCTAGACGGGTCGCCCCCGCGACTTCGCGCGCGCCTCTGCGACCGCGAGGTCTTTCGGAGTGTTCACGTTGAGGAAGGAGTCGAGGAGCGAGTCGAGGGACCGCAGGCCCTCGACGTTCACGTAACGAACCTTCCGGAGGCCCGCGATCATGTCCGAGTTCGCGTACCGCCCTCCGCGCAACGCCGCCAACGCGGCCGTGGCAGCGCGTTCCCGGTGATACACGGCCTCCATCGGCTCGATCTTCCCGTCCGGCCACCTCGGGATCACTGCATCAACATCGAACGCGGCCTCGAAGAGGAGGTCGAGGATTTCTGGTGACAGAAAAGGGAGGTCGCACCCGAGGAAAGCGGTGTACTCTGTTTTCAGCGCCGCCGCGCCGGACGCAAACCCGACAAGCGGGCTCTGCTCCTCCTGAACGTCCGCGACGACGTATGCGGTCTCGCGGACGAGCTCCCGGATCTCCTGGACCTGTGGCGGCTTTGTGACAACGACGACTTCGTCCGCGATCTGGGCTGCGACGCGGACGACGAGGACGATGAGCGGCACGCCCGCGACCGGGACGAATGCCTTCGGACGCCCCATCCGTGTGCTCGATCCGCCTGCGAGGACGATCGCCCCGCGCACGGCCTTACCCACCGAGGACGAGGAGCTTCCCCTCCCATTGCTTGTAGAGCCGCTCGATGTCGTACGGAGGGACGTGGCACGACAGATAGCGGAGCTTCGTCCGTCCCACGTTCCGGATCCCGTGGCTACTCCCGCTTGGGAAGTAGGCCGCCGCTCCCGCCACGACGATTTTCCTCTGCCTCCCGGAGATGACCTCGCCCCGGCCCTCGAGAATGAAGTACATCGACTCCACATGCGGGTGCTCGTGAAGCGGCGTGATCCCCTTTGGGAGCACCTCAACGAACGTGATGAGCATATTCTCGGTCCCGACGGTGTCGGGCGTGAGGAGCTGGAACGAGCGGCTGCGGTTGCCTTTGAGCGCCTTCGCCTTTCGGACCTGGACGACCTTCACTGAACCACCGCGCGGCGCAAGGTCCTCTCTCGATTTGGACTTTCCCGTTCGCGGGGAACATTTTCTCGAATCCATTGACCACCAACGTCTTAAATAAGGGAGGGCGGCTTCGCGCGCCCATGGTCCGTGTCGATGTCATCGCGTACTCGCCTACAGAGGTGCTTGAGGAGCACGATATCACGATCGGCCGGGCCCGCGAACTCGTCGAGAAGTACCCCGTCACATGGGTGAACATCGTCGACCCGAGCGGCCGCACCCTCGAGGAACTCGAGACGCTGTTCGCCTTCCATCCCCTCGCCCTCGAGGACTCGATCAACCAGGATCTGTCGCCGAAGATTGAGACGTACGACGACACCGAGTTTGTCGTGACGCGGACGATCGTGTGGGGCGAAGAGATCGAAACGGACCAGCTCAGCCTCTTCGTCTCGAAGAAGTTTGTCGTCACGATCCATGACAAGGTGTTCCCACAGCTCGAGGACGTACGGATCCGGATTCGGAAGCGGATGCCGAAGATTCTGAAGAGTGGGTCCGACTACCTGTGCTACAACATCCTCGACATAATCGTCGACTCATACTTCCCGCACCTCGACCGCTTTCAGGACGTCCTCGACCGCCTCGAGGACGAGATCGTGTCGAGCCCCACGGGGGCTGGAATCAGCAAGATCCACGATCTGCGGACGGACCTCACCCTCGTCCGGAACGCGCTTCGACCGCAGCGGGACGTTCTCGGCAACCTCTCGCGCCTCGAAATCCCGGTGTTCAAGAAGGAGACACGGAACTATCTGCGGGACGTCCAGGATCACATGATCCGTGTTCTCGACACGCTCGACACATATCGCGAAATCGCAACGAGCCTGATGGAGGTTCAGGCGACGCTCGCATCGAATCAGCTCAGTGAGGTGATCAAGGTCCTCACTGTGATTTTCACGGTCACGGTCCCCATTGCGGTCGTCACAAGCGCGTTCGGGATGAACGTGAACTTTTTCGGGAGGGACGCGCCGGAAGGTCTTGCGCTCGCCCTCATCCTGATGTCGGTCCCGACCCTGATGCTCGTCTGGTGGCTCCGGCGCAAGGGCTGGCTCTGAGCTCAGATTACCGGGAGCCGCCCGCCAATGCGAATCGTCGCGACGCGTTCGGTCCGAGGCGGCGGTTCGTCGTAATCAAGGCAACGCGGTCGTGAACAACCGGTGCGCTTCGTTCGCGGTGAACGAGTCCATGGGGTGCCTGGGCGCGTCATCTACGCGTCTCAACCATAAGGGGCTTGTCGTTCACCAAATCGTCAAACTTTCGGTGGGGGCATTGACCTAGCCATCTCCTCAAGCAAAGGCCGTTTGCGGGGATGCCAAGAGCCCACCATCTCT
>DATESQ010000016.1:0-2888 GCA_035283985.1 Thermoplasmata archaeon | reverse complement strand
CACACGATGAAAGCCCGGTTCGAGCGATTCTGAACAAATCCGAGCTCAGATATCGTAGCCCGGTGTCGACCCGGCGAGGCTGTGGTCCTAGGCGGTTCGCGCCGTTCCGATTAAATACCCTCCACGGGATGGCGCTTCGGGAAGCATCATGCCACACTACATTACGTTGGGGAAGTGGACAGACCAAGGAGTTCGGAACGTGCGGGAGTCCCCGAAGCGTGCGGACGCGGCAAAGGCGATGGCCGAGAAGCTGGGCGGACGGATGCAGCTGTACTACACGCTCGGCGAGTACGACTTTGTCGCGCTCTCCGAGGCGGCGAACGACGAGATCGCTCTGCAGGTCGCCCTGCAGCTCGGCTCCCAGGGGAACGTCCGGACGACGACCCTGAAGGCGTGGACCGTCGAAGAGGCGACGAAGGTCATCGCGAAGGTCCAGTAGCGCCGACGCGCAGCCTGGAGAACCCCCTACGGGTTCGCCATCTGCGGAGCTAGCGGGAGCGTTATTGCTTCGTGCGGGCCTCGAGCCACCCGAGAACCGCGGCCCACACTTCTGGGAACGTGTCTCGCTTTCCACCAATCGGTTCGAACGAGTGGCCCGCGTTCGGAATCACGACGAGCTCGTGGGCCTCCAGAAGCTTTGGAAGCTCATCGTGCAGCCGTGAGAGATCACAGAACGGATCGTGGTCCCCCTGCACGAACAGTGCGGGCTTCACGAGTTTCGGCCACTCCGGTGGATTCATGACTTGAGGGCGGAAGGTCGGGTGCAGCGGGTATCCGAGAGCGATGACGCCCTCGATGGCGGGGTCGAAGGAGGCGCGGGCACAGACGCGGGCGCCCATCGATTTCCCCGCCACGAAGGTTCGCACATCTGGGACCGCTTGGCGGGCAAAAGCAACCGCGCCGCGGAGGTCGTCCTCCTCTCGGGAGAGGTCCCTCGAGGCCCGACCCCCCTCGTCCACGTAGCGGAAGTTGAATCGAAGCGCCCAGATCCCGTCGTTCGCAGCCGCTCCGGCGAGCCGCCGCACAAACGGATTCCGCAGGTCGTTCGATCGTCCGTGAGCGATGATGAGTCCGGCCAGTGGAGCCATGCCCGCGGTGGAGTGAACGATCCCTCGCGCGGTTCCGCCGCTCGCGGTGGGGAACGAGACCTCCTGTTCAGCCACGGCCCGCCATGGAGCCGCCCGTTCATGAAAGTGCGGCGGCGAAGCGATTAATACGGCAGGGGCCATCGGACAGACCCGAGGCCGCTGCCCGTGTCCGAGGTCAGGATCCGTCCGCTCGAGGAGAGGGACATCGCGCGGTCCGTGGAGATCGAGACAGCAATCCTCGGGTCGAAGCGGTCCGCGACCCTCCGTGGGAGCTTGACCGCGTACCTTGCCAAGGGCGACCGCAACGCGTGCCTCGCGGCCGAGACGGATGGAACGCTCGTGGGCTTCCTGATCGGCGAGGTCCGCACATGGGACTTCGGCGAGGACCAAGAAGTGGGCTGGATCAAGATCGTGGGAATCGACCCCGCGCACCAGGGGAAGGGAATCGGCAAGGCCCTCGGCGAGGCCCTCCTGAAGTATTTCCAGGAACGGGAAATCCGGACCGTCCGAACAGCTGTTGACTGGGACGCGGCGGATATGATCGCGTACTTCCGGACCCTCGGGTTCGAACGGAGCGGGCACATCGGACTCGAGAAGAGGTTGGATTGAGCCGTGCCGGAGGTCAGGCTCCAAGCCCAAGACGGTGGCGAATTGGCCTGGCCGCCATGGGATCCGCCACTCCATTTGTGGTTTGCTTGGTAATCCTTCGCGGGGATTTTCGCATCCTAGCGGTCGGGTTCGGCATCACGCTGCTCGCCACGCTTGGTTGGAGGCTTCGCTGGCCGTTTCTGATATCATACATGACGATGTGGCTCGTCTTCTTCGCGTTCGCACCGGTGTCCTGGTCCAGAGAGCCCGGCCCACTGCTCCTCTTCTTCCTCTTCGCTTTCATCTGGGCGCCATATCTGTTGGGCATCCCGCTCTGGGGATTCCTCCTACGGACGGAGGCGCCTGGAACTCCGACGCGTGATCGGTGAGGAAGATAGACTTAAAGCCGCCGCGCGACTTCGCTCCGAAAAGGTGCCGGGCATGCAGTTCAAGTACATCGAACTCCAGAAGGAGGATGGCGTCGCGGTCGCGTGGCTGAACAAGCCGAAGGCGAACACGTACGACCTCGACCTCATGCGGGACTTCGATAATCTCGTGGAGGACGTGCGGTTCGACGACCGGATCGTCGTGTGCGTGATCGCCTCGAAACTCGACGGCATGTGGTCCGCGGGCGCGGACATCAACGTCCTCGCGTCCTCAACACCGGACTACAAAGCGATGTTCTGCCTGCACTGCCAGGAGACCCTCGACAAGTTCGAGAAAACCCCGAAGCTGTTCATTGCAGCGCTCAACGGCCACTGCGTTGGCGGCGGTCTCGAGATCGCGCTCGCCTGCGACCTTCGGTTCATGGCCCGCAGTCCGAATCTGGAGCGGCAATTCAGAATTGGCCTCCCCGAGGTCACGCTTGGCGTTCTCCCGGGGACGGGCGGCACGCAGCGGCTCCCCCGCCTCATCGGTAAGTCGAAGGCGATCGACCTCATGGTCACGGGGCGCACCCTCACGCCGAACGAAGCGCTGGAGTGGGGCCTCGTGAACCGCGTGTGGGACTCAAACGTGTTCATGGACGAGGTCATGAAATACGCGAAGGGGCTGTGCTATCCGGAACACGCGGGTCGCGCGGTCGCCCTCATCAAGCGGTCTGTCGTCGAGGGAATGGAAATGTCGATCAAGGAAGGCCTCGCCCTCGAGCGGGAGCTCCAGAATCGGCTGTTCGCGATGAACGACGCGAAGGAGGGGTTCCGTGCCTTCCTC
>DATESQ010000015.1:0-2405 GCA_035283985.1 Thermoplasmata archaeon | reverse complement strand
GTCGAGCACGCGCTCGAGAATCTTCGGATCCCTCCGGAAGCCTGGGATCTGCATCCCGCTCGACTGGATCTGTTTCGCCACGGCATCCGCGCCCATGTTCGTCGTCATGATCCAAAAGCGCGCGAACATGATCGAGCCGAGGATGAACACGCTAAGGAACACGATGAGGTGGAGGAGAACCTGCCAGTACTCATGCCCCCGCATGAACGCGCCGTACCGACTGGGATTCAGAAGTGGGAGGAACCACTCCTGGACTCCACTGATCGGCGAAAGGTAGTACGCAAGGCCTCCGATCGGTGTCGTTTGCTGGATCGAGCCGTCGAGGACGAGCGGATGGGTCGGATCCGGGTACGCCCCGACGTACCAACTGTGCCCGACGATCGGCCACTCCGGATGTTGCCAGAACAGGAGGGAGAACATCGAGACGTTCGCGAGGACCGCGGCGATCAGGATGACGGGGATATTCGACGCGTACAGCAAGCGGATTGGGTAGCGGCCGCGGGCCCCTCGCGCCGTTCCGTGCGCGAGCGGGAGCTCGATTCTCGTCGACTCCACGTACGCAACGACCAGGAAGACGGCGATCGTGCCGATCAAGGCAATCAACGGGTTCGGCGGTGCGAGCATCACGGTCTCGAGGCCGCCCCCCGCGATCTGTCCGGAGTTCAGGTTCTGGAGGTAGTAGACCGTCTTCGGCACCGCGCCGGACGGGACCCCGCTCTGTGCGATCTCCCAGTTGAACGTGCCCGTAAAGATCTGCTGTGCGACGCCCGCCGCGATGAAAAGGGAAATCCCGCTCCCGATACCCCACTTCGAAACGACTTCGTCCATCAGGAACACGATGTAGCTCCCCCCGAACAGCTGGACGACGAGGAGAAATTTCGCGAGGCCCTCCCCGTTCCCGGAGGGCATCAGGTATGGGATCGACAAGCTGTTCAGGTTATTCACGAAGGGCGAGCTCGGGGTGAGGAACCCGAAAACCTGCGGGATCGACTCGACGAAGATCATGATGATGACGAGGAACTTCTGCGTCCCCTGGTAGACAGCCTTGTCCTCGTCGTCCTTCAGGTTGAGGTTGACGATCTTCGCGCCCGCGAAAAGCTGCATGATGATCGAGCCCGTAACGATCGGCCCGATCCCGAGGTGCATGAGGGACCCCTGCGCGCCCGCGAGGATCGTCCGGAGGCTCGCGAAGAAGTCCAGAGTCGTACTCTGATCGAGCCCATACAGGAATACGTTCGTCATGACGAAATAGAGACCAAGGATGAAGACGACCCAGAACATCTTCGTCCGGAAGTGGACGTGACCCTCCGGGCGCGTGACGGCGGGAAGGCGGTCCGTGAGCGGTTTCAGACGATAGAGGCGGCTCTTCCGAGTTTCCTCCATCGCCATGGGCGGACCTCACGTCGCGGCAGGGGTGTGCACTTCGCCGCCGGCCTCGGCCACCTTTCGGATGGCCCTCTCCGTTGCGGACACGACAGTTATTTTTAAGGGTATTGGTGCGCGCCCCGAACCCAGGAGCTTGTCGATCCCAGCCATCCTGAGGTCGACGGCCCAGGTCTCGCCGGAATGCGAGGCCCATCCGGACGCCTCGAACGTCGGGAGCCGGCCGACGAGCTGCTCGAGGTCGATTGTCGTCTCCGGCTCCGTGTCCGCCGCGTGCCGGACGAACCCGTGGTGGCCGAAGTGATCCGGGTCGTACTTGATCATCCACTTGAACTTGTGCTTGTGAAGCCCCGCGTTCCCGGAGCCGCCGCGGCAGCCCTTTCCCCGGCCGTGCTTCTTCCCGCGCCCGTGCGTGCGGGAGCCCCGGAGCTTCTTCGTCCGCGATGGCATCAGTTCGCCTCCTCGAAGATCATCCGGTCGAGCAGCCTGTTAACCGCGTCCCCGCGGTAGCCGAGATCACCGAAGTCCCGGAACGAGCGCTTGATCCCGCGGAACCCGCCCTTCGGGGGATGGAGTCGGAGGACCGACTTGAGACCCTTCACGTCCGTCATCTTTGCCTCGCCCTTCGTAAGCGCCACTGCGAAGTCCCACACGCTCTTGAACTTGGAGTTTGCCTTCACGTAGTCATCGTTGATCCGTCCGTTCCCGGCGGCGCGGCCCCGTTTGAGCAACAGCTTCGCGACCATCTCTAGGCTTACTTCGCCCCACGTGACGTGATCCTTCACCTTCTGGACCATGCCCTTCATCGCGTCATTCTGCGGGAGGAAGACGCAGTGGTTCGCGCGAGTGAGATGGAGCATCCACAGTGTGTCGTGGACCTTTTGGCTCAGATGGACTTGTCCGCGGATCCGTACAACGGCCCAGGTCATTTCTTCCCCTCCTTCTCGTTCGGTTCGGGTTTCTCGGTCGACTCCTTCACGAGATCCTCGCCCTCGACCTGGACTTCCTCCGGCAGCTCGACC
>DATESQ010000014.1:0-8958 GCA_035283985.1 Thermoplasmata archaeon | reverse complement strand
GCGTCGCGCGCGGTTGGGAACGCCCTCGCGAAGAATCCCGCGTGCATCGTGATTCCCTGCCACCGCGTCGTCGGGACGAACGGCCTTGGCGGGTTCACCGGTGGCCTCGAGTGGAAGCGGAAGCTTCTCCGCCTCGAGGGCGCGCTCGAGTGAGCCGCTCAGGCATCAGTGCGACGCCTTTCGCACGGCCCGGTCGAAGTCCTCGGTCAGGTCGTCGATGTCCTCGAGTCCCACGCTCACGCGGACGAGGCTTTCGTTCACACCCTGCGCTTTCCTCTCCTTCGCGGTAAGTGTCCCGTGGCTCATGCTCGCGGGATGCTGCACGAGCGTCTCCACCCCGCCCAAGCTCACCGCCAACGTTGCGAGTCGCACGGACTCGACGAACCGGAGCCCCGCCTTGTAACCACCCTTCAGCTCGAACGAGAGCATCGCGCCGAAGCCCGCCATCTGGCGACGTGCAAGGCTGTGCTGTTCGAACGACTTCAGTCCTGGATAGTGCACCTTCGAGACCCCGCGGTGGTCCTCGAGCTGCTTCGCAAGCGCCATTCCGTTCTTGTTCTGCTGGTGCATTCGAACGGGTAATGTTTTGATCCCGCGTCGAACGAGGAACGCCTCGAAGGGTCCGAGCGTGGGTCCGAGAAGCTTGTACGTGTACCAGATCCGGTCGAAAAGCGTGCGCGTCCTTGCGACGGCAACGCCCGCCACGACGTCGCTGTGGCCCCCGAGGTATTTCGTCGCGCTATGGAGTACGACGTCAGCTCCGAAGTCAATCGGTCTCTGGTTGATCGGGGTCGCGAACGTGTTGTCCGCGAGGATGACGGCGCCGACGGACTTTGCTGCCTTGACGGCCTCCCGGAAGTCCGTGATCATCATCGTCGGATTGGCGGGTGTCTCGACATACACGAGGGACGTCTCGTCCTCAACGGACTCGGCGAACGCGCCGGGGACGCGCTGGTCCACCCACGTCGTGCGGACTCGAAACCTCGGGAGAAGATGCTCGAGGACTTCGACCGTGGCGGTGTATGGGCTCATTCCCGCCACGACGTGCCCGCCAGACTTCACGAACGTGAGGATTGCGGAGGCAATCGCGCCCATTCCCGAGCCCGTCGCGAGAGCTGCGGCACCGTTCTCGAGCTTCGCGACCGTGTCTTCAAGGTCCGCGGTCGTCGGGTTGCCCCAACGGGTGTAGTACTGGCGGGGAGCGATCGTGTGCGCGAACTCCGCGCCTTGCTTCGAGTCCTTCACGCGGAACGTCGACGACGCGAAAATCGGAGTGACCAGCGGGCCGGGGGCGGCCTCGCCGCGCGGATGGATCGCGACCGTGGCAGGGGACCGCTTCCGTGGCATGGACTCGACAACCCTGTGCCGCTGAAATAGATTTCTGAGACCTATTCGTTTTTCGGGTCTCCGGCCCCGGGCGTCGCGGGGGTGGGCCGGAACAGCTGCCGAATACGAGAGGACGCGGCCCGCAGCCACTCTGGCCGCCGGTACACGATCACAATCAGGGGCAACGTGACAGCGAGGTACGCGAGGTGCGCGACGAGCCGGCCCCACTCCGCGCTGACGGTGTAGCCGAACATCACTGCGAAGATCGATCCGATTACGCCCTTGTGGTGGAACAGGCTGTCGCTCGCAATCGGCAGGGTGTACGCGGTGGAGCCGAACCACCCGAGATCGACGTTCCGGAGCTCGGCGTAGTCGATCACCTCGTGGACGCCGTAGCCAAGGAGGCCGCCTGCGAGGAGGATCAGGAGGAGGCTCGTGAAATAGAAGAACTTCCGCAGGTCGAGCTTGAGGCCGACGCGGAAGACCCCGAAAGCAAGCGCGAGGCCCATCGCGAGGCCGAGGGCGGCTCCGATGAGCGTCTCGACGGCGTCCGCGACGAGGAACGGCGTGAGGAACAGGACCGTCTCGAGACCTTCCCGGAAGACGAGGACGAACGTGACGGAGGCGAGCCCGAGGATCGCGCCCTGCGTGACGACCGCCTCGACTCGGTTCTCGACCTCGTGCTTGATCGTGCGACCCTTCACCGCCATCCAGTAGATCATCGAGGTGAGGACGGCGACCGCGATGAGCGCCGCGACGCCTTCGAAGAGGACCTTGTTCTCGTCGGATAGGGTTCCGTACGCGAGCCAGATCCCCGCACCGAGTCCCAGGCTCGCCGCGGTCGCCCCGTACACCCCGAACCACGCATATCGCACGAGGCGATCCCGTCCCGTCTTCACGAGGAAGGCGAGGATGATCGCCGTGAGGAGGGCGGCCTCGAGGACTTCACGGAAGGTGAGCAGGTACTGAGCAACGACCATCGCGTTCCAAGGCTCCGCTTTTCGGGCTGCCTAAATCGGCTACTAGGTAGCTATGAAGCTTCGGTATATATGATTTCGGATTTCTGAAAATTTCCATCCCGAACAGGGACGGGATACGTGCAAAAACTTTATCCCCGCCCGTCGACTGTCAATCGCGTCATGGTCCAACCTGCGACGAGGAACGAGAACGTCGAGATGTACCTGAAGTACATCTACCTCCTGACAAAGGACACCGGCGGGCCCGCACGGACCGGCGGCCTGTCCCATGTCCTCAAGGTTTCTCCGGCGAGCGTCACGGAGATGCTCGACAAGCTCACGCGGAATGGGCTCGCCAAGCACGCAAAGTACAAGGGCACGCGGCTCACGCGGAAGGGGACGCGGATCGCGGTTTCAATCCTCCAGCGGCACTGCGTAATGGAGTGGTTTCTCGCGCAGCGCCTCGGCGTCCCCGAGGGCCGGTTCCACGACGAGGCGTGCAAGATGGAGCACGCCCTGAGCATGGACACCGCGAAGCGGCTCAGAACGCTCACGGACCAGCCCGACACGTGCCCGGAGTGCTACGACCTCTCGAAGCTCCACTGCCGCCATCTCGTCGCGACGCCGCGCAGCCGTCAGGCCCTCGCGCGGTAGCCGGCCGGGTCAATCACCGCTTCTCGGAATCCGAGGGATCGCAGGGCGCCCGCAATCTCCCCATGGATCGCCCGCAACCTCGGGATCTCCTCCGGAAGGACCTCGATTCGCGCGGTCGGGCCGTGATGGCGGACCCGGACCTGACGGAATCCGCGGTCCCGGAGGTAGTCCTCCGCAGCCTCGACGGTCCGGAGGAGCTCGACTGTGATCGGCGTGCCGTGCGGGATCCGCGAGGACAGGCATGCGTTGCTCGGCTTGTCGTAGAACGAGAGGCCAAGGTCCCTCGCGAGCGCGCGGACGTCTGGTTTCGCGAGGCCGAACTCGAGGAGCGGGTGCCAGACGCCTGCCTCGTTCATCGCCTGGATGCCGGGTCGGTAGTCACCGAGGTCGGAGGCGTTGATGCCGTCCGCGATCGCGCTGTAGTTTTCCTGGTCCACGATCTTGAGAAGCGTGTCCGCCAGACCCGCGCGGCAGAAGTAGCAACGGTTCGTCGGATTCTGGCGGTAGTCCTCGGACGCCAGCTCGCTCACAGCCACGATGCGGAACGGGATGCCGATCTCCTCGGCGTTGGCCTTCGCCTCCTGCAACTCCCGCCGCGAGAGGGACTCTGCGTCCCCGATTACGGCGAGCGCGTCTTCGCCGATTGCGTCGTACACGATCCTCGCGACGAGGCCAGAGTCGACGCCGCCGGAATACGCGACGAGCACGCGGCCTCGTTGCCGCGCGGCCTCTTTCATTTTTTCGTACGCGTCCCGCATTCGCGCGTCCATCGTTGCGCACCGGAATGGAGCGCGCGGAAATAAACTCACGGATTTCGCGGCAAACTCCTTAGACGTGGGCCGGTTCCAAGCTCCTGGGATAGAGTGACTTTCCTGCGCTCGTCGGTCGGTAGCGTGAAATCGGGAGCCTTCTGGCGCACTTCCACCGCCATGATGACCTCCGGAGCGCGGGCACAGCAGGATCCAGTCTAATCCTTTCGTGAACGAGAGCGCGCGTACCATGGCTTGGCCGGGACTAGAGGATTCCCCAGACGAAGTAGCCTCGGACTCCGTCCATTGTCGAGACCTCGCGGAAGTCGTGGGACTCCAGCCGGACCTTCAGTTCGCCGGGAGTGAAAAGCTGCGGCTTCGAGCCGTGGAACCACGTTCCCAAAAGGCGAGGGGCGACGCTCGCGTGATGAACCGGGTAGAGCTCGTGAAGCACAATCCTGCCCGATCGTCGGAGAACGCGATGAGCCTCCCTGAGTGCCGCAGCGGGATCGCTCACATGGTGGAACGAGACCACACCGACGACGACATCGAACGATTCCTCGACAAACGGCAACGCCTCTGCTTGTCCCTCGACGAAGTGAAACCCGGGGTGCAACGAGCGACCGAGGCGGATCTTGCGTCGATTCGGCTCAAGCATGACGACCTTGCGGCATCCACTCGCGAACCGCGCGGTCGCGCTCCCGGCGCCACCGCCGAGATCCAGCAACCGGGTGTGCGGGTGCGGGGAAACGAGCTTGCGCAGAGTCGGGAGATCACGCGACCGTTTGCGGACGCTCAGGGTTTCTTGGATCCGAAGCCATGGAGCGAGGTGCATTTTCTCGAGAGACGACTGCGGGAACGGCACGGAGGAGATCGTTACCCGGCGGGGGCTTCCGCCATCATGTAGCCGCCAAACGACATCGCCCATGCGAGAACGGGATACACGATCATCCTCTCCATGCCGCCTTGGTCAAGGCCGAGGTAGACCTTCGCGGCGAAGAGGACGAGAGCGAGGAGCCCGAAGACGCCGAGGACGATCGCGACGTACGACAATGGGGGCTTCACGAAACGGGACGACCAGATCGCACTGAGGCCTGCGAAGACGAACGCAATGAAGGAGACGACCGTGTGGACGCCGCCGAAGGCCTCTGTGAAGACGCCGACGCCGACCGCGCCGATCCCCGTGAGAAGCAGGAGAATCAGGAGGACGCGGTCGAACAGGCGACGGCTTACGTACGCGGCTCCGAACGCGAGGAGCCCGAGGAGGATCACGGAGCCGTTGAACACGTTCGCGGCGGGTCCCACGCCGAGGTCACTGATGAAGTTGCCCGACACGCTGTACCCCGGATAGATCGCTTCTGCAATCACAAGGAACACGGAGAACTGCGCGCCCGCCAGGAAAATCAACATGCCCGC
The DNA here is from genome assembly GCA_035283985.1 of Thermoplasmata archaeon. Taxonomy (GTDB): domain Archaea; phylum Thermoplasmatota; class Thermoplasmata; order RBG-16-68-12; family RBG-16-68-12; genus EA-19. The sequence continues at coordinate 3,857 of DATESQ010000014.1, read as the reverse complement.
CCACTTCCGCTCGTCGAGCATCATGGCGGCCCGCACCTCCCGCCGCGCTCATAATGGTTTCCGGGCACCTTTTACCGCCCCGGTCGCAACGGCCGGTCCGAACGGGTCGTTCGAGACCTCCCAGCCGTCCGCCGGATCTCCCCCACCGTCGCCTCGTGGCGGGCGCACAGACGACCCGACTCGACTTGCGCCGCGATGAGCTCGGACTGCCAGTGCGCGTTGAAGAGCCGACAGGAAGGATCGTCGCAGAACGGCTCGTGCGTGATGTGGTACATCGCGGCCTGAAGGGCATAGCCCTTCGCTACCTCCGTCATGCGCGAATCATCGTAGTCAATGAACTTGCCCGCGAAGGGCTGCTTCGCGGCCTCGAACGGGACCGCGCCGAGGGCGATCGAGAGCTGTGCCTTCACGATGTAGTACTCCTTCGGCTTCGCAGGGCCTTCGACGATCCCACTCGTCGAGACGACGGAAGGGACGCTGCACACCACGGCCCGCGCATGATACCGCCCGTCCTCGTCAAAGGTCCCGAGGAGGCGGTGCGCGAACACGATGTGGATCAGGCGAAGGTTCCGTTCCATCGGGGGGAGGAGGTCCCGCAGGAAGGTCGCGTAGCGGTACCCATCATATAGGATACCGGGCACGCGCTTCGAAGGCTCCTCGAGGAGCCGACGCTCGAACTGGACCTCACCGTACAGCGATTGCATGACCTCGAACGGTCGCTGGATGTGCCGGACCTTCGTCGCGGCGATCCGTCGGGCGAGATCCTCCCGATTCCTCCCGCCGAACAGGGAGAAGAACTCGTTCCGGACCTCGCAGGGGATGCCGAGGGTGTCGCGGAGGTACGATGCGATCGTTTCCCACTGCAGCGTCGCGGCGCTCGGATCCCGGTAGAGGTACGTCGCGGTCGGGAGGGACCAGTCCTGCAAGGCGGGAGTCTCGTTCCTCCCCTTCGCAGCAGCAGCCTTCTTCTGGACCACGGTCACAGGAAGGCCCGACGAACGATATCTAGCCTCCGAGCGTGCGAAGGTCGCGGGCTGCAAAGGTCTGAAATCCGAAGTTCCGGGTTCGTCGGTCCGAAACATATATCTCGGTCAGCGTCCGTCCGGGGCGGGCACAGGGACATCGGCTCTTGGCCCTCGTGTTGGGGACACGCGCGACAGGTGGTGGACGAATGTCGAGATACGTCCTCGTCACGGATTACACCCTTCTCACGAACTTCCGAGGCGTGCCTCTGGCCACGTTCTTCAGTTGCATGCCCACGGACTACGCGATCTCCCGCCTCGCATTCCGGATTCTCGCGGACCCGGTGGAGCTCGACGCGCGGGGTCAGCCCGTCCGGATCCCGTACGGACTCCGGAAGATCGAGTCGGACCTCGTGAATCGCGTCGGCCGGGACGACGTCGCTATCGCGGACCCGCGGAACGTGCAGCGGTTCATCACGGAGGATACGGAGGTCGTCGGCCTCCACACGATGGATCCCCTCGGCCTCGGGCCCGTGAGCATGTCGTTCACCATGGGCGGGGCCCTCACGCCGTACACGAAGGCGATGTTTCTCGAGATGATAGCGCAAGTGAACCACCGTCCCGGCCGGAAGTACAAGGTCGTCCTCGGCGGGCCCGGGGCGTGGCACTTCGACTACCGCCCGGAGATGCAACAATCCCTCGGGATCGACACGATTGTTCACGGGGAGTGCGACCACCTCGCGACGGACATCTTCGAGCAGGTCGCCCGCGGCGATGCGCCGCCCGTGATGAGGTTCACGAACGCGACCGCTCCGACGCCGGAGCAGGTCCCGAAGATCCTCGGCCCGACGATGAACGCGATGAACGAGGTCATGCGGGGGTGCGGCCGCGGCTGCGGGTTCTGCGAGGTCACCCTCCGGAAATCCCGGTACTTCCCGCTCGACTACATCGGCGACGAGATCGCCTGGAACACGCGGTACGGCTCTGAATCGATCCAGCTACACTCGGATGACATCTTCCTGTACAAGCTCGAGAACTGGCGGACGATGGAGCCGAACGAGGACGCCGTGAAGGAGCTGTTCCAGTACGTGATGGACCGGCCCGGCGTGCGGCACTGCTATCCGACCCACGGGACCGTGAGCGCGGCGGTCTCGAACCCGGGCCTCATCGAGGACATCTCGACGATCGTCCGGGCGGGGCCGGGCAAGTGGGTCGGGATCCAGAGCGGGATCGAGACGGGGAGCCCGAAGCTGTCCCGCGAGGTCCTCCACCGGAAGGCCGCGCCGTTCTCGCCGGAAGAGTGGCCGGACATCGTCGTGCAAGCGACGGAGATCCTGAACCGGAACTACTGGTACCCCGCCTACACGATCATCCTCGGCCTTCCGGGCGAAACCCCGGAGGACGCTTGGATGACGGTCGACCTCATCGACCGGATGGAGCAGATCCCGAACAGCCACTTCGTCACGGCGCCCCTCACCTTCGTCCCGATCGGGATCCTCCGGGGCGAGGAGTTCTACAATCTCGATACGATGATCGACGAGGCCCGGTTCAACGTCACCTACCGCGCATGGCGGCATATCCTCATGGAGATCGATACCAACCTCGCGCAGATGACGAAGCTCCCGCCGCCGGCCCGCGCAGTGATCGTCGCGACGGCCCGTCTCGGGGGCCGGTACATCCTCAGGATCATGCACAAGTACGCCCGTCATCGCGGATTCCGGATCCGTGAGCCGGCGAAGACCCGCCGCCAGGCGGAGGGCCACGTCGTCAGCTTTCCGGCGGCGTGACGACGAAAGGGTTGAGGTCACCCGCTCCGTCGGCGCCACGGAACTCGATCCGGATTCAGACGGTAATAGTCGTAGAGGATGGCGACGACGACCGCTACGAGGAAAAGCACCCAATCGACGGCGGAGACTCCCGGTAGAAATCCGGGGGCGAGCACGGCCGCGGGAACGAAGAGAATCGCGAGGAACGTCAGCCACACGACGGTTCGGACGCGAGAGCTTCGCGGGTTGTAGCCGAGTCGCTGAGCGACCTCGGGGACGACAACGAAGGGAACCACGACGGCGATGATGACGGCGGCGACGACGAGGGGGTCGACCATCGATGTCCCGCATCGTCGCGGGCCGGATTAAGCCGCTCGGCCGTCTACTTCGACTTCTTCTTCGGCGTCCGGCCGAGCTCCTTCAGCGCGACCTCGGCGGCGCGCTTGCCGCTCAGGAGCATCGCACCGAACGTCGGGCCCATCCGCGGCAGGCCGTACGTCGAACAGACCGCCATTCCCGCGACGATGACGCCAGGATACGCAAGGCCCGTGTGCTCGACGACGGCGTCCTCGGACTTCTCGATCCACATCCCGCCTTCGCCGATTCGCTTCGCGAGTCCCCGCTTCTCGAGGGACTGGATCACGGACGCGTCGTGGCCCGTGGAGTCGATCACGAGCTCGCATTCGAGCGCAACGGGGTCTACGCACGTAATCTCGTGCGGGAGCGCCTGGACGGGCGTCCAGTTGATGACAACCCCCGCCACGCGGTTCTTCTCCCGGAGGACGACGTCCTCGAAGCTCGTCATGTTCTGGATCTTCGCCCCCGCGTCCATCGCCGCGGCGATGAGCTTCGAGCACGCGTGCGGGCCCGGCGTTACGTAGAGGTTCTCGGAGTACTTCTTGTACGGGCAGCCGATCTCGTCGAGGTATTTCTGGGACGGGGACCGGAGCGTCACGGTGTTCATCAGGTACCCGCCGATCCAGAACCCGCCGCCGACGTAGTTGTTCCGCTCGATCACAACGGACCGAACACCGTTAAGCGAGAGTTCCCGCGCGGCCGTCAGTCCGCTCGGGCCGCCACCGACGATGATGACCTCCGTGCTTGCGTATTCGTCCAGGTCCTTCGCGAA
>DATESQ010000013.1:0-6886 GCA_035283985.1 Thermoplasmata archaeon | reverse complement strand
AGGCGGGACGAGAATCGTGACCGAGGGTCAGACTCCGAGAACCTTGATGATGAGCTCGCGGAGCCGGATCGGCGTTGCGCCGCTTTCCGTCGCTCCGAGGAGTCGAGCGACGATCGCGACATGGTCGTCGGCTGCGGTGTCGATCTTCCGGGCGATCTCGAGTTTGAGCTGCGGCTCAGGCTTCCCGGACGTGTTGATGCCAAGCTCCTTCGCCGCCTCCATGAGCCGAGAGCTTGAGTCGCGCGCCTCCTCGGCTGAGAACTCCTGCTTGATCTGACGCTCGACTTCCAGTTTGCCGCGGCGGAATTCCCCCAACGCTCGTCCGATCCCTTTCGCAAGCTCCGGCAGCTTCTGGGGTCCGAACAGCAAGAGGATCGCAATGATGATGAGGATGATAATCCACTCGAACCCGCCAGGGAGTTGGGCCGAAAACCTGAGCGAATCGGCGAGGGCCATGAACGCCTCCATCACTACGAAAAGGCCCCGGACTTATGAGCTTTTCCCTCTCATTCCGTTCCGAAGGCGAATGCGGATGGCCGCGTACCCAGCTGCATAGAGGACGAGCATCGGAATCGACACGAGCATCATCGTGACGCCGCTGCCGTCCGGTGTGATGATGGCCCCGAAGATGAAAATCGCAACCGCGGAGTACCGCCAATTCCGCTTCCAGAATGTGGGTTGCACGATTCCAAGGACGGATAGCCCGTACATCATCACCGGCAATTCGAACGCAGCGCCAAACGCAAGGCTAAACAATAGCACGAAGTCGAGGAACTCATCAAGCTGAAGTAACGGGGTCGCGCCGAGGGCGATGGCGATCCCGTAGAGGAACGGGAATGTGAAGGGCAAGACGACGAGTAGGGACATCGCCACACCTGCCAAGAACAGGAGCACGACCGGCACGGATACGCGCACGATCATACGCTTCTCTTTCGGTTTCAGCGCAGGTGCGACGAACCGCCAGAATTCGAAGGTTGAGACGGGCGAGATCGCAACGGCCGCAAGGAATAAGGCGACCTTGAATTGGACGACGACCGCCTCCCAGGGCGTGAGGACGACGATCTGGATTGGGGTCCCGCCCACGGGTCGGACGAGCCACGACCGAAGGGCGATGAGAAATTGACTTGCGATCGCTTCCTGCGGGTTCAGTGAGGGCACAGGGAGCCACAGGGCTATTCCACTCACCACGAAGTACTGAAACTTGAAGAGAAGGAAGAAAACGAACGCGATGAGGAACGCGAGGACGACAACCTTCAGGCGCGCCCTCACTTCCTCCAGATGCTCGAAGAAGGATCGCGGCCGGTCTTCTGACTTCGGGCTGCCTTCCGGGGCCATCGGCCCTGCAACAAGGCCCCGCATATTTGGCCTTTCGTTGCCGGCTATCGCGCGTCAAAATGCGTAGCGATCTTCTTTCAACGGGTCGGCCGTATTGCTGTACCCGCGTACCTCCCAATACCCTGGCTCGTCCCGCTCGAGGAACGTAATCTGTCGGACCCACTTCGCGCTCTTCCATCCGTACCTCTTCGGGACAACGAGCCGCATCGGTCCGCCATGCTCCAGCGGCAACGGACCGCCGTTATGGCGGGTCGCGAGGAGGACGTCCGGGTCGAGCAAGATGTCGAGAGGCGCGTTCGTCGTATATCCGGCGTCCCCACACGTGAACACGACGTGCTTCGTCTCGGGCTTCGGGCGCACGAGGTCCACGAGCGTCCGGAAGTTTACGCCCTCCCAGCGGTTGTCAAGGCTGGACCAGCCCGTGACGCAGTGGAAATCCGAGACGACGGAAACCGTCGGGACGGAGGTAAACTGCGCCCACGTCAGGGTCAGCGGGTTCTCGATGCCCCCATCAACTTTCAGCGTCCAGGTGTTCGGATCGAACCGTGGAACAATGCCGAGGTCGAGGCGGGGCCATCCCCGCGTGAGGTGCTGCCCCGGAGGCAGAGGGCGATCCCGCATCGTCGCGAAACAGGGTATCGACGGATATAAACCGTCGCCCTACTTGCGCCCGAAATGGAACGGAGTGCGCAACGCCGAGCACTCCCATGTGGAGACCGCATCCGTCCACCAAAGACAAGGTTTTATAACGAGGGGTCTTTAGGCACGTGAAATGGCCCTCCTGGACTCCTACATTCCCATCGTTCTCTTCCTTGTCATCGCCCTGTTGTTCCCCCTCCTCACATTCTTCGCGACGCGCCTGTTTCGGCCCACGAACCCGACCCCGCTGAAAGACCTCACGTACGAGTGCGGCGAGGTCCCCGAGGGCGAGGCGATGATCCAGTTTCACTTCCAGTATTACATGTTCGCGCTCATCTTCGTCGTGTTTGACGTCGCGGCGATCTTCCTCGTGCTCTGGGCCTTTGCGGTCTTCGGCGTGTCTCAGAACTCGGCCGCGAGCCTGCAAGACAGAATCGCGGTCCTCGCGCCGATCCTACTCGGCTTCGTTCCGATCCTGTTCGTCGCGACCCAGTACGCGCTGAAGAAGGAGTCCGTCATCCACATCTGAGCCCCGCGTGGGGCGCACCGGAGGAACAGGATGGGAGCCGAGGAGGACGTGATGAAGCGGGTCCGAGGCAGGTTCTCCGCCGCGTTCCGCGAACTCCAGGTCATTCGGCCGGGCGTCGTGAAGGGGGTCATCGATCGGAAGGACCTCCTCGGCGTTGCGTCGTTCCTCCAGCACGATCTCGGCTTCGAGCACCTCTCGTGTATCACCGCGGTGGACTGGAAGGACCACTTTGAGTGCGTCTACCACTTCTACGATTACGACACGGCCGTCACGCTCCAAGTCCACGCCTGGATCCCGTACGACGACCCGAAAATCGACAGTCTTGTGAAGCTTTGGAACGCCGCGAACTTCCACGAACGCGAGGCGTGGGACCTTATGGGAATCGAGTTTGTGGGCCATCCGAAGCTCGAGCGGATCCTGCTCCCGAAGGACTTCCGGTACTACCCGCTGCGGAAGGACTTCGCGCAGGAGACCGAGCGGCAGTACATCAGCCGGCGGAGGCTGAAGACGGGGGGGCGCTGACGTGGCCGGCTTCTGGGTGAACATGGGCCCGCAGCACCCGATGACCCACGGGCTATGGAACATGCGGGTGAAAATCGACGGGGAAACGATCGTCGACGCGGAGCCGGAGATCGGTTACCTCCACCGCGGGTACGAGAAGATCATGGAGGTCCGGGAGTTCCAGAAGAACGTCGTCCTTACGGACCGGCTCTGCTACGTGTCGAGCATCACGTGGTCCCATGCGTACTGCCTCGCGGTCGAGAAGATGATGGGCATCGAGGTCCCGCCGCGGGGACAGTGGATCCGCGTCGTCTCCCTGGAGATCCAGCGGCTCGCATCCCACCTCATGTGGCTCGCCGCGTTCGCGCCCGACCTCGGCCTCCTGACGGGGCTCCTGTGGGCTCTCCGCGAGCGGGAGCTGTTCCTTGATCTGCTCCAGCTCCTCACGGGCGCGCGAATGAACCAGAACTTCCCTCGGATCGGCGGGGTGCGGAACGACCTCCCGCCAGACTTCGACAAGTACTGCAAGAAGATCGTGACCCACTTCCGGAAGAAGCTCGACGAGTACGAGGCCCTCATGCACTCCTCGAAAATTTTCCTGATGCGGACGCAGGGCGTAGGGCGAATCTCCGCGGCGGACGCGATCAACTGGGGCGTCACCGGCCCGAACCTGCGGGCGTGCGGGGTCGATGTCGACTTTCGGAGGAAGGAGCCGTACGAGACGTACGACGAGATCGACTTCGAGCCGCAGGTGTGGCGGGGCGGCGATGGCGGGGATTCCTATGCGCGCTTCGTGTGCCGGTTCAACGAGATGCGGGAGAGCTGCAAGATCCTCCTTGAAGCGCTCGCGAAGACGCCGAAGGGACCGTACCGGGTGAAGGCGCCGCGGCGCGCGGAAGGCGAAGGGTTCGCGCGAACGGAGGACAGCCGTGGCGAGGCCCTCTTCTACGTGATCGGAGACGGCGACGACCGGCCGTACCGCGTGAAGATCCGGAGCCCCGTATTCTGCACGATGGCGGCGACGCCGATCATGCTGCGGGGGAACAAGATGGCGGACGTTGTAGCGATCCTCGGGAGCGTCGACGTCTGCGTAGGGGAGATGGACAAGTGAGTGGCCATCTCGTCGCTCCAAACCTCTTCGAGCTGTGCCGCGTGCTCATCGGCGGGATTCTGGGAATCCTTTCCGACGCGATCAAGGGCGCTGCGCCTCCCGGCTCGCCGGTCGAGGGGCTGCGGGGCCTCGGCGATGCGATCCTTGCGCCGTGGCTGATCGATCTCTCCGCGTGGCTCATCGCGATCACGATCATGGTCACCTGGGCCGCGGCCGTCATGCTCCTCACCTTCATGTGGATCGAACGAAAGACATACTCCCGCCTCCAGGACCGCTACGGGATCATGATCAGCGTATGGTCCCTGCCGTTCTGGCCGTTCTCGTGGTGGGCGAAGCGGCGGAACAAGCCGACTCACAAGGGCCTCGGATGGCTCCAGAACGTCGCGGACGGCGTGAAGCTCCTCCAAAAGGAGAACATCACCCCCGCGAAGGCGGACTCTCCGATGTTCCACACGGCCCCGGTCCTCATTGCCTCGTCCACGATCCTGATCTTCGCCGCCCTCCCGTTCAGCGAGGGGTTCCTCATCGCGGACGTCCCGTTGAGTCTCCTGTTCATCCTTGCCGCGTTTTCCCTCGCGCCGCTCGGGATCCTCATCGCCGGGTGGGCGTCGAACAACAAATACACACTGATCGGCGGGATGCGGGCCGCCGCGCAGCTCATGGCGTACGAAATCCCGCTCCTCCTCGCGGTCATCGCACTCCTGTTCTATTCCGGGACGCTGAACGTAATCGACATCGTGGGGGCCCAGGAGGTCGCCCTCTTGACGATCGGGCCGCTCTCGATCCCTGCGTGGAACATCTTCTCGATCCCGCAGTTCCTCGGCTTCATCGTCTTCTTCGTGGCCATCATCGCGGAGATGGAGAGAATCCCCTTCGATATCCCCGAGGCAGAGGCGGAGCTCGTCGAGGGCTGGCTTACGGAGTACTCCGGAATGCGATTCGGTCTCGTGTTCGGCTTCAAGTGGCTTCGTGCGATCGCGGGCTCCGCGCTCATCGTAATCCTGTACTTCGGCGGATGGTCCGGCCCCGTATGGTACACCGCGAACCTATCCGTGGGCGGCGCCGTTGTCCCGATTCCGATCATCCCCCACGAAGTGTGGTTCCTCCTCAAGCTCGTCCTCCTTTTCCTCGTCTTCGTCTGGATCTCCTGGTCCGTGCCCCGCGTCCGGATCGACCAAATTCTGAACATCGGATGGAAGCGACTCATCCCGCTCGCGCTCCTCGCCCTCATCCTCGCCGCCGTGTTCGCCGCGTTCGCCCCCTTGCCCGCCGGAATCCGATGAAGAGGGTCGCAAGATGGCGGTGGACTGGCAACTGGCGGCGTTCCTCATTCTGTCCGCTCTCGAGGTCGCGGGCTCGATCCTCGTCGTGACCTCGAAGAAGCTCGTCCACGCGGCGTTCTGGCTCGCAATGACCCTTGTGACGATCGGCGGGATCTATCTCATCCTGCTCTCGGAGTTCGTGTTCCTGATCCAAATCCTCGTCTACGCTGGCGCAGTCCCTGTCCTCTTCGTCTTCGGTATCATGCTCACTCGGCGCAAGATCATGGAGGAGGTCACGCCCCCTGAGCGGACAGAAACCGCAACGGAGCCGGGCAAGGAGGGAAATCCGTGAGCTGGCGGGGCTTCCTGATCGCATGGTCCCTCGTCGTCTTCTTCGTCCTCCTCTCCCTCTTCTTTGTCGACCGGCCCTGGGTGAGCGAACTCCACGAAGTGCCCGTTGCGGGTCCGGGCGGGATCGCGGACACGCTCTTCACCTCCTACGCGGTCACGATCATCCTCATCGCGGTGCTCCTCGCAAGCGCGATGATCGGCGGGGTGTACCTCGCGAAAATGGAGGACGGGCGATGATCCCCGTCGAATACGACCTGATCCTCTCGACGGCCCTCTTCTGCATCGGGCTGTACGGGATCATCGTCCGGAAGAACGCGATCATCGTCCTGATGTCGATCGAGATCATCCTGAACGCCGCGATCCTGAACTTCGTCGCCTTCTCGTCGTACATCGGGGACGCCTCGGGGCAGGTATTCGCGCTCCTCGCGATCGCGATCGCCGCCGGCGAGGCGGCGGTCGGCCTCGCGATCTTCCTCGTGCTGTTCGAGTCCCACGGAACGGTCGAGCTCGACAAGATTCGGCTGCTGAGGTGGTAGGACGCTCGAGAACGCGTGGTTCGCCTGGTTCATCCTGGGTTCGCCCCTCATCGCCTTCGTCATCGTCGGGCTGATCGGGCGGTGGCTTCCGGAAGGCGGGGCACACGTCGTCGTCGGGTCCCTCGCGGTCTCCCTCCTCCTCTCCGTGTACTACCTCGTCCAGGTCCTCCAGGCCGGGGCGATCGGCGCGCCGATTGAGGAGACGGTCGATGGCTTCACGTGGATTCCGGGAGACCCCGCCACGGGCGAGGGCGCGATCGGGTTCGCGCTTCTCATCGACAATCTCAGCGCCCTCCTCCTGGTCCTCGTCTCGTTCCTCTCGATGCTGATCGCAATCTACTCAATCGGCTACATGCACGAGGAATCCGGGAAGCCCCGCTACTACGCGGAGATCGCGCTGTTCGTCGCGGGCATGCTCGGCACCGTGAGCGCGGACAACTTCCTCCAGCTTCTGATCTTCTGGGAAATCATGGGGCTCTGCTCGTATCTCCTCATCGGGTTCTGGTACTACAAGCCCGAGGCCGCGAGCGCCGCGAAGAAGGCGTTCCTCGTGACTCGGGTCGGTGACGTCCTGTTCCTCCTCGGGATCCTCGTGATCTGGAACCTCTTCCACACATTCCGA
>DATESQ010000012.1:0-2021 GCA_035283985.1 Thermoplasmata archaeon | reverse complement strand
CCGGATGGGGAAGTCCTTCGCGAGGTCGTTCGCTTTGTCCACGAGGAGCATCTGGTGGTGCGAGTTGAACGCGCGCGCGACGTGGACCTTCTGGAGAACCTTGTCCACGTCGAGCTCCAGGGCCTCCGCCATCGAGGAGATCCGCTCGGGCCGGAACGTCTGTTCCGTGTCGATCCAGACGGTGTCGCCCCCGAGCCCGCCCTCATCCACGGGCCGTGTCGCGTTGACCGCGAGCTGATGTGCGAGGTTGCTGTTATGCATGAACGTGGGGACCGCGCCGCCGACGAACGCGTGGCCGTCAGGAACCACGAAATCGTACACCCAGTCATCGTGTGGTTTTTCCTCGATGGAGACGATCTCGTCCCACGCGAGCGAGTAGATGTTCCGGAGCTGCGGGAACGCCTCCTCGAGGACCTTTCGACGGTCCGCCAGCCGCGTCGCGAGGGCCTCCTGGACCCGCGTCCGCGCTGCGAGGTTCTTCGGGAGACCCCGGAAGAGGTAGTTGCGCGCGCCCGCGGGAGAGATGCCGACATCGCCCGCGATTTCCTGAAACGGAAAGGGGAGCAGATCGACGAGACGCCGGAAGTCGGCGTCGGACAGTGACCCGAGGTTCCGCACCAGCCCTTCCGCTTCCTGCACAAAGTGGTATCCCTCGAGGAACGCCTCTGCGACCTTGCCGAACGTGACGTCGTTGATCGTCTTGTCCTCGTACCGGCTCCTGGTGAGGACGTGGTAGAACGTCTCGGAATTGTTGTTCGCGCGACCGACAGCCTTCCGCCGTCGCCCGCGGCTACCGCCGAGCGACCGGCGGTAGACCAAGGCGAGGTACTGCGGAATCCGAGTCGGGTAGCCGTGGGCGGAGTTCCGCGTATGGATTTCCGGAACGGACTTCGTGAGCATCGGCAGGCTCAAGCCATCGCGGTCAAACCCGACAACATGAATGACGTAGAAGACTGACCCCTTGCTCAACCTCTTTGTGGCGGAGACGCGGACGCCGAGCTGACCGAACAGGTAGGCAAGGCCATGCGCCAGCCGCTGGCTCTTCGTCGTGGCGCTGACAACCGGTCCAACCGAGCCGTCCCCGTCCCAGTATCCGGCGAGAAAGTGACGCACGGCACTCTCCCTCGCGGCAAGAACCAAATCGGGCACATGCTTCGCGCCGGCGCGTGTCCCCACCAACGTGCCCAGGAAAACCTTGGTCGGCTTCCTGAAAAGGACCGTCTTCACGTGGGGGCGTTTCGGATCCACACGGACTCTGGGGGAGTACCCAAAACGGCGTTCGATGTACGAGCGGGTCCATTCGATGATCCTCTCGTCCGTGTTGCACAGCGAGAGGGTACGCGTACCCGTGCCTTCCGCCACGAAGAGGCCGAGGAAATACGCGTCGTCGTCAGAGAGCTCTCCCGGTGACATCGGAATCTGCTTCGGACATCCAATTGGATCTCCGACGGATAACGAGGCTGCCGGAACCCACTGAACCCCCTGATCGGTGACCGTGAGAAAACGGTGCGCTCCCGTGACCCGAAACTCGGCCCCGCGTGAGCTGCGGATGTGATAGACGGCCTCCGCCCGCTCCCGATAGAGCGCGACGGCGCGAGTACTTCCGAAGCCGCTCGAAGGGAGACCGAGGACCTCGACGGAGAGGTCCCGGACGACGAACCCGTTCTCGAACGGTTGCTCCGCAAAGCGCGCGGCGTACTTCTCGTAGACACTCGCGATGGGCTCCAAGTGGGGGTGCTTCTCGTTGTAGTAGAACACGGGCGTGTCGCCTCCGCAACATTTCCCGGAGCCGAACTCACCGTAGGTCTCCGTGATCGCCTGCGTCTCGAGACCGCCCCCAAGGAGCTCGTCGAGGGCCTTCGACCCGGTGGTGAGCTTCGCGACGCTCTTCCGCCGCTCCAAGATGACGTCGCCCGTCTCGAAGCCGCCGACGTCCGCGGCCTCGCGGGCGGCGGCGATGATCTTCTTCGCCACGGCGTCTCCGATCTCCGCGACCTCCGCCAGGTCCCCCGGGGACGCCA
>DATESQ010000011.1:0-5829 GCA_035283985.1 Thermoplasmata archaeon | reverse complement strand
GCCGCGAACGCCACGGAGTACGGCCTCGCGGCGGGGATTTGGACGCAGAACCTGCGGACGGCACACCGCGTCGCGGCTCGCCTTGAGGCGGGCATCGTGTCGATCAACGAGTTCCCGGTGACGTACCCGCAGACCCCGTTCAGCGGGTTCAAGCAATCCGCCCTTGGCCACGAGCAGGGGATCGACGCGGTGGACGCGTACACGCGGATCAAGAGCGTGACGATGAATCTGGAGTGATCGCATGACGGCTGGCGACACCCGAGGCGAATCGCGTCGCCCCGGAACGGAGTCCGGCGGGTCCGCATTCATCCAATCGTTCGTCGACGACGGGTTGGGGAACTCCGCGTACCTTGTGGGCTCGCGACAGAGCAAGGTGGCGGTGCTCATCGATCCACTGCGGGATGTGGATCCGTATCTTGCCGCCGCGAACCGCCTGGGCGTGAGAATCACACACGTCCTCGATACGCATCTCCACAACGACTTCCTCTCCGGTGCGCGAGAGGTCGCCGCACGCATTGGCGTGGAGATCGGGGCGAGTGCGGAAGCAGGCCTCGAGTTCGAACACCGCCCGCTGTCCGATGGTGACCGCCTTCCCCTCGGCGAGCTCGAGATCGGCGTGATGTCCACACCGGGTCACACGCCGGAACACATCTCGTTTACCCTCGACGGCGCGGGGCGAGCGCCCATCGCACTGTTCAGCGGAGGCGCGTTGATTGTCGGTGGCGCCGCCCGGACGGATCTCCTCGGGCAGGACGTGACGGAGTCGCTCGCCCGCAAGCTGTACCACACGATTCATGACCGCCTTCTCGCCCTCCCGGACGAGGTCGTCGTGTGTCCCACCCACGGCGCGGGATCCTTCTGCGCGGCGCCCGCGTCCGAGGAGCGAACGACCACGATCGGCCTCGAGCGCAAGCGGAACCCGTTGTGTCAGCCCCAGACCGAGGACCATTTCGTCACCCGCGCACTCGAAGGTCTCTCATCGTTCCCCGTTTATTTCCGCGAGCTCCGTCCGATCAACCGTCGCGGCCCCAAGGTCCTTGGCGGGCTTCCCGCGGTCGCCCCTCGTCCGCCGTCGGAGATCAGGGATTGGATCGATCGTGGCGGTACCGTCTTGGACGTTCGTCCGCCCCGGGACTTCGCGCACGGCCACATCCCCGGCGCGTATGGGATCGCCCTGGACGCGGGATTGACGACGTGGGCGGGATGGCTGATTCCCTTTGGGACGCCGCTCGTCCTCGTTGTGAAGGGACCCGACGATCTGGAAGGCGCCGTTCGCGAACTCATCCGGATCGGGTTCGACAACCTCCACGGGTACCTCGAGGGCGGCCTGAGGGGATGGACGGCCGCCGGCTTTCCCGTGACGCGGATCGAGACAATTTCGCCGATTGCGTTGCAGGACCGCCTCGGATCCGAACGCGCCCCCGTCGTGATCGACGTCCGGTTCGATGACGAGTGGGCGGATGGCCATATCCCCGGCGCGGTGCATATCGAGAACGGCAAGTTGCCGCTCGAGGCGCTCAACATCCGGGAGGACAGCCCGATCGTCGTCCACTGCGAGACGCGGAACCGGTCGACGGCGGGGATTTCCGTCCTCGCCCGCAGGGGCTACCGGAACGTGATGCTGCTCGATGGCGGGTTCAGCGCATGGAAGGCAGCGGGCCTCGAGGTTGAGCGAGAGTCCGGCGGCACATCGTGATGCAAACGTCGACAACGCTCGGGCTCCGTGCGAATTGGAGGCAATTTTCCCTTCTCGTCGTTGTGAACGGATTCGTGGGCGCGATGGTCGGGGTCGAGCGGACGCTGCTGCCGATCCTCGGCCGAGACGTCTTCCTGATCGGCTCGCAGGCGGGAATCCTGACGTTCCTCGTTTCGTTCGGCGTCGTGAAGGCGGTGTCAAACGCCGCGGCAGGACGCCTCGCGGATGTCCAAGGGAGAAAGCGTGTCCTTATCGCCGGTTGGCTTGCGGGGATCCCGGTGCCAATTCTCCTAATGTTTGCGCCGCCCCCGCACTGGTGGCTGATCGTCCTCGCGAACGGATTCCTCGGCGTGAACCAGGGTCTGTGTTGGTCGATGACCGTCCTGAGCAAGATCGACCTCGTCGGACCCCGCAGCCGGGGACTCGCGATGGGATTGAACGAGTTTGCGGGATACGCCGCGGTCGGCGCCACCGCAGTCTTCACAGGGTACCTGGCGGGTGTCTATGGGATTCGACCGATCCCCTTCGGAATCGCGGTCGTCGCCTTGGGGCTCGGACTCGCCGTGTCCGCGACCCTCGTCCGGGAAACAAAACCGTTTGCGGACCTCGAGCGACACGCCGGGTCGGATGCGCCCGCCTTCCGGGCCACATTCGCCGAGGCAAGCTGGCGGAATCGCAGCCTCTTCGCGTGCTCACAGGGCGGCCTCGTGAACAATCTGAACGACGGGGTCGCGTGGGGCTTGCTCCCGCTCTTCCTCGCGGCGGGGGGCCTACGCGCCGAGGAAATCGGCCTCGTCGCGGGATTATATCCATTGAGCTGGGGCGTGTTGCAAGTCGCAACGGGCCCACTGAGCGATCGGATCGGGCGGAAGCCTTTGCTCGTCTCGGGCATGTGGGTCCAGGCCGTGGGCTTCGTTGTATTCGTGCTCGGGAGCGACTTGCTCGGATGGATCACCGCGAGCCTCCTCCTCGGGGTCGGGACCGCGATGGTGTATCCGACGTTCCTCTCCGCGGTGAGCGATCTTGCGCGTCCAGAGGCACGGGGCGGGACCCTCGGAGTGTACCGCTTCTGGAGGGACCTGGGGTTCGCGGTCGGGGCGGTCGTCGTGGGGCTCTTCGCGGACGCCTCTGGCCTCGACGCAGCCATGCTCCTCACGGCGGCGCTGACGTTCTCCTCCGGCGTGATTGTGTGGGTCGTGCTACGGGAAACCAGGGCTCGCGGTCCTACGGCGGCGCATGTGCCGGGGTCGATTCGCTAAAGCCTTTTGTGTCTCGGCGGGATCCGCCGCGAGTCCGAAACGCTTGAATCCCTCTTTGGATTGGCAGCCGCAATGATCTACGTCGCAAGGACCGCGACCGTCGTCGGTGATGTCGCGATCGGACCGGGTTCGAGCGTGTGGCACGGCGTCGTGATTCGAGGGGACTTCGACGCGATCGTGATTGGCGAAACGTCGAACATCCAGGACAACGCGATCGTTCACAACGACGTCGGGAATCCGTGCATCATTGGGAACCGCGTGACGGTCGGCCACGGCGCGATCGTCCACGGGTGCGTTGTCGAGGACGAGTGCCTCGTTGGCATGGGCTCGATTATTACGAGCCACGCGAAGCTCGGGAAGGGGACGATCCTCGCGGCGGGCGCGGTCGTCCCGGAAGGCGTGGTGATCCCGCCGAACAGCATTGCCGTCGGCGTGCCCGCGCGGGTCATCGGGGAGGTCCAGGACCACCACCGGCTGCGGATCGAGCTCTCATGGCGGGGCTACGCGTCCCTCGCGAAGAAGTCCCTTCCCGCGCTCAAGGACATGACGGCCGACCCAATGAAGCGCGTGACGTTCGACCTGCGGGACGAGCTGGACGGGAAGTTCTGAGGGACTTGAGATGGCGTACGAGACGGAGATCAAGACACGCTTTCGGGACGTCGACGCGATGGGCCATGTGAACAACGCCGTGTACTTCTCGTTCATGGAGCAGGCCCGCACGGAGTACTACTTGAAGATCGCCGGGAAGCGGCGGCTCGACGAGTTTGAGATCATCCTCGCGAGCGCGACATGCAACTTCCGTTCCCCCGTGTCGTGGGGCGAGACCGTCCTCGTCCGGGTGTGGCCCGGCCGCATCGGCGAGTCGTCGTTTATGCTCAAGTACGAGATTCGCGTGAAGGAGGAAGGCCGCCTCGTCGCGGACGGCGAGAGCGTGCAGGTCGCGTACGACTATCGGACGGAGAAGTCGCGGCCGATCCCGTCGGAGTTCCGCAAGGCGATCGAGGCTGAGATTGCGCAGTAGCCGCATCTTCAGTCAAACGAGAGGTATGCCCCCGGAAGGAGGTCCTTTGCCCGGGCCTTTGCGAGTCCGCGCCCGCTCGGGTGGATGACGATCGCATCGGGCGCGTAGTCGATCAAGATCTGGCGGCACGTCCCGCATGGCGGCAAGACCTCGTATCCGTTCCGTCGCTGTCGGACCGCGACAATCGCCTCGATGGCCCTATCATCGTTCGTCAATGCCGCTCCAATCGCGACAGGTTCCGCGCACGGGCCGTGGGTCGTCTCGATGTTGATGCCCGCGTAGATCCGCCCGGAGGCGGTGCGTAAAGCGGCTGACACGGTGTGTCGCCCGGGTCGGTACGTTCGGCGGAGCGTGTCCTCTGCCACTTGGATCAAATCACGGTCCTCGGCCGTGAGTTTCTTTTTTCCTTTGGCGGAGTGGGTCAACGCTCAATCCCCGGAGAGGAGACGGAATGGCGGTCTTCGTAAGTATCTTTCCGAGAGCGGTGGCGGTCTCAGAGGAGGGCTCGTAGCTTTTGCGGGTCGGACGTAGGCGGCGAGCACGACATCCCTTTGCACACGAAGGCGACAGGCCCCCCGGAAGCGGGTTTCGACTTCAGCATCGGTTCGACCGCCGCGGGGACGAACGCGTCGCCGCGAGTGACGACGAGGACGGTCTTTCCGGGGCTGAACGTCGCAATCGCGGCGGTGTGGAGGGCCTTGACCGTCGCGTCGTCCCGCGGGCCCACGATCACGACCTGTGCGGGCGGATAGAGCCACTGCTCCGCGGCGTTGAAGTATGCGCCCGAGAAGATGCCCCCGGTCCGAGCGGCCTCGCCCGCGAAGGCGCGGATCAGCTGGTCATGGCGGAGCCGGTACTCGTCGTTGCCCGTGAGGTGATGCAGCCTCTGGAGGACGAGCGCCGCGACGCCGTTGCTCGACGGGCTCGGTGAGTCCTCGATTGGCTTCCGCTTGATCGCCATGAGGAACGCGAGGGACCGGGATTCGGAGGTGTCGTGGAGGTCGAAGAATCCGCCGTCCCGCTCGTCCCAGAAGTGCGCGAGCGCGAACCGCATCACGTCCTCCGCGCGCCGGAGCCACGTCGCGTCCCCGGTGACCTCGTGTGCGTCGAGCATTGCGACCGCCATCTGCACGTGGTCGTCGAGGAGTCCCGTGATCCGCCGTTCGCCGTTCGCCGACTGGTGATGCATTCCACGCCCCGGGTCCCACAGGGCCGACCATAGGAGATCGAGGGTCTTCAGGGCGAAGGTCTTGCAGTCCTCCCGCCCGAGGAACCGATACGCGTCGAAGTACGCGCCTATGTACATCGCGTTCCAGTTCGCGTAACTCGTCGTGTCGATGAAGGGCGCTTGTCGCTTTTCGCGGCCGGCGCGGAGCTTCTTGAGCCCGCTCTTTAGAAGTGTTTCCACTTTCTCAGCGAGCCATCCGGTCTCCTTTGCGACCTCGGGGATCTCCTTGTCGACATAGAGGACGTTCTTCGCGTGGTTGTGGTGCATCTCGCCCCGCTCCGCGATGTCGTACCGCCACGCGAGGGCCGTTGTCTCCTCGGGCGTGCACACCTCGCGGACCTCTTTGAGGGTCCATGTGAAGTAGTCCCCGTCATCGCCGGGCCCGACGTCCGCGTCTTGGCTCGTGTAGAACCCGCCGTGGACCTGATCACTCAGGACCGTGTTCGTCCACGCGATGATTCCCTCCGCGGCCTCCTTCAACCGCGCGTCCTGGAACACGGCCCACGCCTTCGCGTAGTTCGACAAGAGCGCGGCGTTGTCGTACGCCATTTTCTCGAAGTGCGGGACGATCCACATCGCGTCCGTCGAGTACCGGTGGAACCCGCCCGCGACCTGGTCGTACACG
>DATESQ010000010.1:0-9578 GCA_035283985.1 Thermoplasmata archaeon | reverse complement strand
GCCCCGGAGGTAGTTCGTGACGTCGAAGATCGGCCGGTCTGGCGGGACGTACACGGAGACGAGCTCCGTGCCGCGCCCCTGGGCCTGCTCGATTGCTTCGAGGGCCCGTCGGAACCGGTACTTGTCTATATTGGACATCTTGGTCTGCGTTTCCGCCATGGCCGCGGGACCAAAGAGACGCCCGGTTATGAGGATTTCCCAGTCGGACCGCTGAGCATCTCGCGGTCTCCGGCTGCTGAACGGTCCGGCGTGGTTTCGCGTCATGATTGAAACTGCGGCTGCGGAGCGCCCTTGTGCCTCACCACGCGTTCCGGGCTTCCAAACTCGACCCAGGCGCATCGAATAGATGGGGAGTGCGGTGATCGTGAGGACCGGCCTCACGAGAAACTGCCGCGATGGAGTTCGAGCAAAGGAAGGTATTTCCGAGGGGCGGAGATTCGCACGCGGTCGCAATGGACCGGGTCGTGATTTCCATCGGCGGCTCCGTTCTCGTCCCCGGGGACGGAGATCACGCGTACATCGCGGACCTCGCCCGCCTCCTCTCGGACCTCTCTAAGGAGTTCAGGATTTTCGCCGTAACGGGCGGCGGTAAGGTGTCGCGGTTCTACATCGAGACGGGCCGCGCCCTCGGCGCGAAGGAACGTCGACTCGACGAGCTCGGGATCGAGATTACGCGGATGAACGCGCGTCTCCTCGGCATCGCCCTTCGGGGCAAGTCGAACCTGGAGCCCGCGAGGACGTACACGGAGGCGACTCGCCTCACGCGTCGATACGACATCGTTGTCATGGCGGGAACCGCGCCAGGTTGGACGACGGATCGCGTCGCGGCCTCCCTAGCGAGGACCGTCGGGGCGGCCCGCCTCGTGAACGCGACGTCCGTCGATGGTGTATACTCCGCGGATCCTAAGGTGGACCGGACCGCACGTCGCTTCGAGACGATGACGTACGCGCAGCTCGTCGACCTCACGGGCAAGGGCCACGATCGAGCGGGGCCCGCAATCGTCTTCGACCCTGTTGGCGCTAGCGTCGTCGCCCGCGCGAGGATCCCGCTCCTCGTCGTCGACGGCCGCGACCTCGCCGAGCTCCGGAAGGCGATCGCCGGCGAACGGTTCCACGGGACGACGGTCATGGGGTGAGCCGCGACGCGGGGTCCGAAGCTCGCCTATTTCCTCCTCGGGGTCGGCGGTGTGGTTGCGGCGGGCATCCTCTCGGTGATCGGCGCCTTCGCGGCTCTCTCCGGGGGTACGACCGGGGCCCTCGCCCCCGCCGCTGGCCTGTGCGCGGGGATCGCGTTCGTGCCTGGCATCCTATTCGCGTGGCTCTACACCCAGGCGGAGCGGCGGGACCGCGGCCTAGGGCAGGTCGGCGCCCTCATGGAGGGCTATGGCGAGGTGAGCGCCGCGACGATGGCCGAGAAGCTCGGGACGACGGAGGACGACGCAGAGCAGCTCATGGCCCTCAGCATCCGCGAAGGCTACGCACGCGGCCGGATCGATGTGAAGGACCGGATGTTCCGAAAGACGAAGGAGGAGTGAGAGATCGCATTCCGTGCGTTCATCGCGGTCGACCTCCCGAACCTCGAGGCAATCGCCACTCTGCTCCGCGAGCTGAAGGCCACGAGCGCGCCCCTGAAACTCGTGCGGCCCGAGGTCGTGCACCTCACGCTGAAGTTCCTCGGAGACACGGACGAGAGCCTGATCCCGCAGATTGTGGAGGCCATCGTAGCCGCCGTCGATGGAATACCGCCGTTCTCGATCCGCCTCATAGGCACGGGCGCGTTCCCGAACCTCCGGCGGATGACCGTCCTCTGGGTCGGGATCGAGGGCGGCGAGCGGCTCGTCGCGATTGCGGGACGTCTGGAGGATCGGCTCGAGTCCCTCGGCTTCCCGCGGGAGCGCCGCGAGTTCTCCCCCCACGTGACGGTCGCGCGGGTGAGGGGCGGGCATGGCCTCGACGCGGTCCGCGCGGTCCTCGGGGCACGTTCGAGGGACGCGTTCGGCGCGGCGACCGTCGATCGGGTGCGCCTGATGAAGAGCGTCCTCACCCCAGAGGGAGCGGAGTACTTCACGCTCGAAGAGGTCCCGCTCCGGTGAACAGCTCGCGAGCTTACCTGTCGTCCGCGAACGCGTGGAGTTTGTCCCACTCGACCGCGTGTTTGAGCCGGTACTTCTGGAGCACGCGGCTCACCTGCTCCGTGACCCGCGCGATGTCCGTCGGCTTCGAGCGGCTATACAGGTAGAATTCGGTCCGATCCGAGATCGGGAAGATCATCCGCATCGTCCCCTCGCGGTTGAACCCCTCCGGCTTCCGGTTCGCCTTCAGGTCCCGCAGGTTCTCCTCGATGAGGACCATGAGGATCTCCGGGTCCTGCGGCATCTGCTCGCTCTCCTCGAGGAACTTCAGGTACATCGGCCGGAACGCGGGCACGAGCTTCTTCCACGTGACAGACCGGTCGAAGACGATGTGGCCACTGCGGACTTTGGTGGACGTGGCGCGGGCGATGAGGGGGGGACTCATAAACGTTCGCCGCCTGGGCAACCAACCTTTATGGGAGACACCTGATTCGGTCGGCAGATGAAGAGCGCCCTCACGATCGCGGGGAGCGACAGCGGAGGCGGTGCGGGAATCCAGGCGGACCTCAAGAGCTTCGCCGCCGTCGGCGTCCACGGTTGCTCCGTTGTCACGTGCGTGACGGCCCAGAACACCCGTTCCGTCGACTCGATCTTTCCGCTCCCCGTCGACGAGGTCACGGCCCAGCTCCGCGCGGTCCTCTCCGACTTCGCGATCGGTGCGGCGAAAACAGGGATGCTGTACTCGGCGGAGATCGTGCGGGCCGTTGCGGACGCGCTCGAGGGCTCCCGATTCCCCATCGTCGTGGATCCCGTGATGGTTGCGACCGTCGGCGCCTCCCTCGAGACGCGGGACCTCGCCGCCGCCCTGTCTCGCCAACTCCTTCCGCGCGCGGATCTCGTGACGCCGAACCGGTACGAGGCAGAACGGCTCAGCGGGCGCCGCGTGCGGTCCCTCGCGGATGCCCGCATCGCTGCGCGGCGGATTTCGAGCCTCGGCGCGGGCGCGGTCCTCGTGAAGGGCGGCCACTTCCGCGGCGAACTCGTCGACCTCCTGTATCACGAAGGTCGCTTCACGGAGTATCGGAGCTACCGATACCCGAAGGAGCTTCACGGAAGCGGGTGCGCCCTCGGGGCGTCGATCACCGCGTTTCTCACGGCGGGCGACCCGCTTCGGGAGGCGATCGAGCGCGGCCGGCAACGCGTCGCGATGGGCTTCGCGACGGCGTACCGCGCAGGGCACGGCGTGGAGATCGTGAACAGCCACGCGATCGTGGACCGTCACGGGATCGTTCGCGCGGTCGAAGACGGCGCCGCCGTCGCAGCCCGGATCATCCCCCTCGCATGGACCCCGGAGGTCGGGGTCAACCTGGGCTACGCCCTCCCCGGCGCGACGTCCCTCGCAGACGTGTGCGCCCTAGCCGGCCGGATCATCCGGGTCGGTGAGCGACTCCAGGCCACAGGCCCTGCCCGGTTCGGCGCCTCCCGCCACGTGGCCCGGATTATCCTCACGGCGATGCGGTACGACCCCCGTCTCCGATCGGCCATAAACTTGAAATACAGGGAGAAAAATCGGACGCGTCTTAAGAAAATGGGTTTCGCCCTTGGGACCTTCGCCCGGGAACGGGAGCCGCGGGGGGCCTCGACGATGGAGTGGGGCACGGAACAGGCGATTCGGAGGCTGGGGAGAGTTCCCGACGTCATCGCAGACCGCGGGGCCGTCGGGAAGGAAGCAATGATGCGGATCCTGGGGGAGGAGCCAGCGGACGTGTTGCGGAAAGTACGTCGGATTGTGCGAGGGGCCTGAATGTCGTTGCGGATCGCGCTGTTCACGGATTCCTACCTTCCGACGGTCGACGGTGTCGTGAACTCCGTTCTCACGACGCGGCGGGAGCTCGAGGCGCGTGGCCACCGGGTCTTCGTGTTCGCGCCGGAGGACCCGAGCAATGGCCACCACACGGAGCCGAACACCTTCTACGTGAAGGCGAAAGCGTTCCGACGGTACCCGGGGTACCGCCTCGCGATTTTCCCCGGGCACGAGATCGACGAAGTGAACGCGCTCGACCTCGACATCATCCACAGCCACGGAATCGGGTTCATGGGGATCAAGGGGATCTGGTGCTCTTGGGCGACGAAGACCCCGTTCGTCCAGACGTACCACACCCTCGTCCAGGAAGCGATGCCGTTCTACTCCCCGATCGGGTTGAACCTCCATCTCCTGGAGCGGGGGCTCCGGCTCTACCTCCGAGTCTTCCTGAACCGCTGCGCGGGCGTCGTCGTCCCGACGCGGGCCATTCTGAGGGAAGTCCTCAGCCTCGCGCCGACTGCACGGATCAGCGGCGTGATACCGACGGGGATCGATCCGAACCGCTTCCACCCGGGGCTCAACGGGTATAGCGTGCGGTCGCAGTGGGGTCTGAACGGCCATGACGTGTTTCTCCACGTCGGCCGGATTTCGCCGGAGAAGAACCTCTCGACCGTGATCAACGCGTTCCCCCACGTAAGGAAGGAGAACCCGGACGCGAAGCTCCTAATCGTCGGGAGCGGCCCGTACATGGACCGCTACTACGATCTCGTGCGGAAGCGCGGGCTCCTTGGCGAGATCATCTTTACGGGCTTCGTCCCTGACGCGGAGCTGCCGAAGTACTACGCGGCGTGCGACGCTTTTGTTACGGCTTCGCGCTTTGAGACGCAAGGCCTCGTCGTCCTCGAGGCCCTCGCGACAGGAAAGCCCGTCGCCGGCGCGAACGCGCGGGCGATCCCTGAGTTCATCGAGGACGGCCGGAACGGGTTCCTCTTCGACCCGAGCGACCCGCGGGCCGCGGCCCGCGCGATGCTCCAGACCCTCGAGCACCGCGACGAGATGCGGGAGAACGCACGGCAGACAGCGCTCGCGTACTCCATCGACCGCTGCACGGAACGCCTCGAAACCGTCTACTCGGACCTCGCGGGCTAGCGAGCCGGCTTCGGCCGGAATCGCTCCGACGGCGTGCGCCCGGTGACGTAGTAGATCAGGGTCGACGCGATGTACTCCACGAAGATCGTCCGCGCGTATCCGAACTTTCGGAATCGACGCATTGAGGTCTCAACGACGACGGGAAGGAACACGAAGCGGCCGAGGGACCGCGACCGCATCGCGATGTCGTGCGTCTCGTTGAGGAGCATGTCCTCTCGGAGGCCTCCGAGGCGGGTGAACGCCGCCCGCCGGAAGAAGAAGCAATAGCCCGCGTTGTGCGGGAACCCACACTCTGTCATCACCCTCTGATACGCGGTCGCCGCGCGGAACAGGACGTGCTCGAACCGTGTGCCGTTCTCCGGCGCAAACGCGGTCGCGCCACCGATGACGGTCCGATCCTTGAGCCTGGCGAAGACACGTTCGACAAGGGTCGGCGGGAGGAGGCAGTCCGCGTCCGCGAACAGGAGCACGTCGCCGATCGCCGCGCGCGCACCCCGATTCCGCCCTTCGCCGGGTCCCTTCCGCTCTCCTTGGACGACCGTTGCACCCGCCGCCCTTGCGATATTGACAGTGCCGTCCATGCTTCCCGAATCGGCGACGATGACTTCGAAGCCGTGGACCGTCTGCGCACGAAGGGATTCGAGGAGTCGCGGCAAATAGCGGGCCTCGTTCCACGTCGGAATAATCACGGACATGGCCGGCGTCACGGCGCTGCCCCCTTCGCGGACCTCCGGCGAAGGCGCCCCGCGATCGCGCTCGCAGCGACGAGGACGAGGATGACGATGAGGGTGCCGACCTGCGCGGTTTCCGACGAGAACGTGACCCCGAGCCACCCCGCGAGCACGAGGAGCGCCGCGTACTTCGCAGCCCCGCCAATCGCGACGTACAGGAGGGCCCGCCGCAGGCTCCAGTGGCACACCGCGATGAAGGCGCCCGTCAGAGGAACGATCGGTGCGATCCGGTTCAGGAGGATAACGCGCTCGTCTCGCACGAGGAGGAACGAGGTCCACCGCCGCATCGCCCGCTCGATGATTTTCGGCATGCGGTTCCTCCTCTGGAGCGCGTTGCGGACGAACCAGTAGAGCGTGAAATTCCCCGCGAGGTCCCCCGCGACGCCCACGGCGAGGAGAGCCACGGCCCAGGCGACCGCGTCGACGCCGAACCGGGGATACGAGAAGTAGAACAGGACGATGAGGATTTCTGGGAGCGCGGGGAAGACCGCCGCATCGACCATGAAGATCAGGAAGATCGCGACGAGCGCGCCCGTCACGCCGAGAGGCAGGAGGATGGACGCGATCGCGTCGCCGAGAGAGGCGATCCGCCCGCCCCCTACCGGCGCACGATGCCGGAGAGCGTGACGTCGAACACGAGGGTCCGACCCACGACCTCGCGGTTGTAGTTCGCGATGTAGATGCCGCGTTCGAGGTCGACGCTCAAGACCGTGAACGTCCCGAACTCCTCCTTCCCGAGGACGTTCCCCGCGTCGTCCGATCGTAGGAGATGGCGGACATAGATGATGCCCATGCCGTCGCTCGCGGAATCGTCGATCGCCTCGACGACCACGTCCCATGCCCCGTACGGCCGGAGCCTCTCTCCGATTGACGGGCTGTGCGTGACCGTGACGATGTTGTTCGTCACCTTCACCGTCGCGTTCCACTTCCAGAACGGATCCGTGACGACCTGGTCGTTCTGCGCGGGGGTGCGGAATCGGACGTTGAACGCGCTCGTATTCATCACCTCGCGCGCGGGGACCTCTTGCAGGAGCGGTCGCTCGAAGACCTTGGAAGGGTCGAGAAGGCCATAGCCCTTCTCCGGGGGGGCGACGATCCGCCGGGTCTCACCAGCCACCATCCCGCGGACGCCCTCGTCAAACCCGGGGACGGCGCCCGTCGGGCTGCCGACGGTGAACGAGAAGCTCGACCAGACCCCCCGCCATTCGAACGAGGCCGCCTTGGGGAACGTCACGTTGTCCTCCGCAACGCGTTGGTACGAGGTGTCGAACACCTTGCCGGTGTCCTCGAACGTCCCGATGTACGCGACTTCAACGATGTCGCCGACTTCGGCGCCGAAGGACCGTCCGACCGTGGGCGGCCGCGCAACGAAGAACTGGAGATAGGCGCCGATCGCGATTGCCGACGCGACCGCCAGGATGAGGACCTGGTAGAGCGGCGACAAGGCATTCCGACTGTCCCGAAGACGTCGAGCCATCGTAGGTCGTTGCCAGAGAAGCGGACCTCAATAAAGGTTATGGTGCGTGGTTCGAAGGAGCGTTCACATGTTGGACGGGACATCTTGGGAACCTTTATTCTGCGGGTCCCCATCGTTGCCTCTGTGCGCCTCCTCGTCTGCCCGCAGTGTCGCGGGACGGACCTCTACTACGAGGCAGGTCTGATCACCGGGTACAAGTACCACTGCAAGTCGTGCAGCTACGTAGGCGCGTTCGTGATCGAGGTCGAGATGGACCTCCCGGAGGGAGGTAAGTGATGCCTCGACGTCGAATCGCCATCGCGGCGATCGCCCTTCTCGCCGCCACAGTCCTCGTGTTCTCGGCGGCCGCTCGAGCCACACATGACCCGGACCATCGTTTCTTCGTGAAGGGTCGTATCACGGATCAGATGGGTGCGCCCGCGTGCGGGGTCACGGTCCGCGCGTCGGACGTGACGGCAGCCGCCGCGGGAGCGAACGTGACCGGCGTCACGGACTACGAGGGCCGCTATCGGATCCTTCTGCACCTTCACAGCGCGGCGTCGGGCGAGCCCACGCACAACGAAGGTGACACGATTCGCGTCACGGTCGAGCCCTTCGGCACGTCACAGCCGACGACCGCGGTTCGCAGCCCCTCATCCGAGGGCTGGGGAGAAGCGACCGTCGACGTCCAGATCCCGCAACGCGTGCCCGCGGAATGTCAAAACCCGTTCCTCGCGATTGCACTCTACGGAGGGTTAGCAGCCGCACTCGTAGTCGTCGCCGCCGTCGGATATCGGGCTCTGCGCTCGCGGACGCCGCGACGGAGAGTCGGCGTTGAGGACATCCCCGGCATCGGCCATGCGAAGGCGGCCCAGCTCCGCGCCGCGGGATTCGGCTCCATCGAGCGCCTTGCCCGCGCGTCACCGAAAGAGGTCGCGTCCGCCGCGGGTATCCCAACGGGCGAGGCGAAACGCCTCGTGCGGAAGGCGAACGAGCTGCTCGAGAGGGAATCCGGGGCCGGTGCGAAGGGCGAGGCCTAGGCGAACATCGCGCCGGGCTCGCCGACGTTCTCCGTTTCCCGCGCGAGAACCTTCTCGACCGCGCGGAGGAAGTCGTGCATGTCCACGACGGTCCGCTCGTCGCGGATTGCGAACATGCCCGCCTCTGTCGCGATCGCCTTGATGTCCGCGCCCGTCGCGCCCTCCACGCGGGTCGCGAGGGCGGCGAAGTCGACCTCCGGGTCGATCGACATCTTTCGCGTGTGGATCTTGAAGATCTCCCGTCGCGCGACGGAGTCCGGAAGCGGAATCTCGATGATCCGGTCGAACCGGCCGGGCCGGAGCAACGCCTCGTCGAGAATGTCCGGGCGGTTCGTTGCGCCGATGATTTTCACGTTGCCGAGGGGATTGAACCCGTCGAGCTCGGCGAGGAACTGCATCAGGGTGCGTTGGACTTCGCGGTCCCCGCTCGTCGCGATCTCGAGGCGCTTCGCGCCGATGCTGTCGAGCTCGTCGATGAACACGATTGACGGCGCCTTTTCGCGCGCCATCTGGAACAGCTCCCGCACGAGCCGCGCGCCCTCGCCGATGTACTTTTGCACGAGCTCCGATCCGACGAGCCGGATGAACCGTGCGTTCGTCCGCTGGGCGACGGCCTTCGCGATGAGCGTCTTTCCGGTCCCCGGAGGCCCGACGAGGAGGACCCCTTTCGGCGGCTCGATGCCGACCGTTCGGTAGAGGTCCGGCTTCAGGAGCGGGTCTTCCACGGCCTCCCGCACTTCGCGGATCTGGTCCAGGAGGCCCCCGATGTCCTCGTACGTGGAATCGGGCTTGTCGATGATCTCCGCGCTCATCACGATCGGATCGAGTGACGGCGGCAGGACGCCCATCACTGCGAGGGTCTGCTTGTTCAGCGCGACGCGCGCGCCGACGACGATGTTCTCCTTCGCGATGTACTCGGCCGTGTTGACGATGAAGTCCGGTCCCGTCGAGCTCTTCACGACGACGCGACCGTCCGCGAGGACGTCGCGGATCGAGCCGATGATCAGCGGGGGCGCCTTGAGGCGGTCGAGTTCCGCCTTCAGCCGTTTGATCTCCTTCTGCAGCCGGAGGAGCTCCGTCTCCGCGAACCGCTTCTCCCCCTCAATCCGGCGCGACGTCTCGGCGAGCTTGTCGTTCTTGTCCTCAAGAACCGCAATGCGGTCAGACAGCTTTTCGTGAAATTCGCGGATCTGGTTATCGTCGTCCATCGGGTGTCACTGAGCTCCAGAAGCGCGGAGGCTATATATTCGGCAAGCCTTATTTAGGTTTTATGGACTGAGTTCCTTGATTTGCGAACTCTGCGGCAAGGATGTGGCGCGCACACGG
>DATESQ010000009.1:0-65221 GCA_035283985.1 Thermoplasmata archaeon | reverse complement strand
GAACGGGTCGATTGCGGACTACGTGTTCGTGTACGCACGGGAGCCGGGGACGAAGCGACACGAAGGCCTTTCGTGCTTCATGGTGCCGAAGGGGACGCCCGGGTTCACGGTCACGAAGGTCGAGACGACGACGAAGCTCGGCCTCCGGGCGAGCCCGACCGCGGACCTCGCGTTCGAGGATTGCCGGATCCCGAGTGACCACCTCGTCGGGAAGCGCGGGAACGGGTGGGAGCAGGCGATGCGAACACTGAACAACGGCCGCCTCGGGATCGCGGCGGGCGCCGTCGGCGTCGCGCGGGCGGCGCTCGAGGCGGCGACGAAGTACGCGCAAGAGCGGAAGGCGTTCAACCGCCCGATCGGGGACTTCCAGCTCATCCGGGAGATGATCGCGGAGAGCGCGACGGAAGTCGAGGCCGCGCGCCTCCTCACGTTGCGAGCCGCGCAGCTCCGGGACCTCGGGCTTGACAACACGAAGGAGGTCTCGATGGCGAAGCTGTTCGGCGCGGAGATGGCGATGCGCGTGACGGACCGCGCGATTCAGATTCATGGCGGGTACGGGTTCAGCGGGGATTTCGACGTGGAACGATACTTCCGGGACGCCCGCGTCCTGGGACTGTACGAGGGCACGAACGAGATCCAGAAGCTCATTATCGCGGAGCGGATCCTCGGGCCGTCGGCGAAACGCCAGTGATCCAACGATGAGCGGCGATTGCATCTTCTGCACGATCGTTCGGCGGGAGGCCCCGGCGAGCATCGTCCGGGAGGACGCGGACACCCTCGCGTTCATGGACATCCAGCCGATGAATCCGGGACACGTGCTCGTGATCCCGAAGGCCCACGCGGCGTTCCTGGAGGATCTCCCTCGGGGCCAGGCGGGGCCTGTCTTCGAAGCCGCGCGGGAAATCTCGTTCGCGTTGAGACACAGCGGACTTCGATGCGACGCGGTCAGCATGTACCTCGCGGACGGGGAGGAGGCGGGCCAGGAGGTGTTCCACACCCACCTGCACCTGATCCCGCGGTTCGCGGGAGACGGCTTCGGCCTCCGCCCGACCCCCGGATTCGGGCGGATCGCGGATCGCGCGGAGCTTGAGGAACAGGCGGCGCGGATCCGCCGGGGCCTCGCGTCACCGGCCCGCTAGCCGCGCTCGGATCGTCTCCAGCGTACCCGGAGGCAGCTTGCCTCGTGCCGCCCGAAGAAGGGAGTTACCCGCTCAAGTGGACGCCGATTGATTCGAGCTCCTCGGGACTCAACACCTCTCGGGCCGTCGCGAAGAGGCTCGTCTTCTCCTTGCGGAAGTGATCCCAGAGAAACTGGACGGTGAAAACAACGTGACGGTTCAGCTCCTCGATTTCCGCGAGGTGCGGC
This sequence comes from Thermoplasmata archaeon, assembly GCA_035283985.1. Taxonomy (GTDB): domain Archaea; phylum Thermoplasmatota; class Thermoplasmata; order RBG-16-68-12; family RBG-16-68-12; genus EA-19. The sequence goes on along the minus strand of DATESQ010000009.1, from coordinate 63,855 downwards.
GCCGGCCGTTTCGCCTGGAGAGCCGCGAGGGCCTCCTTGATCTTGTGAACCTCCCGCCGGATTTCGTCGTGCTCGTACGCGACGACGTTCACGAGCGTGCCGAACCGTCCGATCTTCCTCTCCAGGGCGGGGAGGAGATGTTTCTCCTCGCGCTCAAAGTGGGGGAGCAGTTCCTCCTCGAAGAACCGGATCGACTCCTCGACGAGCTCGATGTCTTCGTCGGAGGCGGCGTGGCTCTCCATCATCTCGTCGAGGGCGGCCTCGAGCTCGCTCAGCTTCTCGACGAAGTCCGCGTGCTCCTCGGCAAGTTCCGTGAGCGCGTCCATTTCCCCGTCCCGAAGATGAGGAATCCCATTCCCAGTTAAAGGCTGAGCGTCCTCCTCGGCTGACAACTTCAGGTCGACGAAATGCCGCCTGGCTACTCCTGATCATCGATTTGTTTGCGATCAACGTCGCACTGACGCCCGGCAGCATACCTCTGTGGGCGAGGCGCCTCGGACCTACGGGGTGAACCGCGCCGGGGTCCGCGGGAACGGGATCGCGTCGCGGATGTGATCGAGTTTGCAGATCCAGTGGATTAGCCGGTCAACGCCCATTCCGAACCCCGCATGCTGCACGTTTCCGTACCGCCGAGTGTCGAGGTACCAGTCGTACGCCTTCGGATTCTCCCCCTGTTCGTGGAGGCTCTTCTCCAGGACGGAGAGGTCCGTCTCCCGCTCGGAGCCGCCGACGAGCTCGCCGACGTCGTCGCCCGCGATCACATCGAAACCGAGCACGTAGTTCGCGTTCTCAGGGTCGCGTCGCTTGTAGAATGCCTGCGACAGTGCAGGATAATGCGTCACGACAATCGGCTTCGCCTTCCCCTCCGTGAGAGCCCGTTCCTCGAGCGTTCGGAGGTCCTTCCCCCACTCGATGTCGATCCCCTTCTCCTTGAGGATCTTCAGCGCATCGTCATATCGGATGTGCTCGAACGGCGGCGTCACTCGCTTCAAGAAGTCCGGCGACCGTCCGAGGGCCTCGACCTCGGCGGGGGCCCCCTCCGCGGCCCGCTTGCACGCGTGCGCGATCACGCCCTCCGCGTGCTTGATCACCTCGTCCATCCCGACCCAGGCCTGCTCCATCTCCGCGTGCCAGTACTCCGTGAGATGGCGCGTCGTGCGGGACTTCTCCGCTCGGAACGAGGGCCCGATGTAGTAGATTTTCTCCATCGCAGCGACGAGCGCCTCCGCGTAGAGCTGCCAGGACTGCGTGAGGTACGCCTTCCGGCCGAAGTAGTCCACGTTGAACAGGGTCGCCCCCCCTTCGGAGCCGACGGGCGTGATCATCGGCGGGTGGACCTCCCAGAACCCTTGGTCCCGGAAGTACTCGTGGATCGCGCCGAACACGACGTGCCGCACGCGGAAGACCTGCGTCATCCGCTGCGACCGGACCCAGAGGTGCCGCACGTCGAGGAGGAACTCCTCGCTCTGGTCCTCCGAGATCGGAAACTTCTCCGCGTAGTGGAGGACCTGGAAGTCCATCGCCCGGAGCTCGTACCCGCCCGGCGCCCGTTTGTCCTGCACGACCTGCCCGAACGCGCGGACGGTCGACTCGATCAACGCCTTCTCTGCGGCCTCGAACGCGTCGGGGCGGATCTCGCCCTTCGTTATCGTGACCTGGAGGATTCCTGTCGCGTCCCGGACGACGACGAACGCCTTCCCGCCGACGGTGCGGGTCCGGTGGATCCAGCCCTTCAGCTCGACCTCGCGTCCCGTGACGGTTCCCGCCACGATGTCTCGGATCTGGACCATGGACCGGGGACAACTTGGCCGCGATAGATTAACCCTTGCGACACAGAGAAATATCGGGCCCCGCAATGGATCCGGTGTGCTGCGGTTCGCGAACGCGCTCGACCTCGACGCGATCGACGGGGTCGAGGCGATCTGCTTCCGGGAGCACCGCTTCCGCCGAGAGTTCCTCGAATGGGTGCTGAAGAATCCGAGCGCGCGCACGCTCGTCTGGGAGGAGTCCGGTCGGATCGTGGGCTCGGTGATGATCCTCCTCGATACGAGCCGTGTACGGGTCCTCTCGATCGCGGTCCTGCCGGGGTTCCGCCGCCGCGGGATCGGCGACATGCTCCTCGACGGGGCAGAGCGGATCGCTCGATCGCTCGGCGCTCGCGTCGCGCGGCTCGAAGTGAGCACGAAAAACCGGTCCGCAATCGCGCTCTACCGACGGCGGGGCTACCGGACGGAGGGACTCCTCCCGCGCTACTACTCGTGGGGCGACGACGCGCTCGCGATGGAGAAATCGCTCAACACAAACGCTTAAGATGGACGCATAAATAGCGCCGCGCAGCAACGGATGTTACCGATTCCCACGAAGTTTTTCGTGACGTCCGGGAAGGCCGTCTCGAAAGTCTCCGACCTCAACGCGTTTGACACGGCGCTCCTCGATGCGAGCCTCTCGGAACAGAACATAGTCTCCGTTTCGTCCGTGATGCCGATTGGGATCCGGCCCGTGAAGCGGCGGGAGCTCCCAATGGGCGCGATCACGCACTGCGTCCTCGCGCAGCAACGGGGCGGGGAGGGCGAGATGATCAGCGCGGGAATCTGCTGGGGATCCCGTGACGACGGGATGGGCGGCTACGTCGCGGAGGGACACATGCACGGGACCGCGCGCGCTCTGCGCGAGGTCCTCGAGTGGAAGATAGGCGAGATGGCAAAGCTCCGAGGCGTAAAGTTTCGGAAACTCGAGTACAAAATCGAGGAACTCAGTATCCCGATGGACCACTACGGGGCGTGCCTCGCGGCGCTCGTCTTCCTGGTGTAGCCGATGTTTGGCGTGGTCGTCTGTCCACGCTGCCACCGCGCGAAGGGCGTCGAACTCTCAAAGAGAACGACGAGCTGCTCTTGCGGCTTCGAGATTCGTGTCGTCCTCGCGCGCCTCCCTGTGCGGGTGGGCACGGAGCGGGAACTCGTCGAGGCCGTTCGCCGCGTAAGCGCGGAGCTTGCCGGCGGGCTCGCGGAGTACGAGAAGGCAATCGCGCCTCGACCCCGGAAGCGAATCGGGGATGTCCACGCGCGCGTCGTCGTGATCGCGATGAAAGCGGGGGATAAGGCGCACCGAATCCGGGCCTCCGCGATCGAGCTCTCGAAGGAACTCGAGATGTTTTCATACGGGGACCTCCGGGCGGTCCTCGAGGCCCTCGGGATCCAAGACGTCGAGGAGTCTCTCGACGAGCTCCTCCGATCGAACGTCGTGTACGAGCCGCGAGAGGGGTTCTACCGAGCGGTCACTCCGACTCCTTAGCGGGGCGTTTCGTCTCGCGAGGCCACCGCCGCAGCTCCCGCCGGATCTCCCGCGGGAGCGTCTCCGGGAGGATTTCACGGTACACGAACACGTACACGACCGCCGCGAACGCGAGGGACGCGACGAGGGACGCCGCGGCGACTGGGACTTCCCGGGTTGTGAAGAAGAAGAACAGGATCAAGAGATGCGAGAGGCGCACGAGGTACGCGCGGGCGAAGTAGCGAATCGCCTGCTGCCGCGCGGTTCCGAAGCCAACGAGCGACCCCGTCGACCCGAGGATGAGGGCCATCGAGACCGCGAACAGGGCGAGGAGGGCCGCGAGCTCGGGGCTTCCCGCAAGGGTCGGATTCAGGGAGAACGCGGACGCCATCGTGAGGGTCGCCGCGGCGCCGAGGCCGAGCGAGGTGCCGTAGAACGTCGTTTCGAAGCGGCCGCGGTACCCGGGCCGGTTCAGGTACACGAGCATGAAGCTCACCTCGAAGAGGGCGACGACGAAGAGGGAAAGGGTCCCGCCAAAGCCCCCAGCGGCCGCGACCATCACGGAGAGAAAAATCGTGAGCACGCTCGCGAACACGCCGAAGCCCATCCCGACCGCGAACGCGAGGAAGACGCGCCGGTCGTCGAAAAGCGCCTTCGGGGCCATGGGATAGTCGAACCGGCGGAGGGAGACCCACATCAGCGCGGCCGCGGGGCCGACGCCGACAAGGAAGGAAATCGCAAGGCGCGCCTCGTGGCTCGACACCCCCGGCCGATGTCCGCTTCGCATCATCAAGATTGGGGCGAGTCCCTGTAAGCCAGACCTGCAAGATCGGTCGGCCGATGCAGGGAGCTTTCGGGGTCGAGTGTCCGATCTGCGGCGTGCGCTCCTGGATCCCCGGAGGTCTGGTCGAAGTGCGGGGCCGCGGCGACCGGATAGTTCAAAAACCGTACCAGGCTGTATTTATCAATTCCGACGCGATAGGATATCGGACCCCCGAGGGGAGCGAATGAAACCTCGGACGACCGCGCAAGCACGACTCCTAACGGCCTCAGCGGTAGCGTTGCTCGTCGCGTTCGTCCTGATTCTCTCACTCCCCACGCCCGCCGCCGCGTTTCCCACGCACAAGATCCATGACCGGAGCATCGCCGCCGCGGGACTCGGCGGGATGGCGGTCGGAGACGTGAACGGGGATGCGGTCCTTGACATCGGGGTCCTCGATGAGGCCGCCGGGTCCGTGGTGGTATTCACGCAGGGTGCGACGGGGCTGCCCGCCGCGCCGAGTGTTTCCATCGCGACGGAGGGCGCACGGAAGATTGCCCTCGAAGACATCGATGTCGACGGGGACGCGGACCTCATCGTCGTCCGTTCCGACCAGGTGGCGATCCTCTACAATGACTGGGGCGAGTTCGACATCCGGGTCGCGGAGATCGCCGTGCCGGGTGTGACCGCGGTCGCGATCGCGGACTTCGGGGCCGACTCGCTGCCGGACCTCGCGACCCTCACGGATGAGGGGTTGCACCTCTGGTATCAGAGTCGATCTGCGGCCGGCGTGTGGGCCTCGAAGCCGGACCTCACGGTGGCGGGGACATCGACGTTCCTCGACGTCATGACGGCGGACGTATTCGGCGACGGCCGATCGGACCTGATCCTCGTGCACCCGCGGGAGATTCGAATTTACCGGTACAAGGTCGACACGACGCAGCTCCCGAGCCCACCCGTGCGGATGGTCCCGGACAGCCTCGGCGGCCCCGTGGCGGTCCGGTTCACCGATCTCGATGGCGACGGGGCGATGGACCTTGTGTTCGCGGCACGGCATCCGACGGAGGCCTCCGGGACCGTGACGCTGTATCTGCAACGCGATGGCGCGTTCGAGACGTCCACGACGTTCACGGGAGGGCTCACGGAGAGATTCGCGCTCGGGGACCTCAACGACGACGGCCGCGTCGACCTCGCGATCGCGGAGTTTGGTCCGACGGTGGCGGTATTCCTCCAGCGAATCGTCGGCGGCTTCGAGACCACGCCCGCGTTCCGGCTCGCGCTCGATACCGTTGGCGTGGACGCGACCCTCGCAATCGGGCCGTTCAGCGGGAGGCCCTTCTCGGAGCTGCTCGCCCGCGTCCCGGGTTCCCTCCTCGTGTTCGAGCAGGACGACCTCCCGCCCGCGCTCCTCCGCACGATCCCGTCGGACATCGTCTTCACGGAGGGCACGCTCGGCACGGGTCTCGTGGACCTCCGGAACTACTTCAGTGACGACCACGGCCTCCTGAAGTTCTCGATCGTGTACCAGGAGAAGCCGGGCCTCGTGCGGGCCTCGATCGCGGAGGACGGGTACCACCTCGACTTCGAGGCGACGCTGGGATGGTACGGGACGACGCGGTTCCTCGTCGCGGCCTCCGATGGCGCGGCGGGCCGCGCCCCCGTCATGGGCAACACGTTCACGGTCACCGTGAACGCGCGGCCGATGTTCGCGAGCACACCCCTTACGGAGATCGTCGCGGACGGAATGTACGAGTACCAAGCGATGATCGAGGACCCATACCCGCTCGTGGAGTTCCACACCTTCACCCTCGAGCAGGCGCCGAGCGGAATGACGATCGACACAACGACAGGGCTCGTGGAGTGGCGGCCCTCCGGGTCGCAGACCGGCGCCCACCTCGTCCGCCTCCGGGCGTCGGATTCCCACGGCGGCGTCGCCGAGCAGATCTTCGCGATCCGCGTCGGCGTGGTCGCGCCCGTGCCCCCGATCGGTGCCTACGTCGGCGCCGCGGTGACGACGATCCTCGCCGCGCTCGGGTTCGGTGCCCTCGCGAGCGAGAACGTCAAGTACGGCCTCGTCGCGATCTTCCTCCCAATGTACACGAAAATTAGGCGGGAGCGGGTCCTCGACCACTTCGTCCGAGGCCAGATCTATGGGTACGTCCTCGCGAACCCCGGGGAGCACTACAACGCGATCAAGGTTGCGCTGAACCTGACGAACGGCTCCCTCGCGCACCATCTGAAGACGCTCGAACGGGAGCGGTTCCTCAAGTCGAAGCGGTTCGGCCTCTACCGGCGGTTCTATCCGATGAACATGCGGATCCCCGACGACGACTACTTCGCGCCGAATATGATTCAGCGAACGATCGTCGATCTCATCCGCACGGTGCCGGGCATCACACAGAAGGAGATCGCGAACCGGCTCGGCCTCACGCCACCGACGGTGAACTACCACATCAATATCCTGGGCGAGCGCCGCGTGATCCGCGTCGAGCGCGCGGGGCGGAAGACCCACTGCTTCGTGCCGGACACGGGGCCCGCGCCGGCCCCACGGCCGGACACGGAAATCCCGGGGTCCTCTACGCAAGCATGAGGGCCGCGAACACCTTCGCGTCCGCGACGAGATTCGCGATCGACACGTATTCGTCGACTGCGTGACCCGTCTGGTCCGTCGTCTGCCACACCGCCGCGGGGTACCCGGCCTTTCGGAAGTGTGCAGCGACGGTCCCGCCGCCGATTCCGACGACCCTCGCCTTGAGGCCGCGCGCGGTCCCGATCGCCGTCTTCAGGAGTCCGACGATCGGCGCGGCCTCGGGCGTCGGAGGGCTCGACTCGTCCTGGATCACCTCAATCTCCGCCTTCACGCCGAACCGGTTCTCCGTCTCTTGGAGGGCGGCCTCGACCTCCTGGAAAACCGCTTTGTTCTTGTACACCGGGAGGACGCGGCAGTCGAAGTAAAACACGTCCTCGCCCGGGATCGTGTTCACATTCGGGACGTTCGCCTCCCGCTTCGTCGGCTCGAACGTCGACTCTGCGGGTCGGAACAGTGGATCCGCGGCCCGGAATTTCTTGTGGAGGCGAGCGTCGATGAGCGTGACGAGGTATGCGCCCGCGCGGTGCGCGTTGATGGCGACCTCCGGCCGGCTCGCGTGGCCCTGCGTCCCGCGGACCGTCACACGGAACCACAGGAGGTTCTTCTCCTTGATCTCGATCTCGGAGCCGTCGGAGACGCCCCGGTCCGGCGCGAGAATGAGGTCCTTCTTCGCGAAGAGGCCCTTCGCAATCACGTGCCGGACGCCCTTCTCGTTCCCCGTCTCCTCGTCGGAGACGTAGCACAGCCCGACGGGGCGGGACGGCTCGCCCGCGACGTCGAGCACCGCCTTCAGAGCGTACGACGTCGCGACGAGGGCCTGGCCGTTGTCCTCGACGCCGCGACCGTAGAGCCTGCCGTTGAACACGCGTGGGTCGAAGGGGTCGCACCGCCATCCTGCGCGATCCCCGGGCGGGACGACGTCGAGGTGTGTGAGGAGCCACAGGCGGGGCGAGCCCTTGCCGGTCTTCACGACGAGGTTCGGGCGGATCCCGGAGGGCACGCGGTCGTCCCGCGCGTCGTGCCGCTCGACCTTGGTGCCGAAGCCATTCAGGAGGGACTCGACCATCTCCGCCTTCTTCGTCTCACCCTCGCCGTTCGAGGCGGGACCGATCGCGGGGATCCGGCACAGGTCCGCAAGGGTTCGCACCATCTCGTCGCGGGACTTCTCGAGAACGGCGAACACCTTCGCGGGGTTCATGCCGGCCGCGAATCCCAAGGTGTCGCCATAAACGTTTGCGAGGTTTTCGTCGCGGCCCTCACTTCATCGTCCCCCGGCCGTACATCTTCGAGTACCACTCCATGACCTCCGCGTCGCTGATCCGCTCGACGTGCTCCCCGACCTCGATCTCGTTCTGGTCCTCGAACTCCTCGAGGATCCGGCGCGCGGCGGGGTCGCCCTCGTACTCCGTGACGGCGAGGGAGGTCTTCCGGCGCTTCGCCTTGAACGCCGCGACCATCTGCGTTCCGTCGAAGATCACGTAGCACATCCCCATATGCCACCGCTCCACGATCGCCTCCCGGAGGAACAGAATCAGGTTGTCCTGGGGCGTGAGGACGAACGGGCGGTCAAACGAGAGATCGTCGATCGCGTCGAGGCCCTCCTTCAGCATCCAGTATACGGTCCGCTCCCCCCGCGCGAAGAAGCCCTTCACGAGCCACCCTTCCTTCTCGAACTCCCGGAGGAGGCGGCGGACCTCCGCCATGTTGTACGCGAACCGCGTGTACGCACCGAGCGCTTCCGCGGAGAAGACGCCGAGGCTCTCTGCGATTCTCCGGAGAACGGCCCGACGGGCCTCTTCGACGGGAATCCGAAGGTCGCGAACGGAACGGTACCGGTTGTTCGGGTCCCGCGTGACGTGGAGGCCGTCGTAGAGCTTCTTGAGGGCCCGGGAGGCGGCCGTGTAGCCGAACGGGGCGAGGGCGAGAATCCGGCCCCGCGTGATCGGCTCATGATTCTTCACGACCTCGAGGACCGCGCGCATCTCCTTCGTGAGGCGGATGTCCTTCGCGCGCTTGAACAGCATGAGGTCCGCCTCCGTGCAGTACGTCCACGTGCTCGGGATTCCGAGGCCCCGCGCGAGGAGGCCCCGTCGGTGGAGGCGCTCGAGGGGAACGAATTCGTGCGCTCTGAGGCGAGCGGCGAGGTCCGAGCGAACGCCGAGGAGCGCGTTCGACACGTCGATGGGGTCCTTGAACGGACGCGCCGGGTCGAGCCCCTGGCGGCGGAACACGTACGCGAGGAGCTGGGACTTCTCGAAATCCCGCGGCACGAGATTCCCTTTTGCGAGGAAGTCGCCGAGGCGCACGTATCCGGCCTCGAGGAACGCCTGCACGTTGTCGAGCTCCGGTACCTCCTTCCCGAGCGCGCGCGTGATCCGCACGATATCGAACCCGCGGGCCCGGAAGAACTCCATGAACCGGTCCACGGCCTCGAGGACGGCCGGGAGTAGGTCGGGGCCATTCAGGTCGAGCTCCCGGATCTCGATGCACCCGCTCATCTCCCAGATCTCCGCCATCCCGACGAGGTCCCCGTCCTTCACAATCGGATAGAACCATCCCTCGCCCCACCGCGCGGCGACCTGCGCCCACAGCGGCTGCGTCCACGGGTCCAGGATCGAGAGGATCCGAACGCGGTCTTTCGCGTCCTCCGCGTGGGTTTTCCGAAGCGCGTCGACTTCGTCCGCGAGGAGGAACATCTCCCCTTCGCCCTTTCCGGAGACGAGAATCCGTTTCACCTTGCCCCCTTCCTCGAGGCCGTCCATCAACGACTCGATCTCGTCCCAGTGGAACCGTGCGTACTCGCGGATCCCGGAGAGCGGCGCGGGCCCGCAGGCCCGGAGGAAGTTCAGGACGACCGTCTCCACCGCGTCCTCGACGAGGTCGTCCCCAACGTCGAACGGGACGTACACATTCCGCGTCGTCCACCCCTCGCCCTGGAATTTCCGGATTACGTAGCAGTCGTAATCGAGGGACTCGAAGGCTTCCTTCACGCGGTCCCGCTCCTCCCCGCGCAGGGCGGCCGCAATCCCGCTGAAGTCGATTCCATCCGGATGCGCCTTTACGATCTCATGGACTTTCGCAGCGAGGGGCTCAAGGTCCGAGCGTGGGAACGCAGATAGGAAGAGAGGCGCGTCCTTTGCGCGGACGTACCGGAGGCGGCCGTTCAGGAAGCGGCCCTCGAGGACGTCGCCCTTCTCCCGCCGTCGCAGCCAGTCCGCGTAGTCGAACGACGCGACGTGGTTCGCGATGTCGAGGGCCCATCCCGCCTCGCCGAAGAGGTTGAAGTAGTCCTCGATCGTCGGGAGTCCGGAGAACTGCTTGCTCAGGAGGAACGCCTTCACCTGGCCTTCCTCGAAAACCTCCCTGGTGTCGCCCTTCCGCCGGAGCTTCTGGAGGTCGTGCACGAGCAGGTACTGGTACTCCCCGCCGACGACGAAACTCCCGGACGCGACGACCCCCTCCTGCTCGAGGTCGCGGAGCGCCTCCTTCACGAGGTCCTCTTCGAGATCGAGGACGAACGCGAGGCCGTGCGCGATCGTCGGGCCGTGGACGTCGAGGTGGCGCGTGAGGAGGCGATCGAGGGCGGTCTCGAAGCTTTCCTTCTTCAGTGGGCGGAGCGCGAACACGGTCTCCTCGATGCCGCGGCGGTGGACGAGGTACGCGCGCTCGAGCTTCCGAAGGATCTCGTTCGTCTCCTCCTTGCCCCAGCCGAGCTTCTTCGAAAGGGCCTTGAGGGTCGCCGGGCCGCTGTCGAGAGCCTTCACGACGGCCTCGTCCTCCGGCTTCCGCCGCACGGCCTGCGCGAACACCGCCGCGTACAGCGGGACCTCGTCCGTGAGGGCCCACACGATCCCCTGCGGGGTCCAGACGCTCTGGACCGTGCCCGCCTCCATTAAGTCCGAGGCCCACGTCCGGAGCTCCTCGAACGGCACGTCGGAGAACTCGAAGATGGAGCGACCCTTCTGCTGGAGGAGATTGAGGGCGCCGACGCGCTCGAGGGCGTGGAGGATGTCCTCCTTCCGCTCGACCCGCGGCAGCTTTCGCTTGAAGTACGCGCGGACCTCCTCCTCCGTGAACTGCGCGGCCTCGAGCTCGCTTACCGGGACGACCCTCTTCAGGATCTGCTTGTGAAGCTCGCGAAGCATCGCGGACCGGTCCTCCATGAGGACGAGGTCGCTGATCCCCGCCAGAATCGCATTGTGCGCGAACGGCGACGGGAGGTTCGAGAAGCCCGTGACCTTCACCGTGATCTCACCCGCCTCGATCCGCTCGAGGACGTGCTTCGCTTGGCGGACGTCCATCACCTCGTTCAGGATCTCCTGGTAGGTCTCCTTCACAACGGGGAAGTCCTCGATCTCGTGGAGCCAGTCGAGGACGCGCTGGGACCGGAGCTGCTGGCGGCCGATCGAGACCTCGCGGCCCTTGTAGCTCCGGAGGATCATGAACGCCCGGGTCGCGCAGTGACGGAAGCGCTGCTTGAACAGCTCCGTGTTCCGCACCGCCCGCCGCAGGCGGTCCTCGAGGTCCTTCGACGTCACGAGCGCCTCGACGCCCTCGAGGTCGACGCGCTTCGGGATCGTGAGCATGAAGTTGTCGTCCGTGACGCCCACGCGGACGTTCGTGTGGTACTTCTCCGTAATCGCGTGGGCGAACGCGCGAGACAGGGCGTCGTTGACCCGCCGCCCGAATGGGTAGTGGAAGATGAGGTTCCGGTTCCCCTTCTCGTCCACGTACCCCTCGACGACGACCTGGCGATCCGTCGGGAGGTCCGGCAGCACGGCCCGCTGCTCCTGCATGTAGCTCACGAGGCTCCGCGCGGAGCCCTCATCGAGTCGGAAGCTCTCGAGGAGCCACTCGACCGCGGCCTCCTCGCCGAGCTCCTCGATCTTCTCTGCGAGGATCCGCCGAAACTCGCCGACCGCGACGGAGAGGTCGAAGGACCGCGGGAGCATTTCGCCCGTCCAAGAGGGCACCGTCGGCCGCCGGCCCGCGGCGTCCTTCACGTACACGGTCATCCCCCGCGCGCGGACGAACTGGTGCGTGCGCCCGCCGAGGACGAAGATGTCGCCGGGCTTCAGGTACTCGACGAACTTCTCGCTCAGCTCGCCGAGCGGCGAACCGCGCTCGGAGAACACGCGGTACGAGCCCTCCTCGGGGATCGTGCCGACGTTTGTGAAATAGATGAGCCGCGTCCCGCGTTTCTTGCCGAACCGCTGCTCGTCCTCGTCGTACCAGATCTTCGCGAAAACCTTCACGTCCGGGTTCCGGCTCGAGAGGTACTCGAGGAGGCTGTGGAAGTCCTTCTTCGGGAGCTCGTGATACGTGTACGTCCGGCGGACGAGCTCGAACGCCTCGTCGACGTCCCACCGCTTCTCGAGGGACATCCCGATGATCGCCTGCGCGAGGACGTCGAGCGGGTTCCGCAGGATGTCGACGCGATCGATCCGGTTCTCGTACGCGTTCTTCACGAGGGTCGCGCACTCGACGAGGTCCCATGGCTCGAACACGATGAGCCGTCCGACGGAGGTGTCCCCGTAGTTGTGCCCCGCGCGGCCAATCCGCTGAAGCGCTTTCGCAATCGACTTCGGGGAGCCAATCTGGCACACGAGGTCGATGTACCCGATGTCGATCCCGAGCTCGAGGGACGTCGACGACACGACGACCTTCAGGTCGCCGCGCTTCAGCTTCTCCTCGACCTCAATCCGGGTTTCCTTCGACAGGCTCCCGTGGTGGGCCTCGAGGTTCTCGATCCCCCGCTCCTTGAGCTTGAACGCGACGTGCTCCGTCCCGCTCCGAGTGTTCGTGAAGATCAGCGTCGTGCGGCGCTGCTCGATGAGGCTCGAGAGGAGATCGTACATCCGCGCGTTCGCCTCCTCCAGTGCATACTCCGCGAGGTCCCGGACGGGACACACGACGGCGATGTCGAGGGACTTCCGGCTCTCGACCTCGACGACGTGAATCTCTCGGAGCTTTCCCTTCGCATAGCCCACGAGGTACTTCGCGACCTCGTCGATCGGGGCGATCGTCGCCGAGAGGCCGACGCGGGTGAGCTCAGGCCCGACGTGGTCTTGGAGCCGCTCGACGGACAACGCGAGGAGGGCGCCCCGCTTGTTCCCGCACACTTCGTGGATCTCGTCGACGATGACCCACCTGGCGGTCGTGAAGCTCTCCCGGAACTTCGGCGCGGAGAGGACGAGCGTCAACGACTCCGGCGTCGTGATGAAGATGTGGGGGGGCTTCCGGGCCTGTCGCTGCCGCTCCTGAGCAGAGGTGTCGCCGGACCGCACTGCGACGCGAATCTCCGGGGGCGGGAGGCCCTTGTCCTGCGCGAGGGCCGTCATCTCCTGGAGGGGCTGCTCGAGGTTCCGGTTGATGTCGTTCGCGAGGGCCTTCAGGGGTGAGATGTACACCGCGTAAATCTTGTCCTCGAGCTCCCCGCGGAGCTGCATCGAATACAGTTCGTTGATGATCGTGAGGAACGCAGTGAGGGTCTTCCCGGAGCCTGTCGGGGACGAGACGAGGACGTTCTTCCGCTCGTGGATGAGGGGGACGGCGTACGCCTGGGGCTCCGTGAGGCCGGAAAACTTCGACGCGAACCAATCCCGGACGAGCGGCTGGAGGAGCGCAAGGACCTCCTCCCGGCCGTACTGTCTTGTTACCTTGCGTATCATTGTGTGTCCCTGTGAGAAATCGCGGAGTATAGCGGCAGGTGCTAAAAGAGGTTTCGTCGTGGACCGCCGAATCGGCCCCAAACGTCCTCAGAATTTGAAGGAGGCACAAATAACCGTTTATACGCCCTCCACAATGTTTTGCACCCTATCGGTGCGCCATGGCTCGACTGTGGCCCTTGCTTGCAATCCTCCCGCTACTCGCCCTCGTCCTTGCTCCCACGATGGAACTCGCTGGCGGCCCGACAGAATTCCCTGCAAATCGTACCGACGGGATGGTCCGCTGGACGGCCCCACCCTCCCTCGTGCCTCCGCGGGTCCTCTCGACATCGCCCGCCCCCGGAAGCGTCGTCGGACCCAGTACCGTGATCGATATCCGGTTCACCGCGCGCATGGATCCGGCGTCCGTCGAGGGCGCGCTGAGTTACAGTGACGGAAACTCGCTCTACACGGTCGCGGACGGCACGACGCAGTGGACGAATGGCTCCGCCCCAGACGATACGATGCGGTTCGATCCCCGCCTCGAGTTCGCGACGGGCGGGACCGTCACGGTGTACATCGACGGCGGCGTGGCGAGGGACTTCGAGGCGAACCTCCTCGATGGGAACCAGGACGGAATCGGGGGGGACGGATATTCGTGGTCGTTTTCGATCATCGCGGACACGACGCCGCCGCGAGTGCTCCAGGTCGAACCGGTCGCCGGGGCCGAGAATGTGTCGATCTCCACGTCGATCCGGGTCGTCTTTAGCAAGGCGATGGTCCGCAGCAGCGTGGAGAACGGGTTCGGGCTCGCGGGCGACGGAGCGCCGACGCTCACGAGGGCGAACGGCACGGTCTCGTGGAGCGGGGCCCGGTTCCCCGACGACACGGTCCTCTTCAATCCGGATCCGAACCTGAAGAACGCCACGACGTACAACCTCACGATCCCCGGAAGCGGGACCACGGACCGCGAGGGACGCGGGCTCGATGGAAACGGGAACGGGGTGTCCCAAGGGTCCCCCGTCGACGATCTACGCATCCAGTTCACAACCGAGGCCGAGGATACGACACCGCCGACCGTTGCGGGCACGACCCCCGCGGCGGATGCGACCGACGTGAATCCGACGACGTGGATCCACGTCGTGTTCTCGGAGCGGTTGGACCGGGCCTCCGTCGAGCAGGGCTTTTCGTACACGGACGGCACGGCCGTCTACACGGTCGCGAACGGGACCGCGAGCTGGGCGTCAGGACTCGACGCGTTCTCATTCCGGCCGACCCGCACCCTCGCGTTCGGGACGCGGTACACGGCAAGTCTCGACGCAACAGTCGCGCAGGACGAGACGGGCAACCTGCTGAACGGCGGGGCGAACGAGACCTGGCGGTTCACGACCGCGGAACAGAGCGACACGGGTCCGCCCCGGATCCTGTGGACGACGCCGTTCGACGGCCAGGAGAACGTGAGCCGGACCCAGCGGTTCTCGATCATCTTCAGCGAGCCGATGGACCGGGCGTCCGTGCGGAGCGGAATCGGGATCACGGAGGACGTCGTGCTCGCGGACTTCCGCTGGCCGAACGATGCGACCGTGGAGTTCGCGGCTCTCACCCCGATGGGGTACAAGACCGCGTACGTCCTATTCGTCCGCGCGGTTTCGAGGGACCTCAGCGGGAACGAGATGTTCCAGTCGAAGCAGATCCGATTTGTCACGGAGCCATGGCGAGGCACCGTGTCGGGGCGGGTCGAAGACACGTCCGGGGATCCCTTGGGCGGGGCGCACGTCCAACTCGGGGGGCGCGTCGTCCTCACGAACGGAACGGGCGACTTTGCGATCGGGTCGGTCGAGCAGGGGGCGTACGCGCTCTCCGTGTCGCGCGACGGATTCGAGGTGTACAGGCAGGAGGTCGTGATCGCACCCGAGCAGGGTGCGCTCGGAACGATCGTCCTGCGACCCGTGCCGCCCCCATCGAACGTCGCGCTCGTGATCGCCGCGGCGGCCGTCGTCCTTGGCGCCATCGTGGTCGTCGCGTTTCTTCGGTGGCGCCGCCGCCCGGAGGCCGAGCCGCCGTACGAGACGTGGAAGCCCGCGAAGGTCGTCGTCATGGAGCCACCCGGCGAGCCCGAGGCGGAGTGGGACGAGGGTGAGCTCGAGGGCGAGCCGCGCTAGCGACTACTCATATTCATAGAAACCGCGGCCCGTCTTGCACCGAGGAGACCCGCAGCGACCATCTTGCGGAGCAGGGGCGCAGGACATTTTCGATCGGATTCGCCGCGGGAAGGGTGGCACCGTTAGGTCTGTGCGGGTGAAGAGGGGAGGCGTTATATGCCGTAGTCGGCTTCCCCGCCCAAACGGACTTCGGCGGGGGGCTCGTTAGTGGCGTTAGACTCCGGTGACATCGCCTGGGTCATCGCGGCCACGGCCCTTGTGATGATCATGACGCCCGCCTTGGGCTTCTTCTATGGCGGACTCGTGAGGAGGAAGAACCTCGTTTCGACGATCGCCCAGTGCTTCGCGATCTTTGCGGTCGTGAGTCTGGTCTGGGCGCTGTGGGGCTACACGCTGGCTTTGGGGCCCTCGTTCAACGGCTTCATCGGCAACCTGTCCAATTTCGGATTGAACAACGTCGGGGCGGCGCCCAATCTCGGGTACGCTTCGACGATTCCGGAGATCCTTTACTTCGCATTCCAGCTCAAGTTCGCGGCGATCACTCCCGCCCTAATCATCGGTGCGTTCGCGGAGCGGATCCGGTTCAAATCCCTCATGATCTACATCGTTCTATGGACGACCTTCATCTACGTCCCGATCGCGCATTGGAACTGGGGACTCGGCGGCTGGTTGAGGTCGTTGGGCGTCATCGACTTCGCGGGCGGTTTGGTCGTCCACACCGCCGCCGGAGTCTCCGCGGTCGCGGCCGCCCTTGTGATCGGGCGACGGGGAGGAATTGGACGTCTAGATAGTCGGCCAAACAATGTGCCCTACGTAATCTTGGGCGCGTCCGTGCTGTGGTTCGGATGGTTCGGCTTCAATGCCGGAAGTGCCCTCGCTGCGAACGCCTTGGCAGTGAATGCGTTGGTTGTCACAAACCTGGCTGCCGCGGCTTCCGCGGTGGGCTGGATGCTCACGGATTGGGTGAGGAAAGGTAAGCCATCAGCCGTTGGATTGTCACTGGGCGCGGTCTGCGGTCTCGTTGCGATTACGCCGGCATCCGGATACGTCGGCCCGATGCCATCCATCGTCATCGGACTCGTCGCCGGGGTCCTCTGCAACTACGTCGCAGGCTGGAGGGCGAGGACGACCCTCGATGATTCCCTGGACGTCTTCGCATGCCATGGCGCCGGTGGAATATGGGGCACGCTCGCGACAGGCCTGTTCGCGTCGTCGATGATCAACCCCGGCGGGCCGAACGGCCTGTTTTACGGGAACCCCGGTCAGTTGGGGATTCAGGCTTTGGCGGTTGTGGTCGTCGCGGCATTCTCGTTCGTCGGGTCGTACGCGATCTTGCGCTTCATCGGCAGATTCACACCGTTGCGAGTGAGTCCGGCGGGAGAAGACGCGGGCCTGGACATCTCGGAATTCGGCGAGGAAGCCTATGTCCCTGAACCCGAGGCGCATCGGCCGAAGGGCTTGAACTGAGACCGCCGATTGGCGTACGGCACGCGCTCGCGATCCCGACGTCCGTCAGGACCTCACCCCGCGATCGGGTTCCACGCCACAGGCCGGAATAAGCGGTTCGCCCCCCCGTCCCGCGTAGGCTACTTGTATCCCGGCCCTTCATCTGCGTCTCACCGGCTGGGCGGGCCATGAAGCCCCGATTCCCATCGCGCCTCGCGCGACGGACGTATCCTGTGCTCGGGCTCGCCCTCCTCGCGGCGATCGTCCTCGCCGTCGTGAGTGTGACGCTGAGCCCGACCGTGGAACAAGACCTCCCGCCCGTGGGCCCCGCGGTCTCGCTGACCGTGGCGGGGATCCCGTCGACGGCCCACGCGGGCGACGTGTTCCGCGTGACCGCGACGCTGAAGAACAACGCGAACCGACCGCTCCCTGCGGTTCTTCGGATGGACGTCCGGAACGTGAACACGACCCTCCTGCCCGGCGACCTGACCCTGTACGCGGGATGCGGCGCGGAGGAGGCGATGTCGACGCGGACGATCCGGTACTACATCGGCTCCCATGGGCCGCTCCTCGCCCCGAACGGGACAACGTTCGCGGCGGGCACGACCGTCGCAACGATCGAAGCCGCGCTCGGCGAGACGGGCCACTGGGATGTCGTGCTGCGGGAGATTGCGAACCGCGATCCGGCCGGCTACGCATCCCTGATCACGCCGGGAAACAACGCGTCCCTTGGCGTCAGGACGACGACGAGCCTCGCGCTGAAGGCACTGTACTACTTCGGGATGGTCGCGTCCGATGTCCCGGACAACGGGAACGCCATGGATTCGCGCCTGACCGTCGCGTTCGCGGACGCGTGGATGCCGAGCGATGGGATCGGTGCCGGATTTAGGATCGTGTTCGCGCCGACGATTCGCGGCGGGTTCTCGTTCGACCTCTGGGCCGAGCTGCCCGACGGCCTCGGGGTGCCGAGCCATCCGACGTGGACCTGCGGGCCCCTGTGAAATTACCGCCACGGCGGTAGCCGGTGAGGACCGGGTTCGCAATCCCGAAGAGGGGACGGGGACCCTGGGATTCGAACCCTCGATGTTTCTCCGATTCAACCCGGCAGAGGAACCCGCGCGCTAACTCATGAGATGGGTGACAGTGTCGAGGCGATTGGTTATAAGGCACCCCACGAGGTGACAGGCGACAGCATCAAGGAGAGGTGAATATGGTCGTCCAGGAACTTGGCCATCTCGTACTCTACGTGCGTGACATCGAGGCGAGTCGCCGCTTCTACCGCGACACACTGGGGTGGAACGAGATCTCCCCGGCACCCGTCCCGGGCGTAGCTGCCTTCTCTTCCGGTCGCACCCACCACGAGCTCCTCCTGCTGGAGGTCGGACCGCATGCGGAGCCCCCGCCGCGGGGACCCCGCCTCGGTCTGTACCACTTCGGTCTCAAAGTGGGCGAGACCGATGAGGAGTTGCGAGCCGTTCTCGACACACTACGAAGGAACAAGGTCCGCATCGTGGGCACCGCCGACCACGGGGTCACTCACAGCGTGTACATTCTTGACCCAGACGGCAACGAGATCGAACTTTACATTGATGTCCAGCCCGCCACGTGGAAGGAGGATCCGAACGCGATCTTCGCTCCCCCACAAGCCCTGCGGCTTTGAAGCTACGCGCACCGCAACGGCGCCGCGATCCGAGTCCCAGTGGGCCCGTGGCCTCAAATCGACCCTGGTCAGAGCGTTTCGACCGGCGCTCTTTGGCCCGAATCGCCTCTCGCCTGCCAATGGGAATGCTCCTTCCCCAGAAAGCATAATCCGCCAAGCCGTGCTATTCGAACTGGAGGCATTCTACGAGAGGGCTAAAGGGCCGGGTCGCAATCGTTACGGGAGCGGGTTCCGGGATTGGGTTGGCCATCACGCGGCGCTTCGTGGAGGAGGGCGCCCGGGTCGTGGGTGCTGACGTAATCGACAGCCACCTCGAGGAGTTGAAGCGGATTCACGAGGTCACGCCCGTTCGCGCCGACGTCACCGTCCAGTCGGACGTGGACGCCATCGTGGCGGCCGCGTTGGGCCTCGGTCGCCTGGACATCGTGTGCAACAACGCGGGCATCCTAGACCGGTTCCTCCCGGTGGGCGAAGTCACCGACGATGTGTGGGGGCACGTGTTGGCGGTGAACCTCACAGGGCCGATGCGGTTGAGCCGTGCCGCCCTCCCCCACATGTTGCGTGCAAAGCAGGGCGTCATCATTAACGTCGCGTCGATCGGCGGCTTTGCGGGGGGTCGTGCCGGGGCGGCCTACACGGCCTCCAAGCATGGCCTGGTCGGCCTGACCAAGAACATCGCGGCCACGTACGCCAACGACGGAATCCGGTGCGTCGCCATCGCCCCCGGCGCCGTCAAGACCGGCATCCCGTTGGGCGGCGAGCCGAGCAAGCGCGGATACGCGGCCCTCGAGAAGACCCTCGGAGCCAACCCACGCATGGGTGAGCCGGCCGAGATCGCCAACGTGGTGGCATTCCTCGCATCCGACGAGGCCAGTTTCCTCAATGGTGCCGTAGTCACGGTCGATTCGGGCTGGACCGCTTTCTAGACAATTGGCCCGCCGTCGGTGCCCGGGCGCGGCCCTGGGACGTTGCGCGGCCGTTTGGACCTTGACGTAACTGCATCGGCCAACGAGTGGGGGGCGAAGAGGCTGTCAGAATCAGGTGATGTCTGCAGCCAATGCACATTGCGGGAGCTCCGTCCGGCGGCCGGGTTCGGTCCGAGCAGGCCCATCTGTACCTATCTAGCAACGAGTTCGTCCTCGGTGGTCTGCAGAATTCCTTTGCCTGTGCCATCAAGATGCGCGCACGGACCAGCCCTTTGGCCTCTTAACACGGCGCGACGCGCTTTGGGAAGAACTTTCGATAAGGCATGAATAGACCCGCCAAAGCGACAAACAAGAAAGCAAAATCGAGCTCCACGAGATATCCGCCCGTGCTGAGACTATTCGCAATTTGGATGATGAGGACCACTGGAAAGATCCAGGAAATGTACCATGCCCACTTTTCTCCCCTCCTGTATGGGACTGCGGCGATCCCGGCTAGCAGCACTCCAGTTGCAAGCATGAAGTTTCCAAGTTGCCTAGCAATCCCACCGATATAGACGAGTATTCCGGGAACCCGAGACGCGATCTCATCCAAGGTTAGACCGGTCGTGCTTTCGGGCGATGGCGGATTGGGTGGGGAGCCCAGCAGACCGATCGGAGAAGATATCGCAGCGAGTAGGCCGATTGCGAAGAAGATTATCCACGCGTGCTTCTCATACGCCTTCTCAACACGAGGTGCCGTCATGATCCTCCCCCGCGCTCGTATCAACCGGTGAGAATAGGTAGGTTTCGGCTGATTTCGCGGCGAGAGGGCGGACTCATTCTTCGCCGGAGCACCCGTCCCACGGGCTACGGAAAGCCGATGGGACGTCACACTTCGAAGATGGGATGACCGATCCGAACATCATCTTCCTCGGGCTGCATCGAGAGCGCCCTCTCCCAATTCCGACAGATTGTCTCGCGTTCTATCCATTGGTTCGAATCTCAGCATCCGGTACCCTAGATCAAATGTGGGGCGTTTTCTCGCAATCGGAGGGGGGATAGAGTATTTGGGCGCCTAACTAATTTAAGTCCGTGAGGCTGCTCCGGCAAGACAATGCCCGCGTAGGTTAGTCCGGATAGACTATCGGGCTTCGGACCCGACGACCCCGGTTCAAATCCGGGCGCGGGCGTCAAACTCAGGACGCTAGGCTTGTCGCAGCCAGGCAGCATAGTAGCCCGACGTGCTCGCAGGTCGAACCCCGCCACGGGTATTAGGACTTCCGACCGTAATGTACGTGTAGCCCGAGCGCCCAATGCCGTGTGCGATGCCTGCCGATCCGATGGGCGACGTCCGCGTTACCGTGACCTTTCGTGGGCCGAAGGGGACGGCAACCGTCGGGAACGTTCTCGTCGATACGGAAGCAACCCACACGGTCATCGAAGCGGGCCTTGCCGAAGCGCTCGGCCTTACGCCCCGCTGGCGGCACACATTTGAAACCGCGAACGGCCTTCGGGACTTAGACGTGGCCGAAGCGGAGGTCGATATCCTCGGCCGATCGATGGTGATGTCCGTCGCAATCGCGCACCTGAACCTCGTCGGGATGACGACCTTGGAAAACCTCGGTTTCAAGGTCGACCTCGTCCGGCGGCGCCTCGAGCCGACGACGGGCTTCCTTTTCGCCGCGTCATGCCCCGATCAAAGCCCTGTAGGCCTTGGGGTCGAGCAGGCGATCGGCCTCGGCGGGATGTGAGGTCTCGAGGACGACGATCCATCCCTTGCCGTACGGGTCCTTGTTCACGACCTCGGGCGTGTCCTCGAGCGCGTGGTTCACCTCGAGGACCCTGCCGCTGAGCGGCGAGAATATCTCCGACACGGCCTTTACGGACTCGACCGTCCCGAGGACATCGCCCGCCTTCACGACCTTTCCCACGGGGGGGAGCTCGACGTACACGACATCCGTCAACTGCTCCTGCGCATGGTCCGTGATCCCGACTGTGGCCCGCCTCCCCTCGACGTGGATCCACTCGTGGTCCTTCGTGTACTTCAGGTTCTCGGGAATCGTCGACAAAGGCGGACCCGCGCGGCGATGCCGGGTTTCGTTTATGAGGATTTCGTGGTCACCGCATCGGGTAGCGCCGCTCGAGCCACGCGAAGAACTCGTCCCCGCAGATCCACGCAAAATCCGGCTTCCCCTCGACCTTGATTCGGCCGTCAACGACAATCGTCGGAACCGCCTGGATCCTGTACTTCCGGAGTAGAGCCGCGTGGGCCCTCGTCTCCCGACCGAGGTTGCGTTCAATCATCACGCACGAGGCGCACTTCCCTACCTCGACGATGTCGAGGACGCTGCGGCACAGAGGAGAGTCGTCGGTGAACACCTCGATCGTATGCGGCACTGCGAGTCAGATGGCAGCGAGCGAGCTTCAACCTGGTGGCTAACGTCCTTTCCACTTCGCGCCCCACGCCTGGTGGACCCAGATGTCCTCGCCCCGGATCTTGCGAATGTGACGGACGGTGAGCCAGAGGATCAGGAAGGCGATGAACCCCAAAGACAGGAAGAGGTACGCGGGGTTCGTGACGAGGGCCTCGAGGAAACCTGCAATTGATTGGTAGAGATCAGCCATCGCGCTCCGCGACGACGAAATAGTTGTCCCCGCTTCGGAAGTATCTTTCCAGCCGGAGACCCGATTTGAGAATGAGGTCGCGCAGTTCGCCGTCCCGGAACAGGTGGTAGAACCGATCGACGGTTGCGCCACCGCCCCGCCACGGGATCCACACATCCGTCGCCTCGCGCGCATCGCTCGCAGCCCGCACATCGAGGTCTTTCTCGGAACGGGCGTGCTCGAAGGCCCATGCGCTCACGAGTGCACGGCCCCCGATCGTGAGGACGCGATACATCTCCCGAATCGCGAGGAGTCGCTCCGCGTCCGATGGTAAGTGATGGATCGTTGCGACCGCGATGGCGGAGGAGAACGTGCGATCGCGAAATGGCAGGCCGCACACGTCCCCCTGGACGAGAGCGGCGCGTGGCTCGCGGCGTCGTGCGATCGGGAGCAGCCCTCTCGAGGCGTCGAGGCCTACGACGCGATGGCCAGCGTCGCAGAGGACCTTCGCATGGCGGCCGTTCCCGCAGCCGAGGTCGAGGACGACAGTGGACCGCGCGAACGTCGCCGCAAACTCCGCGACCTCGGGCCATGGCCGCTCCCGCGCCCGGTCAAAGGATTCGGCGATTGCATCATACGTCCGGATGATGTCCCCGCGCGTCGGCAGATCCACGACACCCGCATCGCGGCCCCCGCCTAAAACCAAGTCTCCGCCTATGGAGTCCGGCTCCGGAGCTGCTCGAGAACGTACGCGCGGATCGCGTCCGCGCTTGGCGGTTTCCGCGTGAATCGGCCCTTGTCGAGGACCTTCACGAGCGCGGAGGCCATCCTCCCCCCACACGTCGGGCACTTGCGGGTGCCGACCTCGAAGGTTGCGCACTGGTTGCACCGCATCAGCACCTTCCGGCCCGCGAACTTCCCGCGCTTCGCAATCGGCTTCCCCTCCCGCTCGACGATGTCCATCGCAAAGTCGACCGTGGGGGCGTTCGAGAGCGACGTGCCGATCCCAAAGCCATCCGCGCCTGCGGCCGCGAGGACGGGGAGCGAGGCTTCGTCGAGCCCGCCGCTCACGAAAATCTTCGCGTCCTTGCGCCCACGCAGGTCGAGCTCCCACCGGACCTCTTGCACGATCGCGGGGAAGTTCCCGCGGCGGGAGGACGGCGTGTCGAGCCGCACGCCCGCGAGGCCCTTGATCGCCTCGATCGCGATCATCGATTCCGTCTTCTCGTCGTAGAACGTGTCGACGAGCGCGATCCGGGGCAGGCGCTTCTCGAGGTGTTTCTGGAGGGCGAGGAATGCCTCCCGCGGCCCGCCCATCACAATCGCGAGCGCGTGGGGCATCGTGCCGACGGGCTCCTTGCCGAGGATCGCCGCGCCGAGGGGCGTTGTGACCGCGTCGAGGCCGCCGATGTACACGCACCGCTCGATGAGGGGCGCGAGGGCGGGATGCATCCGCCGGACACCGAACGAGATCACCTCGCGGGTCCCCGCGACCTTCCGGATGCGGGCGGCCTTCGTCGCGATCCCACTTGACTGGCACAGGAAGCCGAGGACGGGCGTCTCGTAGATGCAGAACTCGCCGTACGGTCCCTCGACGACGAGGACGGGGACGGGGATCCCACGTGGCGTCTTCGGCGTGAAGATCGTGCCCTCCGGGAGGGCCCACGCATCGAGCGGCTTCCCGCGGAGGAGGTTCAGGACCTCCGTGAGACCCAAGAACACGGCCCATGGCCAGCCGTTCGGGAGGCTCTGCACGGTCGTCTCGAGGACGACCTTCGTGCGGTCCTTCCGGGCCTTCTTGAGGACCTCGAGGGTACGGATGAAGTAGATGTCCGACGTCTTGCCCGCGCGGATTTCCTCCGGCGTCGCGATGAAGAATTCCCGCGTCGGAGACTCCCCCGCCATGGAGAACGGCGGGCGCTACCGTCTCGGTCTATTTAGACGTTCTTAGCATGCTCTCAAAGTTCATCAAGCCGTTTCGCATCCGCACGCTATGCAGTTCCCGCCCTTCGAGCACCTCCACTTTTACGAGCGGCTCCGCGGGCGGTTCCTCAACATCTCGTTCTCCGACATGAGGGAATTCCCGTTACGGGAGTTCCACCGCGAGTTCCCGATGGACATCGACACGGTCTGGGTCGACCTCCGGGGGATGCCCGATCTCAGGAAGCGCATCGCGAAGCGCCATGGCGTGGACCCGGATCGAGTGCTCGTGACGAACGGCGCGACGGAAGCAAATTTCCTCGTGAACGCGGCGCTCGTGCGCCCGGGCGATCGCGTGGTCGTCGACCTCCCCATGTATTCCCCGTTGCGGGATTGCCCGGTGGGCCTGGGGGCCCGCGTCGTTCCGGTCGCCCGTGATTGTTCGAACGGATGGGCGCTCGACATGCGCGCCCTCCGCAAGGCGTTGCGAGGCGGTGCGCGGCTCCTCGTGTTTGCGAACCTCGCGAACCCGACCTCCTCGGCGATCTCGCGCGGCGAACTCCGAGAGCTTGCGGACCTTGCGGCAGAGGCCGGCGCCTACGTCCTCGTCGACGAGACGTTTCGCGAGATGGGGTTCTCGAAGGCGCCCCCGAGCGTTGCGAACCTAGGTCCCCACATGATTGCGATCTCTACCGTCACGAAGCTGTTCGGCCTCGGGGCCCTCCGCGTGGGGTGGGTCGTCGCCGACCCGGAAGTCCTCGAGAAGGCGAAGGCCGTGAAGGATTACACAACGGCGGCGACGTCCGTCGTGAGCCAGGTCATCGCGACGTGGGCACTTCAGCGCCATGGGTTCTTCGTTCGACGTGCGAAGACGATCACGGACGAGAACCGAAGGATCCTGAGGGACGCCATCGAGAGGATGCCCGCCCTCCACGGCGAGGTCCCCGAAGTCGGGAACCTCTACTTCCCCCATTCCGATGTCGACGTCACGGCGCTCGAGCAGCGGCTCCTGACGAAGCATCGGACCGTCATCGCGCACGGCCGATTCTTCGGAACGCAGGACCACTTCCGGATCGGCCTTGGCGGGGACAGTGGCGTGTTCCGCCGCGGCCTTTCGAACGTCCGGAGAGTTCTCCACGAGCTCACGTGACGGACGCGTACCTCCGGTCGAGCTCGTTGTGGATGATCGCGATCACGTGGTCGGTATGGAGCGAGCGCGGACCCACGCGACATGCCAGGGGATTCTTCCTCGAAATGATCTCGCGTTCCTCGGATGTGAGGTCGACCGAGTCCGAGAGAAGAAACGCGACGTCGGGGGGGAGGGAGGCCTGGCGAATGTCGTGTCCGTCCTCCAGGAGCTCGACGAGGGGCTCCGGCACTCCCGCCAACACCTCCTCGAGGCTGCGCTTGCTCGCGAAAATTCCTGGCGAGGTTTCGCGCTCGAGTCGGGACCCGTGCTCGAGGGCCCGCCGGATCAGCGCGGCATTGCCTCGGATGTCCGGGCCCCATCGCTCGATCCGTTCGCCAAGAATGCGAATCGCGCGTGGCGGGTCCGGAGGACCGAGAAGAAGGAGTGTGACTTCCACGTCCCGACGCAGGTCATGAGACACGAGGAGCGCGGCATTTGCGGCGTTGAGCAGGAGGTCCATGCGGCCCGCCGCACCCGCGAGGTCGTTGAGAGGAAACTCCGCCGTAGTCACGGCTCGGTGTCCCACGACGATGAACCGTCGCATCCCTCCGGGTCACGCGCGCGTCGCTAGAAAGCCTTTCTCGAGCATCAGCCTTCAATCGCGTACCCGAGTTTTCGCGCGACGGCCGCGAAGAATGCATCCATCGACATTCCGAAGATAATGCGGATGTTCTCCTCCGTAATCTCGACGTGTCGATACATCCGGCGCAGCGACGGCTCTTCCGCCACACCGCGTTCGGTGTACGACTCCTCGAGGTCCATCACGCTCACAGGAAAACTAGGCCACGGCCAGCACAAATACGTTTCGCTACATTCCACTCGATGAGAAGGAATTGCACTAGAGTCAGACGAGGCGGGTCTGCCTGCGTGGCGGGAATGCGACGCGCTCGAGGATTCGCCGGTGGAACGAGACGACGGGGAGATCCCGAAGTTCTTCGAGGGACGCCCATCGGAACTCGGGCGACGAGGACGGGCGCCCACGGAGGCGTCCGCGAACGACCTGACCCTCCCAGCGGCGGTGGCTGAATCTGTGATCCACGCGCGCCACGGGATCTCCGATTCGGACGTGGAGGCCCATCGAACGAAGAACGGTTCGCAACGCCACCGTTTCGTCTGAGACATCGGCGATTTCCCCGCCCGGCAGCGCCCAGAATCCCGCGAGGAGCCCCTTGGCAGGCCGCTTGTGGAGAAGCATCTTGCCGTCCCGCTCGACGAGGACGAACGCCACGCGAACGGTCGGTATCACGGCTGCACGACGCGGCTCCGGATAGGCAGCGGGACGCCCCTCCGCGTACGCGCCGCACATCGAGCGGATCGGACAGAGAGAACATCGCGGCGCCCGCGGGATGCAGATCGTGGCGCCGAGTTCCATGAGGGCTTGGTTGTAGGACCCGGGCTCATCGGAAGGGACGAGCGACGCCGCAATCCCTTGGAGTCGCCGCTTCGCGCCGCTCCGGGTCAGATCGCCTCGCAGCCGGAATACGCGGGCGAGGACCCGCACGGCGTTGCCGTCGATGGCGGGGACCTGTTCACCAAACCCGATGCTTGCGACCGCACCCGCCGTGTAGTCCCCGATCCCCGGAAGCTCGCGGAGGGCCGCGAATCGCGACGGCACGCGCCCGCCATACCGCTCGACAATCGCGCTCGCCGCGCGATGGAGGTTCCGCGCGCGACCGTAAAAGCCAAGGCCCTCCCAGGCCTTGAGCACCTCCTCCTCGGAGGCCTTCGCGAGATCCACGACCGTGGGGAATGCCGCAAGGAACCGTTCGAAGTACGGCACACCCGCGACGACGCGGGTTCGCTGGAGCATCACCTCCGCGACGAGAATCGCGTACGGGTCTCGTGTCCGGCGAAACGGGAGGTCGCGTCGGTTCGCGCGGTACCACTCGAGGAGCGGCGTCGCGAGGTCCACAAAACACGATGGGCCAGCTACTTCAAAATCTCTCCCGCCCCGCGGCTGAAGAACAAGAGGTCCATCTCCGCGACCGGAATCGCGACGGCCTCCGCGAACCGCCCCCATCGCGCCTCGATCTCGCGATATCGGCGGGGTGTGAGGGATTTGGGAATCGCACGAATGACGCCGTGGCGGTAGAGATTCCGAAGAACGTGACGGTCGAGAATCGCAAGCTCGTCGGAAAAGCCAATGTTTCGCAGGAGATGGGACGCCTCCTTCATCGAGAAGCCGTCGACCTCGCGGACAAGCCAATCGCGGGCCGCGTCCGCTCCCGGAATCGAGGAGAGCATTTTCTTGAGAGCCCACTGACCGTCCTCTCGGAACCGCTCTCGCGCCGCAACGAGATACGCGGCCTTGTGATTGTGAAACCGCGTCCGGCTTCGGAGGAACTTCGCGATAGAAGCGACATCTCCCTCATAGAGAAGGCCGCTCACCTTCAAATCGCGGACCGCCGCATCCGCCGCGCGAGCCTTCGTTTGAATCGCAAGGATGCAGTACGCCACCTCCTCGAAAAGCCGTTCGTCCGGCTCGTGCCACATTGCGCGAAACTCAGTGAGCCGCTCGAGGATCGCGTTCCGCTTCTCCGCGTACTCCCTCAGTAGTTCCTCGATATGGCGATAGCGAGGGGTCCGCATCCCGTTCCGGATTCTTCGGGGAATATAAGCCGTTCGCACTGGCCGAGTTTCAGCCCTCGAGCATCGCGCGGAGCATCCACGCCATCTTCTCGTGCCGCTCCATGAGTCCCGTCAGGAAGTCGTTCGTCCCCATATCCTCATACTTTTCCGCGCACGCCTCCAAGTCCATGCGCAAGGTTCGGATGAGCGCTTCGTGGTCCTCGAGGAGGTTCGCGACCATCTCCTTGGCGCCTGGGTAGTCGCCGGGGTGCTCCTTGAGCCTCGCAGTCTTCGCAAACTCCACGATCGTCGCCCGCGACCGTCCCCCGAGCGCACGGGCACGCTCCGCCACGTCGTCGACGATCTCGTTAAGTTCCTCGTACCGAGCTTCAAAGAACTTGTGCAGGTCATTGAACTGTGGGCCAACGACGTTCCAGTGGTAGTTTCTCGTCTTCGTGTACAGGACGTACTCGTCGGAGAGAATGTCGTTCAGAATTCGGACGACCGCCTCACGACTTCGTTCTGGGATTCCGATTTCAACCGCCATGCGCGTTCCCTCGTTTCGCCTTCCACGCGGCGAGTCCTCATGAACGTTGTGAAAGTACGGGCCGGCCGTGAAGCCGGATGACCTACCCACGGCCTCCGGGTCCTCGTCGTCGCGGGGATCGCACCTTCCCGAGGAACAGGGATCGGGGCACAGGCCCGAAGGCGCGGCTGTCCGCGCTCCCGTCGGTTCGGTCCCCCGACACGAAGTACTCGTCCCCAGCGAGGTGCCATTGCGCGTTCGATTGTAGCACTTCATGAGACGTGGAGACGACAATGTTGTTGACCACCAGCGCGCCGGCTTCCAACCGGATGTTGTCACCGGGGATGCCGACGACGCGCTTCACGAGAAGAAACCCATGCCGAAGCGGGTGACGGACGATCGCGAGGTCGTCCCGAGCGGGCTTCCGGATCCGATACGCGAGACGGCTCACGAGGAGATACTGCCCCCACTCGATGGTTGGCTCCATGCTGTTCCCGCGCACGATGAACCGAGCCATCGCTATCGACGCCTCGGTCCCTCTGCGGCCGCGGCCTTCGCGGCTTCCGCCTTCTCCCACATGTGCCCGATTTCGTGGGCCGCCTCAAGCAGGTCGCTCGCCGCCTTGCTGTCCACGCTTTGCTTGTTCTTCGAACACAGCTTCGCGGCGGTCCACACCTTTTCGTGGAGGTCCGGAAACATCGCGAGGTGCTCCCGTTTGAAGTAGTCCGTCCACAGGATGAGGATTTCCTTCTTGCACAGCTGTGCGTGCTCCTCCTTGACCTGGACGTGGCGCGCAACCGCGTTCAGGTATTCGAGCATCACCTGGGAATCCCTCGCCGTCGGTTCCTTCAGGTCCGTCAGCCGTGCTACCATCTTCTGGACGGTCTGCGCGGCTTGGATGGCGGGGAACGAATTGTAGATCCCGCAGGGAATGTCGCAGTGCGCATGTGCAACCCGTGGGGACCGCTTCCGTTCAATCGACTCGCCAAGGTGCTTCAAAGCGCTCACCAATGATGACATCGAATCACGTCGTCCGCAACGAAACGGTCCTCGCAGAAATATCTTCTGGTTTGTCGCGTTCGTCGCGCTCGGCGACAACGGGTGCGCTACTTCACGCGGCGAACCCACGCGAGAAACCCGATGTATGCCAAGAGGGGAAGAATCAGCATCGCGGGAGTTCTTAGGGCGGAGCCATAAACTCCGGTCATGCCCACAATCGCGACCAAGAAGACAATGACAACGGCCACCGACCAACCAAACCCCGACTTCGTCTCCATCCCCCACGCCATCCACTGGACCTCCTAGATCAGTGTCAGGTGGCTCGCCGACGCCATGAAGAAGAGCATCGGGAACGACAGCGCCAAGTTCATTCGCGATGCGATGAGGGCCCGCCGGCCCCACTTCGGCATGTCGGGAGGTAGGGGCGTGCCCTTCGCGAGTTGCTCCGTGGCCCAGATCACCTTCCTCTGGTTCGGCCAAATCACACCCCACACGTTCACGAACATGAACGTCCCCAGGAATCCGCCCGTCAGGATCGAGACGTACCACCACACCGTCGTCAATGCGGTGATCGAGAAGCCGTCAATCGTCCACCGCGATAGGAAGTACAGCCAACCCGCAAGGACCGTGACGACCGCCGACCATCGAAACCAGAACAGGACGCGTTTCACAAGCCGCGGAATGAGGATATTCTTCGTCGCGCCGTCGAGCTCCTTGAAGGTGGGCACTTGAACGAAATTGAAGTAGAACAGAAGCCCGATCCATGTGATTCCGCCGACGAAGTGGATCCAGCGCAGGATGATGAACCAGAAGTCGATCGCCTCGGCCATAGGCCCGCCTCCGCCTGGGGAACCCCTGGCAAACTATATACTTTGGCGCGTCCGCCCTGAATCCGAAAAGTCTATTGAACTCCGGCGGTTCAGCCCTCATGATCCCGTGTCTGGCTTGCGCCGCATCGCACCGTTCCTGCCCGCGCTCCTCATCCTCACCGTCGCGCTCGTCGACGTTCCGCGCGCGCAGGCCAAGGATGTGTCCTTCGCGATTGAGATGCGATCCATCGCGTTCACCCCCGATCTAGTCCGGGTGGACCCCGGTGACGTCGTGACGATCCGAGTCTTCAACAACGATACAGGCGTGCCCCACACGTTCGACCTGCCAACGTTAAACGTCCATCTGGGGACCGTATCCGCCCCGATCCAGCCGGGAGAGAACCGCTCCGTGACGTTCACGGCCGACCAGACGGGCGTGTTCTACTTCCACTGCGGCATCGCCGGCCACGCGACAGAGGCGGGCGGTGGCCGGTGGACCGGGATGGCGGGCCGCCTCGAGGTCGGGGACCCTTCGCGCCCCGCCGATCTCGTCCCGATCATCGTGATCGTCATCGTCGGCCTCGCGGTCGGCCTCGTGGCGGTCGCATACTACGCCGTGCGCAGGAAGCGCAAGCCCGCGTGACCGCGCCGCTCAGTCCCACTTCTCGAACCGGACGAGGTGGAAGTTCAGGCTCTCGCAGAGGGTCTTCACCTGCTCCACCATGTGGCGGAGGCCACAGATGTAGACATCCTTGTGCGTCCGGTCCTCGATCTCGTTCTCGATGATCTTCTCGACGTACCCGACGCGGCCCTTCCAGTCCGGCGTCTCGGGTCGCGAGATCGTCGGGTAGAAGTGGAAGTTCTTGTGCTCCCGGGCCCACTTCTCGAAAAGATTCCGATAGATCAGGTCGTAGAGGTACCGGACGCCGAACACGAGGTGCAGCTCGACGTCGTAGTTCAGGGAGAAGATGTGGCCGAGCATCGCCACGAACGGTGCCACGCCCGTGCCCGTTGCGACGAACATGATGTCCCGCTCCGGCGGCTCGAGCAGGATGAACCGACCGAGGGGGCCGATGACCCGGAGCTTCGTTCCAGGGGCGACGCGGTGGAGGTAGTTCGACATGAAGCCGCTCCCGACGACCTTGATCGCGAGCTCCATGTGCTCCTTCGTCTCCGGCGGGGACGCGATCGAGTATGGGCGGGAGATTGACTTCCCGTCCTTCTCCGCGAACACGGAGATGAACTGGCCCGCCTGGAAGTCGAAAACCTGAGGCAGGTTCTCGAACGTGAATCGAATGACGTACGTCTCCGGGAACGTCGGCGTGATGTCGAAAACTTCCTTCACGATGGCCGTGTACCGCGAGGCACGGAACTTCAAGGGCGGCTCTTGGAAGGCGGTCTTCGGAGCCTGCGAAAGCTTCTTCGCCGCCTCCTGTTGCATCATGCGCCGGCCCCGAGAGTCGGGTTCGATTTAAACGTTTGCCTATGGCTATTGTATGGAGAGAATGTACTAGATAATCGCGGCGCGGCCGTGTCCCGTCTTGACAATCTACGCGCTCTTCAGCGCGGCCTGTGGCTTGAAGACGTACTCGTAAACGAGCGCGGCAATCAAACCGCCGAGCAAGGGTCCGATCCAATAGACCCACCCGTTGTCGTAGAACCCGGACGCGACCGCGGGACCGATCCACCGCCCGGGGCTCATCGCCGCACCCGTGAGGGCCCCGCCGAAGAACCAGCCGATCCCGACCGTGAAGCCGATGGGGAAGGCGGCGAGGGTCTTGCCCGCACCGCGCGCGTCGATCGCGGTCGCGAATACGACGAACACAAGGAAGAACGTGATCACGATCTCAACGACCATCGCCTGGAGCGGCGTAATCGACGAATTCACGGCGGGCGTCGCGAGGCGGAGCCCGGAAGAAACCTCCGAGGGATACAGCCACCACAGGAGCACGCCGCCGACGATGCTCCCGATCAGCTGGAAGATGATGATCGCGACGCCGAGGTCCGCCTTGATCCGTCGCGTCGCGATGAGCCCGAGAGTCACCGCTGGAGTGATCTGCCCGCCGGAAATCGGGCCGAGCGCAGTCGCCATCACCGCGATCACGAATGCGTGACCGAGCGTCGCGTAGAGCAGGACGTCCGAGCCCGCCGTGCTCGCAGCGAGGACGGACCCTGCGCCCACGACGACGAGGGCGAACGCGCCGAGTCCTTCGCCAAGAACTTTCTTCCCCCAACCCGCCTCCATGGACTCGCTCCCCCGCGCCGCGATTGTGGGTGTGATACTTATGTCTTTTTATCGAAACGATGGAATTATAGTCTCGACGCGCCGCGGCGCTACGCGATGTAGCCCGTGTTCCCGCGGTCGAAGTTCGCGACGAGCTCGAGCTTGAGGTCCGCGGGCTGCCACGCCGCGTCCGGGTACACGAGGCTCGGGAAGAACCGGGTCACGTCCCTCGCAATCTGCGCCACGGCGTGATCCTCGCCGAACAGCGTGTGGCTCAGGTCGTACACGAGCTGGCGGCAGCGGGCCTCGTCGACGTAGCCGAGGGCGTGCAGGTATTCGTGCAGGAGGACGTGGAACGCGTAGTGGTTGTACAGGTGCGGCTGCGTGTCGCGGATCCGAACGAGCGGCACCTTGTTCATCACGATCACGTTCGAGGCGATCACGTAGAACGCTCCAAGGAAGCCGCGGGGATGATTTCCGAGGTCCGCGAGCGCGAGCATCAGGCCGCCGCGGGTCCGGCCGACGTGCTGCTCCGCAGCGAGCTTTACGATCTCGAAGACGTCCGGCAGCGAGGTCGCGCGATCGAGTGCATCCGGGAAGTTCACGGGCATCGAAACTCGCAGGGCGGCTTAAACCCTCGCGGACCATTCGGCGGTCACGAAGGGCAGAAGGCTGATTCCCCCGAAGCCCGCGAACAGAAGAATCCCGTACGCGATGCTCAGGATCGCGGTGACGACGGTCGTGACCCGCCGAACCTTCGCATCGCCCCAGCGCACAATCGGATAGCTCAGACCGATACCGAAGAGGACCATCCCGAGGACGACGCCGACGCTGAAGACGGCGACTCCGAGCAGCAAGCCTCCGAGGGTCGCGACGCTGAGGGCCGCGACCAGGAGGATGAGCAACTCGTCGTTGCTCGCGAGGCCGTGCACGACGCCGATCCCGAACATGGTGCCGTGGTCCCCGAACCGCCGGACGTGGAAGTGTGGATGCGCGTGCGCTCCCGTAAGGTGTTCGTGTGGGTGCTCGTGGAGGAGGCCGAGCCGCTGCAGGACGCGGAACTCCCACGTGAGGGACACGAGGCCGATTGCGATCAGCATCGCCGCGACCGCAAGCTCGAAGATTGCGAGGAACTGCGCGAGGAACGCCTCCCGGAAGACGAAGAGGATGAGGGTCACGCCGGAGGCGGTGAGCATATGACCGAGCGCCCAGCTCACGCTCATCGCGATCGTCCGGCGGAGGTTCTTGCTCCGGGTGAGGAGGTTCGAGACCGCGACAAGGTGGTCCGCGTCGTAGCTGTGCTTGAACCCTAGGGCAAGCGCAAGCCCCAGGAAAAGGAGAATCTCCATCGAAGAACATCGCGGCGAGCGCGGGTCGGGGCAAGAACCTTTCGAGCCACGGGCATGTCAGGAGTGCAAGTGCCGAAGATTTATGGCGCAACGTCCGCTAACCGGACCCCCGTGGGCCTTCTCATCCGGTTCGCAAACCAGTGGGTCGCCGGCGAGACGATGGCGGACGCGCTGGTACGGGCGGATGAAGCGAACGACCGCCACATCGGCGCGATCCTCAACCTCCTGGGTGAGCACGTCGAGGGGCGGTCTGCGGTCCTCGCAGCAGTCGACGAGTACATCGAGGTCATCGACGCCGCCGAGAACCGGAAGATGGATGCGTGCGTCTCGATCAAGCCGACGCAGTGCGGGATAATCATCGATCAGGAATTTTTTTGGTCTAACGTGAAGAAAATCCTCGACCGCGTGCGGAGCCTCGATGCGTTCCTGTGGATGGACATGGAGGGATCGCGGTTCACGGACCGGACCCTTGATGTCTACCGCCGCGCGCTCGCGGCGTACGATCGTGTCGGCGTCGCGGTCCAGACGAACCTGCGGCGGACGGAGAAGGACGTCGAATCGCTTCTAGAGGTTGGCGGAATCGTCCGCCTGTGCAAAGGTGCGTACCGCGAGCTCCCGCCCGTCGGCGTCCGGGACCGCCGGGAGGTCGACGCGAACTTTCGGAGGGTCCTCGGGCTCCTGTTCGAGCGCGGGGACCGGTTCGCGGTCGCGACCCACGACGGGGCGATGATCGAACGGACCCTCGAACTCGTTCGCGCAGCGCCGCGGCGATTCGAGTTCCAGATGCTCCTCGGGGTGCGAGACGCGCTGAAAGACGAGCTCGTGGCGAAAGGTCACCGGGTGCTCGAGTACATCCCGTACGGCCCGAACTGGCTTCCATACTTCACGCGGCGACTCCGTGAGCGCCCCCGCAACGTGTTCACGATGGTCCGCTCGTTCATGAGCGGGTGAGGGACGGCACGTTCAAGGCCGCGTGTGTCGGTCCCACGCCAAGCCATGGACGTCCCGACGTTTCGCGGCGTGCTCCGGACTCTTCTGAAACGGTACCGGCCGAGGAACTGGGCGGAGGGCCTCGACCCCTTTGAGGCGCTCGCCTCGATCATCGTCTCGCAGAACTCCACGGACCTCGTCACGGAGCGCGTGATGGCGCACCTCGCGGCGACGGGACCCGTGACCGCGATGCGAATGGCGGGCATGCGGTCCTTGGCGCTCGTCCGGATCCTCCGGCCTGCGGGGCTCGCCCGCCAAAAGGTGCCGCGGATAAAGCAGATCGCCCGGTTCCTCGTGGATGCACATGGCGGGACGATGGACGCGTTCCTGCGGGCGCCGCCCCCGCGGGCTCGGGAAATGCTCCTCGGTCTCCCGGGCGTGGGACCCAAGACCGCGGACGTGTGGCTGAGCCTCGTGGCGGGTCGCGACACGATGCCGATGGACACGCATATCGCGCGGCTCGCGCGGCGGTGGCACCTCTCAACGGCTCCGGACTACGAGCGAATCAATGCGGAGCTGCGACGATACGTCCCGCCGAAGCAGCGGCGGGACGGCCACCTCGCCCTCATCTACTTCGGCCGGGAGATCTGCCAAGCGCAAAGGCCGCGGTGTGAGGTGTGCCCCGTGTACGCGGCGTGCGACGCGGACGAGAAGCGGCCGCGCCCCGCTTCAAAAGGTTAATTACGGGACGTCCGCCTGGGCGTGTCGGGTGCCTGCCGTCGTGCTCCGTGACTACGTTTCCATGATGAAGGTCCGCATCGCAGGCCTTCTCCTCCTCGTCGCCCTCTCCGGGTTCATTGCGACGCGCGGGGCCGCGGTCGGGTGGTCCGCCCTGGGATCGCTCCTCGTCGCGGGCTTCCTCGCGTCCACGGGCTCGAGCGTCGTGAACGCATACATCGACCGAGAC
The DNA here is from genome assembly GCA_035283985.1 of Thermoplasmata archaeon. Lineage (GTDB taxonomy): Archaea > Thermoplasmatota > Thermoplasmata > RBG-16-68-12 > RBG-16-68-12 > EA-19. The sequence goes on along the minus strand of DATESQ010000009.1, from coordinate 28,330 downwards.
ATCGACGAATTGATGGACCGGACGCGCGGGCGGCCGCTCCCGATGCATCGGATCCAGCCCCCGGAGAAGGCCCTCGCGTTCGGAGGGGGGCTAATCACCGCGTCCCTGGCGATCGCCTGGTTCCTGAACAATCCGCTCACGGCGGGGTTCATCGCCCTTGGGGTCGCGACGTACCTCGGCGTGTACACGGTTGGCCTGAAGCGGCGGAGCGAGAGCAACATCGTGATTGGCGGGTTCGCGGGGTCGTGTCCCGCCCTCGCGGGCTCTGCGGCGGTGTCCGGTGGCGTGTCCCTGGCCGCCGTGCTCATCGCCCTTCTCGTGTTCCTCTGGACACCGGGCCACTTCTGGGCCCTCGCGTACCGCCAAAAGTCGGACTACCGCCGGGCTGGGCTCCCGATGCTCCCTGCAGTCCGGACCGACTCGACCGCGGTGCGGGCGATCGCGGGCTCGTCGATCCTCGTCGGGATCGTCGCCCTCACGTTCGGCCTTACAAACGCATTCGGACTCGCGTACGTCGTTGTGGCGGCCGCCGCGGCGGCCGGGCTCGTCGTCGTGACGTGGCGGTTCTCCGCGCACCCAAGCCCGGACACCGCGTGGACGGGCTACAAGTACTCGAGCGCGTACCTCGGGGCACTCCTGATCGGGATCGTCGTCGACTCGATTCTGCGATTCCCGCTCTGATCGACGCGGATCGCCGGAGTATCGTGTTTTGCCGAAAACCCTAAGAGGGATGTCGCTCTCATTGTAGGCACCACCGTGGGGACCTCCGGGTGCCCGGGTCGGAACGATGCGATGGAAGGATTGTGATGGGGTCTCCGACAGGCGGTCCTCGGATCGACAAGGGCCTGGACGACATCTTCGTGAAGGAGACCCGCATCTGCTTCGTCGACGGTACGACGGGGCGGCTCCTCTACGCGGGCTACGACATCCGAGATCTCGCGGCCCATTCGACGTTTGAGGAGACGACGTACCTGTTGTGGCATGGGCGATTGCCGAGCCGCGAGCAGCTGACGCCGTTCTCGGCGGAACTCGCCTCGCATCGCGAGGTACCGGCGGAGCTCGTCGCGCTTCTCAAGAAGTTGCCGAAGACGATGACTCCGATCGACGCCCTGCGGACCGCCGTCTCCGCGCTGAGTGCGTACGATCCGGAACTGAACGCGACGTCGCGGGAAGCGAACGTCCGGAAGGGAATGCGCCTCGTCGCGAAGATGCCGACCCTCGTCGCGGCGTTCCACCGGATTCGGAACGGGCAACGGGTGGTGAGGCCGAACCCGAAGTACAGCGCCGCGACGGACTATCTCCGGATGCTCATGGGCCGGAAACCGGACAAGGTGGCGTCGCGAATCCTCGACGCCGCCCTCGTGCTCCACGCAGACCACTCGATGAACGCGGGCACGTTCGCGGCGACCGTCGCGGCCTCGACACTCGCGGACTTGTACTCCTGCGTCGCGGCCGGGATCGCGACCTTGAAGGGGCCGCTCCACGGCGGGGCGAACGAGCAGGCCGTGAAGGCCCTCCTCGAGATTGGGTCGCCGGATCGCGCGGACGAGTACGTCGCGAAGACCCTCGCCTCCGGGGACCGGGTGTCCGGGTTCGGCCATCGCGTGTACAAGACGTGGGACCCGCGCTCCCTCATCCTCGCGGAGTACGCGAAGAAGCTGAGCGAACGGAAGGGAGACATGGCCCTGTACGGCGTTGCGAAAGCCGTCGAGGAGGCCGTCGTCCGCCGCCTCGGGGGCAAGGGGGTCTACCCGAACGTGGACTACTACGCGGGCGTCGTGTACCAGCTTCTCGGCCTTCCGCCGGACTTGTTCCCGACAACCTTCGCGGTCTCCCGCATCTCGGGATGGGTTGCACACATCCTCGAGTACTGGGAGGACAACCGGATCATGCGGCCGCTCGATTGGTACGTCGGGCCCCGCGAGGCCGTGTACGTCCCGATCGACAACCGCTAGCCCCCGTCCTTCCCGCCGCTCCGCCCTGAAACCCGACCCCCGGGGGGGGAATACGCCGGTATACCTCGTTGCATCTGCAAAGTGTTTATATTGTAGCTACTGCATAGCTAAACTGGAGAGTTGCGACGGCAGCCCCGGGCCTTGCGGCGAACGACAATCCATCCCTCGACGAGCTGATGGCCTTCGCCCGCGAGTCCGTAGCGGACACGTCGCTCTCCGCCGTGCGGACGTGGAAGGAAGGCCATCCCGCGGGGAAGGCGATCGGGGCGTTCCCGGTGTACGTCCCCACGGAGCTAATCCAGGCCGTCGGGGCGCTGCCCGTGTGGCTCTTCGGCGCGGGCGGTTCGATCGACATCAGCCACGCAGACTCCCGTATCCAATCGTTCGTGTGCTCGATCTCCCGCTCCACGCTCGAGCTCGGCCTCACCGCCCGCCTCGGCACGCTTGACGGCTTCGTGTTTCCGTCGATTTGCGACGTCGCGCGGAACCTCTCCGGGGTGTGGTCGCGGAACTTCCCGGAGACGTTCGTGGAGTTCCTGCACCTTCCGCAGAACCGCGACAGCGCGAGCGCCGTGCCCTACGCGATCGCGGAGTACCGGAGGCTTCTGAATGGGCTCAGCCGGCTGACGGGCCGTCCCGCCTCGGAGGCCGACCTGCGGGCCGCGATCGAATCCCACAACGCGAACCGCCGCGCGGCGCAAGACCTCCTCGCCGTGCGGCGGGAGACGCCGTGGCTCCTCGACGCGTGGGAGAGCTACCTCTTGCTCCGGGCGGGGGCGACGATGGACCGGGACGCGCACACGCAGTTCCTCCGGAACGCGGTCGCGGCCGCGAGGCGGAGGGGGCGGAAGGAGAAGGACCGGCTCCGTGTCGTCCTCCTCGGCGCGTTCTGCGAGCAACCGCCGATCGACCTGATCCGCGCGATCGAGGAGGCGGGGTGCTACGTCCTCGAGGACGACCTCCTCCTCGGGCTCCGGTGGTTCCGGGAGCCGATCCCAGCGGACGGCGACCCGCTCCGGGCCCTCGCGGAAGCGTACGTCACGCAGAGCCCCGCCTCGTCCGTGAGCCACTACCGCGGGCGGCGGAAGCAAGATGACCTCCCCGCGAGCATTCGGGCGATCGGCGCGACGGGCGTCGTGTTCTGCACGGCGAAGTTCTGCGAGCCCGCGCTGTACGACCAGGTGTTGTACAAGGAGCGGCTCGAGGCGGCGGGGATCCCGTACGTCCACATTGAGTTCGAGGAGAAGATGAGCGTGTTCGAGACGGTGCGCACGCAGGTGGAGACGTTCGTGGAATCGATCCTGTTCGAGTGAGACCATGACCGATGGCGATGCGGGAAAGGACCTCCAGAGGCGGCTGCTCTCCGAGTACTACGGCAGCCTGAGCGACGAGGGGCGGAACGGACGGAAGGTCGCGTACATGTTCGTCCCGGGGAACGTCGTCGAGCTCACGCGGTGCTTCGACATGCTCCCCGTGTACCCGGAGATCAACGCGCTCCAGTGCGGGATTAAGAAGATGGCGGGGGACCTGATCCTGCGCGCGGAGAACCTCGGGTACTCGAGCGACGTGTGCGGGTACGTGAAGAACGACATCGGGCTGATGCTCTCCGACCGGAAGAGCCCGTTCGGGGTGCTCCCGAAGCCGGACCTCCTCGTGTGCAACTACTCCGGGTGCAACACGTTCGTGAAGTGGTTCGAGGCGCTCGCCCACTTCTACGATGCGGAGCTGTTCGTCCTCGACATCCCGTACCTTCGGGAGCGGGAGGCTGCGAAGGAGGACGTGGACTACATTGTCGCACAGCTCGAGGAGCTCGCGACCGTTTGCGCCCGGATCTCCGGCGTCCCGTTCGACCGGGGTCGCCTCCGCCGGACCCTCGAGCTGTCCATGGAGGCGGAACGGCTGTGGGTCGAAGCCCTGAAGACCGCGCAGTCCCACCCGTCGCCGTACGACGCGTACTTCGAGGCGGTGTTCTACATGGCTCCGCTGAACATCCTCCGCGGGACGGAGGGGTGCGTGGAGTACTACCGGCTCCTCCTCGAGGAGCTCCGGGCTCGCCAGAAGGAGAGGCGCGGGCCCGTCCCGGAGGAGAAGTTCCGCGTCGTGTTCGAGGGCCCGCCGCCGTGGCCGCACTTCCGCTCGTTCTGGGAGCTGTTCAAGCGGTGGGGCGTCTGCGGAGTCGCGTCGACGTACTCGAAGGTCGGCGGACTCTTTGACCAAGGGATTCTCCACGATCCCGCGCAACCGCTCGAGAGCATCGCGCGGTACGCGATGAACTGCTACACGAACTGGAATCTCGGGCTCCGTCTCGACCTCCTGCGGCGGTACGTGAAGGAGTACGAGGCGGACGCGGTCGTGATCCATTCCACAAAGAGCTGCCGGTCGTTCTCCGTGGGCCAGGCGGATTTCCGGGAGGTCCTCGTCAAGAACGACGGGATCCCGACCCTCATGGTGGAATCGGACCTCGCGGACCCGCGGTACTACTCCGAGGCCCAGCTGAAGAACCGGATCGACGCGTTCTTCGAGTCCCTGAGCCACCGGCGGCTCCTGGGGGGATGAACGTGTACGTCGCGGGCGCGGACATCGGGTCGACGACGGCAAAGGTCGTCATTCTCGACGGGGAGGGGAAGATCGCGGCGACATCCCTCGGCCCGACGGGCGCGAGCATCGTGGAGGCCGCGCAGCGGCGGTTCAAGGAGGCGATCGAGGCCGCGAAGATCGACGAGCACGAGGTCGAGTTCGTCGTCGGGACCGGGTACGGCCGGTTCAAGATCCCGTTCGGGCACACGCAGATCACCGAGATCAGCTGCCACGCGAAGGGGGCGCACTACCTGTTCCCCGGCACACGGACAATCGTGGACATCGGCGGGCAGGACACGAAGGCGATTGGCGCGGACGAGCGAGGCGAGGTCACGGACTTCTGCATGAACGACAAGTGCGCGGCGGGGACGGGGCGGTTCCTGGACAACGCCGCGCTCGCGGTGGGCCTCTCGATCGACGAGATCGGCCCGATCTCCCTGAAGGCTGCGAAACCTCTGCGAATCACGAACGTGTGCACGGTCTTCGTCGAGTCGGAGATCATGTCCCACATGGCCCGCGGCGAGAAAATCGAGGACGTCCTGAGGGGCGTCCACAACGCGATCGCAATCCGGTCGATCGCCCTCATGCGGCGGGTCGGGATCACCCCGGAGGTGACGTTCACGGGCGGAGTCTCGCGAAACGTCGGGATGGTGCAGGCGCTCGAAGGCCAGCTCGGGACGAAGGTGAACGTGAGCCCGCTCTCGCAGTATGTCGGCGCGATCGGCGCGGCGCTGTACGCCCTCGAGCGGGCTCGAGGCGCACCGCCGACGGAACTTGTGGCGGAGGCGAGCGGATGATCTCCGCGGGCGTGGATATCGGCGCGGGCTCGACGAAGGCGGTCCTGTACGACCCGGAGAGGGGCGTGCTCGGCACCGCCGCGGTGAAGACTCGGGTGGACCTGGAGGCCTCCGGGCGGGAGGCGTTGGCGGAGGCGATCCGTCGCGCGGGACTTGCGCCATCCGATGTCCGCTACGTCGCAACGACGGGATACGGCCGCTACCAGCTGCCGGACCGCGACCTCCAGATCACGGAGGTCACGTGCCACGCGCGGGGTGCGCGGTTCCTGTTCCCCGCCACCCGGTGCATCCTGGACATCGGCGCCCAGAGCTCGCGCGCGGTGCGGATGGACGACCGGGGCCATGTGATGCGGTTCAAGATGAACGACCGATGCGCGGCGGGCGCGGGGAAGTTCCTCGAACGCGTCGCTCGCGCGCTCGACATCCCGCTCGAGGAGCTCCCAGCGGTTGCGCTCCGCTCGAAGGACCCGCAGCCGATCAGCAGCATCTGCGCGGTCCTCGCAGAGTCCGAGGTGATCAACCACGTCAGCCAGGGCAAGCCGGCGGAGGACATCCTGATGGGCGCGCACCTCTCGATCGCGGACCGCGTCCTCGCGCTCCTCCGCCAGGTCGGCGGGGACGGCGAGGTCACCCTGACCGGCGGGCTCGCGCGGAACCCCGCCATGGTCCACGCGCTCGAGCTCCGGCTCGGGCGACCGCTGAACGTCTCGGCGGATACGCCTCTCGCGGGTGCGCTCGGTGCGACCCTCCTCGGACAGCAGCGACTCGCGAAGCGGCTGGCAGGAGCGCCCGCGTGACGCGCACCGTCGACCCGTCTGAAATCACGACGGAAGTCCGGGACGGAATCGCCACCGTCACACTCAATCGTCCCCGCCTGAACATCCTCGACCTCGCGCTCCTCCGGTCCATGGACGCCGCCGTGGAGTCCCTTGAGGCCCGAAACGAGTGGCGGGTCCTCGTCCTCCGGGGGACGCCCCAAGCGTTCTCCGCAGGCGTCGCGGTCGAGGACCATCTCCCGGACCGGATCGAGGACACGCTCCGGTCGTTCCACGCGCTCCTCCGGCGGGTCGAGTCGTTCGACCGCCCGACGATTGCCGCGGTGCGGGGCCACTGCCTCGGCGGCGGCATGGAGCTCGCGATGGCCTGCGACCTCGTCGTCGCTGCGGAGACCGCGACGTTCGGACAGCCGGAGATCGGCCTCGCGGCGATTCCGCCGTACGCCGTCGCCCGGTACGGACGGCTCGTCGGCCCCCGCCGCGCGTTCCTCGACCTTGCGACCGGGCGCACGTTCCCCGCCACGGAGGCGATGGCGGCGGGCTATCTGACCGCCTGCGTCCCGGAGGCCGCCCTCGACGGGTGGGTCGAGAAGATGACGGAGGTCCTCGCCGGGCACAGCCGCGTCGCGATGGCGGTGCTGAAGCGCGCGCTCCGCGAGGAGCGGGAAGGGGACCCGTTCCAGGCCGCGGAACGCCGGTACGTGCGGGAGCTCGCCCGCACGCCCGACGCGGTCGAGGGATTGCGGGCCTTCCTTGAGAAGCGGCCGCCGCAGTGGGGGAGCGCCCGGTGAGGGCGGCGGTCCTCGATTCCGCAGGGGTCCAGGTGCGGGACGTGCCGGAGCCCGCGATGGGGCTCGGCGAGGCGATCGTCGAGGTCGCCGCGTGCGGCGTGTGTCGAACGGACCTCCACTACGTCCACGGGGTGCCCACGGTGAAACCGAAGCCCCTCGTCCTCGGCCACGAGGTGAGCGGGACCGTGCGGGAGTCGTCCTCGGACCGGCTGAAGCCCGGCGCGCGGGTCCTGCTCCCGCCCGTCCTTCCCTGCGGACGGTGCCGCGCGTGCCTCGAGGGGCGGAACACCCTGTGCGCGTCCATGGAGATGTTCGGGAACCACCGAGATGGCGGGTTCGCAGAACGAATCGCCGCACCCGCGTGGGCCGCGTTCCCATTGCCGTCATCGATTCCCCTCGTGGAGGGCAGCGTCGTCTCCGATGCGGTCTCGACCGCGTACCACGCGATAGCGAACCGCGGGCGGGTGCGACCAGGCGAGAGCGTCGCGATCATCGGCTGCGGCGGCGTCGGCCTCGCGGCGGTCCAAATCGCGGTCGCGCTCGGCGCGAACGTAACGGCGGTGGATGTTGCAGAGCCGAAGCTCCGGGCTGCGGAGCGGTTCGGCGCGAAGGCTACGATCGACGCATCGAAGGCCTCGGACCTCGGCAAGGCGATTCGCCAGGTCACCGGTGGCGCGGACGTCGCCGCGGAGATCATCGGGAAGCCCGCCACGATCGCGGCCGCCGTCGAGGCCGTGCGGCCCGGCGGACGAGTCGTCGTCGTGGGCTACTCCGAGGCTCCCGCCACAATCAGCGCGAGCCGCGTGATGTTCCGGGAGATCGAAATCCTCGGCTCTCTCGGGTGCGGGCTCCAGGACTTCCCGAAGGTGATCGACCTCGTCGCCCGCGGAAAGGTCGACGCGAAGGCCCTCGTCACGCACCGGTTCCCTCTCGATCGGACCGCGGAGGCACTGAAGCTCCTCGAGTCTTCCGCGCCAGACCTGATTCGTGCGGTCGTCGTCCCTGGAGGGATCTGAATGGGATTGGAGTACAAGGAGATCGGATACGCACTCAAGGATAAGGTCGCGACCGTGACGATTCGGCGCCCGCACGTGCACAACGCGTACACGCTCGAGACGCTGCGAGAGATGCGGGACGCGTTTCGGCAAGCCGCGTTCGACGACGACGTGGCCGTCATCGTCCTCACGGGCGAGGGCGACAAGGCGTTCTGCACGGGCGGGGACGTGAAGGAGTACGCGGACGTGTACACGAAGCGTCCTCGGGATTACTGGAAGTACATGGTCGTGTTCCAGGAGGCGGTCGATGCGCTGCGGGATTGCGGGAAGCCGACGATCGCGCGTGTGAACGGCGTGTGCGCAGGCGGCGGGAACGAGCTCCATATGGCGTGCGACCTCAGCGTGGCGGCGGACGACGTCGATTTTCTCCAAGTCGGTACGAAGGTCGGCTCCGTTGCGGCGGGCGGGGCGACGCAGTGGCTTCCATTACTCATCGGAGACCGTCGGGCGAGGGAGATGCTGTACCTGTGCGAGCGCGTGTCCGCCAAGAAAGCGCTCGAATGGGGGCTCGTGAACTGGGTCGTGCCCCGGGCCGAGCTCGACGCGAAGGTTCGTGAGGCCGCGGACAAGTTAATCGACAAGTTCCCGGAGTCCTTGCGGTACACGAAGCAGCAGGTGAACTTCTGGAAGGACCTCGCATGGCACGCGACGATCGGCCATGCGCGGGACTGGCTGAGCCTGCACTTCGCGACGCGGGAACCGTTCGAGGGGATGCGGGCGTTCGTCGAGAAACGGACGCCGGATTATCGCGCGGAGGGCTCGGACAGCCCGGAGTTCCTCCATGGCCCGCCCGTGCGGGAGTGCCCGAAGTGCCGGACGAAGGGGATGCCCGCCGACTTTGATTTCTGCGGAAAGTGCGGGGCACGCCTTCCACCGTAATGCCTGTACAGCGGATACATTAAAGAGCGGCCGCCGATAACGCACGGGATTCCCGTGGAGAAGCTCAAGCTCTTCCCGCCATCGGAGGGCCACAAGATCATCATCGCGGGGACGCAGCTGAGGGTCCCCGACGACCCCATCATCCCGATCATCGAGGGCGACGGCATCGGACCCGACGTCACGCGGGCCGCGCGGCGAGTGATCTCCGCAGCGGTTCAAAAAGCGTACGGCGGACGGCGGAAAATCGTGTGGTTCGACGTCCCCGTGGGGGAGATGGCCCTGCACAAGTTCGGCGACCTGCTCCCGGAGGCGACGCTCCGTGCGATCCGGGACTACGTCGTTGCCCTGAAAGGCCCCCTTACGACGCCGATCGGCGGCGGATTTCGGTCCCTCAACGTCGCACTCCGCCAGACCCTCGACCTCTACGCAAACATCCGCCCGATCTACTGGCTCCCGGGCGTGCCGAGCCCGATGAAGCACCCGGAGCGGATGGACCTCGTAATCTTCCGGGAGGCAACGGAGGACGTCTACGCGGGGATCGAGTGGCAGCGGGGAACACCGGAGGCGGCGCGGCTCCGGGAGATCCTCGAGAAGGAGTTCCGCCTGAAGATTCCTGAGGACGCGGGGCTCGGCCTCAAAGTGATCTCGGAGTTCAAGACGAAGCGTCTCGTCCGGAAGGCGATCCGGTACGCGATTGAGAACGGTCGCCGGTCCGTGGCGATCGTCCACAAGGGGAACATCATGAAGTTCACGGAGGGGGCGTTCCGGGAGTGGGGTTACGCGGTCGCGCGGGAGGAGTTCGCGAAGCAGGCCGTGACGCTCGACGAGATTAACAAGAACTACGGCGGGACGTCGCCAAAGGGGAGGATCGTGATCAAGGACGTCATCGCGGACAACATGTTCCAGCAACTCCTCACGCGGACGGAGGACTACGACGTCCTCGCGACGCCGAACCTGAACGGCGATTATCTGAGCGACGCGGCCGCGGCACAGGTCGGCGGCCTCGGCGTCGCGGCAGGCGGGAGCATAGGGGACGCGCACGCGCTGTTCGAAACGATCCACGGGAGCGCGCCGCGATACGCGGGACTCGACAAGGCGAACCCGACCGCGGAAATCCTCGCGGGCGTGATGATGCTCGAGCACCTCGGGTGGCGGGAGGCAGCCATGGCACTGAAGGAGGGCGTGAAGCGGACGATCGCGCAGAAGATCGTCACGTACGACCTCGCCCGCCAGATGGAGGGGGCCACGGAGGTCAAGTGCTCCGAGTTCGCGGATGGCGTGATCAAGAATCTATGACCCACGAATGTTTTCATGTAGGAGTCGTACGCGGATGCCGATGGTCCTGAATTGTTCATCGCCTTTGAGGGGACCACCCGTGGATAATCAGAGACCGTGCCCGTCTGCGTACTAGGGACGCTGCCTTCAAAAGCCCGCCCGTCTTGTCTTCGGTCGCATGGCGGTCACACCGCTCGACACATACGCCGTGACGGCCTTCCTGGCCGTGAGCCTCGGAATCTTCAGCCGGAAGATGTATTACCGCCTCCGGTTCCTCTTCGCGGGCAAGGGCAGGGAGCGGCGCTGGGATCAGTTCCCGCGGCGCCTGAAGAACTTCATCGTCTACGGAATCTTCCAGCGGAAGGTCGCGCGGGAGTGGTACGCGGGTGTATTGCACTCGTTCATTTTCTGGGCCTTCGTGATCCTCGGGACGAGTGTCGCGGAAATCACCGCGCAGGCGTATGCGCCGGGATGGCAGTTTCCGCTGCCGACGATCTTCGGCCTCTCTCTGCTCGGTCCGCTGTACCTCGCCCAGGAGGTCATCGCGGTCCTCGCCGCGATCGGCGTCGGGATGGCCCTGCACCGCCGCTACATAATTCGCCCGAAGAAGCTCATGCACGAGGGGATGTTCGACGCGACAATCGTCCTCTCCGCAATCCTCGGGATCGTCGTCACACTCCTCCTGTACAACGCCGCGGACATCGCTGCGGGGACTGCCGCGATGGTCGAGTGGAAGCCGATCTCGGCCCTGCTCCTAAACATCTCCGTCGTTCGGTTGGATCCGGTCTTCTGGTGGCGGGTCTTCTGGTGGGCCCATGTCGGGCTCCTCTTCTCATTTCTTGCGTACGTCCCACACTCGAAGCACATGCACATCATCTTCGCGATCGTCAACACGTTCTTCATGGACCTTACGCCGCGCGGCGCAATCAAGAAAGTTAACCTCGAGGGCGCCGAGACGTTCGGCGTGAACCGTGTCGAGCAGCTGTCGTGGCGGCAGCTCCTCGACGGCTACGCATGCACAGAGTGCGGCCGGTGCACGGACGCGTGCCCCGCGAACGCCACAGGCAAGCCGCTGGACCCGATGCGGATCATCACCAACATGAGGGACACACTCGATGAACAGGGCAACGCAATCGTCGCCGGGAAGGTGGACGGTCTCCCGGACATGTTCACGACGGTCCACTCCGAGGACGGAATTTGGGCCTGCACGACGTGCTACGCGTGCGTGTACGAGTGCCCCGTGATGAACGAGCACGTCCCGAAGATCATTGAGATGCGGCGGCACATGGTCCTCACCCAGGGCACGATGCCGCCCGAGGCCATGGAGACGATGCGGAAGATCGAGCAGAACTACAACCCGTGGGGAATCGGGTGGGACCGTCGCGGGGATTGGGCGGAGGGGATGTACGTCCCGAAGCTCTCCGACGGCGGGCGGTACCTGTACCTGTTCTGGGTCGGCTGCGCGGGCTCGTTCGACGACCGCAATCGGAAGGTCACGCAGGCCCTCGCCCGACTGATGCGCCACGCCGGCGTGCCGTTCGCGATCCTCGGCCCCGAGGAAAGGTGCACGGGCGATCCCGCGAGACGGATCGGGAACGAGTACCTGTTCCAGGCGATGGCGACGGCGAACGTCGAGACCTTCAACCGGTACGGCGTGAAGAAAATCGTCACGGCGTGCCCGCATTGCTTCAACACCCTGAAGAACGAGTACCCGCAGTTCGGCGGGAACTACGAGGTGATACACCACACCCAGCTCCTAAAGGAGCTCCTCGATCAGGGCCGGATCAAGCTCACGAAGGAGATTTCCGACCTCATCACGCACCACGACTCCTGCTACCTCGGGCGATACAACGACATCTTCGACGAGCCGCGGGACGTCCTGATGAGGATCCCTGGCGTCCGAACGGTGGAGATGTCGAAGTGCCGGGACAAGGGATTCTGCTGCGGGGCCGGCGGCGCGCGGATGTGGATGGAGGAGCGAATCGGGGAGAGGGTGAACCACCGCAGACTGAGCCACGTCGAGGAGACGGGCGCGAACGTCGTCGCGACCGCGTGCCCGTACTGCCTAATCATGTTCGACGACGCGGCGAAGACGAAGAACCGCGAGGACATCCGCCGGTACGACATCGCGGAACTCGTCGAGAAGGCCCTGTGAATCCGGTTCCCCCGCGCAGCGTGTCACTCCTGAGATGAGGAGCGACTTCAATGCTACGGATTGAAAACGACTTATACTCCTCATTGGGGTAGCAGCCTGGATGAGTCTCCTACCAATCCCCGTGAGCCCAGATGCGGCCGCAACGTTCGCGCGGGTTCTATTAGCCATCCTGTTCCTCGCCCACGGCGTGCCGAAGATGAAGAACATGAAGGGGACCGTGGCCTTCGTCAGGGGCACAGGGTTTCCCGGCGGAGCCGTCTTCGCGGTCCTGTTCACGCTCCTCGAATTCTTCGGCGCGATCGCCATGCTCCTCGGGTTCCTCGTCCAGATCCTGGCCATCCTGTTCACCCTCCAGATGGTCGCGACGTCCATCTTCTCGAAAACGAAGCTCGGGAAGAAGTTCACCGGAGGGTACGAGCTCGATGTCCTGTTCCTCGTCCTCGCGATCACGGTCGCCCTCCTCGGGCCCGGACCCTGGTCCCTCGACCGCGTCCTCGGAATCGCCTAGAGGGCGTCGATCTTCGTCGCGAGCTTGAAGTCCCGCTCGGTGAGCCCACCTGCGTCGTGGGTCGTGAGGGACAGCTTCACCCTCGTCCAAGCGTTCGTGATATCAGGGTGGTGATTCATCCCCTCCGCGAGAAAAGCGACCCGTACAAGGAACGCGATCGCCTCCGGGTACGTGTCGAACGTCCACGTCCGTTCAATCGCATCGCCGATGCGGGTCCACATCGGGATGTCCGCGAGCATCGTCCTGATGTCCCCTTCCGGGAGCTTCGCGCGGGCCATCTCACCGCGATACGCAATGGAAAGACAAAAGACCATCGAGACAAGGTATAAGCCATGAGAGGTCTTGCCCCGCCCGGGGGAGCCCATGCCACGATACATCCGACTCGTGCGATTTACAGAGCAAGCCGTGAAAAACGTCGCGCGCCTCACTGACCTCCTCGCGGACGCCCGCAAGGTGTTCGAGGCGAACGGCGGGAAGGTCGTTGATGCGTACGCGACGCTCGGCCGTTACGATCTGATCGCGATCGTCGAGGCACCCGATGACGCGACGATGATGAAGATCAGCGCTCTCGTTGCTCGCCAAGTGAGCGTCCACGCGGAGACGCTCCCCGCCGTCCCCGCTGGGGACTTCGCGAAGTCCGTCGCCGCGGCGAAGTAATCCGCGTCATCGCACGATCACGATTGGAGTCTGCGCCACGACGTCGGAGGCAAGCGCGATGTCGAGGCCGACTTGGACCGCGTACGAATAATATGAATGGGTGCCGTGGTAGCTCGACTGGACATCCGCGGGAATCGGCATCTCGAACTCGAACGGGACCCCCTCCTGGACCCGCCCGATCGGAATCGACCACTCCTGCCGAAACGTTTCCGTCGTCTCCTCGACGCGATCCGCCTTCGCCCACTCCTCGCCAATCAAGCGAGCGTACACGCGACGCACGCGCGCACCACTCAGACGGAAGACCGTGATCCGGCAACCGACGAGTTCGCGCGCGAAGAACCGGTCGCCGTCCAGGTCAACGAACACCTCGGGACCTTGGCCGCCCGAGCGAAACCGAATCGGCCGCGGGAACCGACGGACGCTGTTCCGGTCGTAGAACAAGAACAGCTCACCGGACCAGACGGCATCCAGCCATAAGGGCACGTCGAGCCTCGCGGTGAGGGTGTACTTCATCCATGCATGGCGGCCTTGATACGAGGGCAGCCCTTCGATCGGAACCTGGAAACGAAAGGGAAACCGTTGTCCGCCCGGCGGGATCGTCCCTTCGCCGAGAAGGGGGAGGCGCCACGCGACGTGATCCTTCGATGACTTGTACACGTGGCGGCTCTTCCCAGATCCCCGCTCGATCTTCGTCTCCTCGCGCCCGATGAGTTCGACGAACAGGCCGCGACAACGGACGCCATCGTCCGTATGCAGTGCAACCGCGCCGTCAACGACCTCGCCCGTGTAGTACGCGTTCCTCGGAAGCTCGACGCCAATCGACCGGGCCATCGCCTCACCCGCCATCCGCCATCCGGATCACCGGACGAGGAACCGCGTTTGGCAATAGTCGCACGTCGCGATCCCGAATCGATCGATGTTCCGAGGCGCGGCGCCGCAGTTCGGGCACGCGAGTTCCATGGGCCTGCCTTCCCCTCCCGGGGCGGTCGGAGGCCGCTGGATCGGTGGCGGCGGGGGAAGCGGATTCCGGTGCGTCATCCCCGCCACGCCGAGGAGGATTCCCCCGACGATGATGATCCCGAACCCGACCAACGCGACGATGACCGGTTCCGCGAACCCTCCGGCGACCGCGGCGATCGGACTCCCGACGATGAACACGATGAACCCGATCGCAATGAGCGCGAATCCGATGATATTCGCGGGATTTTGGCGAGGCGCCGGCGAGGGGGCATACCATTGGGGCGGCGGCCCGGTGGGAGAGTGCGGCGGAGGGGTGGCCACGGCGGGACGAGTGGCCCATGGTCTAGATGAAATCTCCGAATGCGTTGCCGCGTGCGATTCTGACGGCCCTATCCGCTTCTCAGCTCCTTCATCGCCGCCGGGAGGAGTTCGAGGACGTTCACCGTAAACCCGTAGTGCGCGACCTCGAAAATCGGTGCGCTCGGGTCCGTGTTGATCGCAATGATCGTTCCCGCGTCCTTCATCCCCGATACATGTTGCATCGCGCCGCTGATCCCACACGCGATGTACAGCTTCGGCCGCACGGTCTTCCCGCTCTGACCGACCTGGCGGGTCTTCGGGAGCCACTCCATGTCCGTGAGCGGGCGGGACGCACCGACGACGCCACCGAGGAGCTTCGCGAACTCCTCGACGAGCGCGAGGTTCTTCTTCTCCTTGATCCCGCGCCCCGCGCTGACGACGATGTCCGCGGTGGCGATGTCGATGTCCTGGACCTCTGGCTTCTCCGCGCGCAGAAACGTCGCCCCGAGCTTCGCGGGGTCGATCGAGACGTGCATGTGCGTGACCGTCGCGGATGAGGGCAGTGGCTCCGCGGCTTTTACGGCGGCGGGTCGCACGGTCGCGAGGTACGGCCGCTCGCTCGACACCTCGATCTCCACGACGACCTTGTCATTCAGAATCTTTCGCGTCGCGACGAGCACGGGTCCATCGAACACGAGGGCGACGCAGTTCGTGACGAGCGGGGCGTCGAAGGCCACCGCGAGCGCGGGGGCCAGGTCGAAGCCCTGGGACGAATGCAGGAGGAGGATCGCGCGGGGCGAGACGGACTCGACGATCGCGTGGAGGGCCTGCTCATAGCCGCCGGGGGAGTAGTGCTCGAGGTGTGGGTCGTCGACGGCGAGGACATCCGCGTACTCCGCGAGCCTCGGCGCAATAGCGGCGCCATGGCCGAGAAGCGCGACCTTCACGGTCCCTCCGCTCTGCCGCGCGAGGGAACGGCCGAGGGCGACGAGCTCGAACGTCGCGCCGGCGAGCTTGCCGTCCCGGTGCTCTGCGACCACAAGGATATCGCCCGCCATCGCATCACCCCCGATAGAAGCCCTTCTCCCGGAGGAGCTGGGCGAGCTTCTTCGCCTGGTCCGCCACGCCGCCTGCGAATATCTCCGCGCGGCCCTTCGACTCCGGCGGCGTGAGGCGCCGCACGCGGAACGTATAGCCGGCGGCGAACGCGTCCCACGACGAAGCGCCGACCGCGGCGGGCGTGAGCTCCTTGATCGGCTGGCGGGCCGCCTTCATGATCGCGGGGAGGGGCGCGTATCGCGGCGTGTTGATACCAAACTGGATCGTGAGGACCGCGGGCATCGGGACGGTCACGACCTCCTGGTCACCGCCCTCGAGCTCGCGGTTCGCGGTGAGGGTCGTGCCGTCGAGGGCGACCTTCGTGACGACGCTCGCGTGCGGGTGGCCGAGGGTCCGCGCAATCACGATCCCCGTGAGGGAGTGGATGTAGTCGTCGCTCTGGACACCCGTGAGGACGAGATCGTGGGGGATCGACTTGACCGCGGCCGCGAGGACCCGTGCGACCCTCATCGCGTCGTACGCGGCGGGATCGTCGTACGCGATGCGGATCGCCTCGTCCGCGCCCTTCGCGATCGCCTCCCGCAACATCTGCTCCGTCCGCTTCGGGCCCGCGGTGACGACCGTGACGCGGCCACCGTGCTTCTCCTTCAGACGGACGGCCTCCTCGAGCGCGTACTCGTCCGCGCCGTTCGTCCGGTAGTTCAGCGCGTCCCGCCTGATGTCCGTACCCTCCGCATTGATCTGGAACTGGAGGTCCGGGTTCGGGATCTGCTTCACACAGACAATGATGTTCAAGGCCACGATGGGCGTTGGGAAAATCGGACGCTATTTCAACGTTGCCCAAGGAAACAGGGGGAGCGAGTCACGAACGGGGCTCTCTTGCCCAACTCTCAAGCGGGCTCCCGGTTTATGGGAGTGGCCGGCGTGGTGTGACGGAGATGCGCGGAGCAGAAAGCGCAAGAGATCGACTTCGACCGTATGTCGACCGAGCCCGCCGGTTTTCCGGTTGGCGCTTCAACGAAGTCGTCTCAACGGTCCTCGGCTCGCCCGTGCCATGGAGCTACCCGAGTCTGGCGGCCGAGCTCCTCACGACCGCTGCACGCGTGCTCGACATGGGAACCGGCGGGGGCGAGATTTTCGAGGCGCTGCTCCCCTCCTATCGAGGGCGCGCCATCGCAACGGAGGAGTGGCACGTCAACGCGCCCGTCGCGGCCAGGCGCCTACGCCGTCACGGGGTCGATGTGGTTCGGTGTCGCAGCCTTGTGCTGCCCTTCCGCGACGACGTCTTCAGTGTCGTGCTGAATCGGCACGAGGAGATGGATTCCGCCGAGATTGCGCGGGTTCTCTCCCCGGGAGGCCGCCTCCTCACCCAGCAGGTAGGGCGGGATTATTGGAAGGAGCTCAGGCGATTCTTCCCGACGATGCAGGACTTCGGCGACCTGTTCCACCGGTACCAAGATGAACTGAGATCGGCAGGCTTGACGATCGGGGACGCGAGGACCCATGATACGAAGGTCGCGTACCGCGGCCTGGGGGACATCGTTTTCATGCTGTGCGTGACGCCGTGGACGATCCCCGGATTCGACCCACTCGGTCGTGATCTCCAGGCCCTCCTGGACCTTGAGCGGGGCCTGTCCACCGAGGATGGGCTCGTCCTGACCGAGACTTACTTCCATATCGGGGCGCGCAAGCCGGCCTAGTGGCGACCTCTCCCTATGGGTAAATCCCGCGGACCTTGTACGCCCCGACGACGCGCTGGATCGCGACCATGTACGCGGCCTGACGCAGGTCGATCTTCTCCTTCTGTGCGGTTTCCCACACCTTCTCGAACGCGCGGACCATCTGGCCCTCGAGCTTCGCGTCGACCTCGGCCTTCGTCCAGAAGAACTCCTGCAGGTTCTGGACCCACTCGAAGTACGACACCGTCACGCCGCCCCCATTCGCGAGGATGTCCGGCAGCACGGTCACGCCGCGCTTGAACAGAACGTCGTCCGCCTCCGGCGTCGTGGGGCCGTTCGCGCCCTCCGCGATGAGTTTCGCTCGTATCCGGCCTGCATTCTCCGTCGTGATCACGTTCTCGAGCGCGCACGGGGCGAGGATGTCCACGTCGAGCTCGAGGATCGCCTCGTTCGTGATCTTCTTCGTTCCTGGGAATCCGACGACGCTCCCGGTCTTCTCCTTGTGGGAGAGGACCTCAATCGGGTTGAACCCCGCCTCGGAGTAGATGCCGCCCGTCGAGTCGCTCACTGCGACGATCTTCGAGCCCATCTCATCCTGCATCAGACGGGCGTAATGGTATCCAACGTTCCCGAAGCCTTGGACGGCGACGGCCGCGCCTTTCACCTTGATTCCATGACGCTTCGCGGCCTCGCGGGTCGCGTACATGAGCCCGCGGGACGTCGCCTCGTCGCGGCCCTGGGACCCGCCAATCGCGAGGGGCTTCCCCGTCACGACGCCCGGGACCGCGTAGCCTACGTTCATCGAGATCGTGTCCATGATCCACGCCATCGTCTGGCTGTCCGTGTACACGTCCGGCGCAGGGATGTCCTTGTCCGGTCCGATGATGATCGAGATTGCGGTCGCAAAGCGCCGCGTGAGCCGCTCGATCTCGCCGCGGGACATCTTCTTCGGATTGCAGATCACGCCCCCCTTCGCGCCACCGAACGGAAGGCCCATCACGGAGCACTTCCACGTCATCCACGCCGCGAGGGCGCGGACCTCGTCGATGGACACGTTCCAGTGATATCGGATCCCGCCCTTGAACGGGCCGAGCGCATCGTTGTACTGGACCCGGTATCCCGTATACACCTTGATCGAGCCGTCGTCCATCTTCACGGGGAAGTTCACCGTGAGCTCGCGCTTCGGGTGCTTCAGGATCTCGAGGAGTCCAGGGTCGAGGCTCAGGCGCTTTCCGACCCGGTCAATCTGGCGCTGGGCAACCTCAAACGGGTTCAACGTTTCCTTCGGTTCTTTCACCATCGGGGCCATCTCCTACCGAACGTCCCCCTTTCGCGGACCGTAGTCCGCAAGTAGAAACCGGGGGGTCTTAACGATTTCGGGATGCTTCGCGAT
The DNA here is from genome assembly GCA_035283985.1 of Thermoplasmata archaeon. Lineage (GTDB taxonomy): Archaea > Thermoplasmatota > Thermoplasmata > RBG-16-68-12 > RBG-16-68-12 > EA-19. Next base: position 9,514 of record DATESQ010000009.1, on the reverse strand, counting down.
ATACTAAATACACAGGATTCGAGAGGTAAGACCCGCGCCATCCTTCCCGTCGGGGCGCGGCCCTCAGGCCGGGAACGCTAGACGGGTCGATCCTCGGCGGGCTCGCTCTCGAACACATATTCCGCGCGGTCGACGACGTTACGGAGCGACTCGCCGGAGAGGAATCGCACGACGTTGTCGAGCGCACCCTCGAGGGACCACCGCGCCTGTTCTGGGATCGCCCACGCGACGTGGGGCGTCATCACGACGTTCGGCAGTTCGTGAAACCGCTCGGTGAAGGGAAATCCCTCCCCCCGCGGGTAGCGCCACCACACATCGAGTGCCGCTTGGAAGCCCGGGTTCGCCTTTAGATGCTGGAACAGGTCCCGTTCCCGGATCAGCTTTCCTCGCGCTATGTTCACCAGGATCGCATTCGGCTTCATGAGCCGAAGCTCCCGCGCGCCCATGAGGCCCATGGTTTCCTTCGTGAGCGGGATGGAGAGGAGGACGAAATCGCTCTCTTGGAGAAGGCGATCGAGATTCGTGAGCGTGCCGCACCACGCGACGGGCGCATCCGTCGTCCCGCGACGGTTGACCCCAATCACGCGCATCCCGAGGCCCGACGCGAGGCGGGCGGCCTCGCCGCCGATCCCGCCGAGCCCGATGATCCCGAGGGTCTTCCCCCGAACGGAGATGCCCATCACGTCCTGCGGGAAACGGCCATGGTGGATTGCGTCGGTGTGGATGATGAGGTTCTTCGCTGCGGCGAGGAGAAGCGCCATCGAATGCTCCGAAATCGAGACGCGGTATGCGCCGGCATTGCTGCAAATCGTTACGGCCGGCGGGATCCGGTCGTACGGCAGGTGGTCGACGCCCGCCGCGACGGTCTGGAGGAGCCGAAGGCGCGCCATCGTCGGCCACACCTCTGCGGGGATGTCCCGCGGGAAGCCGCCCGTCACGAGGACATCGACGTCCGGCGCCCGGCGCGAAAGGTCCTCGTCCGAGAGGTCCCGGCGAATCAGGATTTCCGCGCGCCCTGTCAGGCGTTCCTCGGCAATCCTTCGACGCTCAGGGTCCATGTCGATCGCGAACAGGACAACGGGTCGTGTCATGGCGGGCCTCCCCAATCCTCACGACGGTGGAACTCTCCGGCTGCGGAGGACGGTCCACGCGGCGAACACAGAGACGGCGACGAGAAGTGCGACCACGATGTAAACGACGGTTGGGACCGGGGTTTGCGATGGCGTGGTCCCGCCGGTGCCTCCGTCCGGTGGACCGATGAATCGGTAGATCGTGTCTGGCGAGGACACGTACAGGGTCCCGTCCGGGCCCGCTTCGACATCGAGGATCCCACTGCTCCCAATGTCGTCGACCTGCTCCGTGCCGATAACCTGGCGAAACTCAGTCCCGCCAAGGTCGATCTTCTGGAGGATTCCCCGATTCCAGTCGCCGAGGAACATGGAGTTCCGCCACGATGAATTCGTACCGGTGTAGAACGCCATACCCGTCGGCGCGATGATCGCCTCGTAGGTGAGGATGGGATCCACGAACCGCGGGTCGTTCGCAACCCCGAGAGCAAGGGGCCACCCGTAGTTTCTCCCCGGCTCCACGATGTTCACCTCGTCGGTCTGACTCGGACCGTTCTCACTGATGTACGGCCGCCCCGTGACGGGATGGAACGCGAGGCCGAAGACGTTCCGGTGGCCCAGCGAGTAGATGGGAGATCCGGGAATCGGGTTGCTCGCGGGAATCGTGCCGTCTGCGTTGACACGGAGCACCTTCCCCGCGAGAGTGGCGTTGTCCTGGCTGTTCGCCGCGTTCGCCGCATCACCGGTCGTGATGAACAACGTGCCGTCCGGTGCGAACCCGATGATCCCGCCATTGTGCACGCTCGCCGCCGGGATCCCATCGAGGACGACTTCCATTCGGGGCGGACCCGGCGGTACCTGTGGGCCGAGCCAGAACCGCACAACTCGGTTCACATCCCGACCGAGGGTCCCGTTGAAGTACGTGTGGTACGCGTAAATCCAGGGCGCTGACAGAAAATCGGGGTCCAGCGCGAGGCCCAAGAGCCCCTGCTCGCCGTTCGTTTCGACGGGCACGTTCCCGACGTGGAGCGGACGGGGCTGGCCACCGATGAGCACGCGGATGTCGCCCGTGAATCGCTCCGTGTAGAAGATTGCACCGACCGGATACCCATGCGCCGCCTGGGACAGGAACGCGAGGCTCACGGGCCAGTCGAGCCCGGAGGCGACGACCTCCCGCGCGAACCCGCCCTGCGCCGCACCGTGCGTGGCCAACACGAGAATCGCGAGGGCGCACGCGAGGGCGCATGCAGCGAGTCGCCGGGCTCGGACCATGGTGGGTCCCAACGAAGACGCCGCGAAAAGGGTTCCGCGTTCCGTCTCAGCACTCCGAGTACCCGCAATACCGGCACTTCGCGCAGCCCTCTTCGAGGATGAGGGTGCGCCCGCACTCCGGGCACTCCGGGTTGAGCCCGCGTTTCACGAGGTCCGGCGCCTGCTGCGCCTCCTTCTCGATTTCGTCGTCGACGGGAACGCTGCCGACCTCCGCGTCGAACGAGTCGATCGGCGGGACCGTTCCCGTCCGCTGCATTCCGATGTGCCGCTTGATCGCCTTCGCAATCGCGTCCGGAATCGAGAAGATCCGCTCCCCGTGGTCGAGTGCGAGTCGCGGGCTCCGGATCCCCTCGAGCTGGTCGATGATCTCGTCGACGGGCACGCCGGACCGCAGGCACAGTGAGACGAGTCGGGCGAGGCCCTCCGTGAAGCTCGCAGTGTACCCGCCGCCGCGGCCGATCTGTGCGAACAGCTCGAAAAGGCCCTTGTCGTCCTCGTTGACGGTCACGTAGAGCGGGCCGTAGCCCGTGAGGATCTTCTGCGTTCGTCCCGTGATCACGGCGGGCCGCCGGCGGGGCCGCGTGATCGTTGGGACCTCGACCGGCTTCGCCTCGGCGGGCTTTACCGTCTCCGCCCCCGAGACGCCGACGTTCAAGACCTGGTCCTCCCGGCTCCCGTCGCGGTACACCGTGATCCCCTTGCACTTCAACTCATGCGCGAGGAGGTAGGCCTTCTTCACATCCTCGACCGTCGCCTCGCGGGGCAGGTTAATCGTCTTGCTTACCGCGCTGTCAGAACTATCCTGGAACGCGGCCTGCATCCGGACGTGCCACTCGGCCGCGACGTCGAACGAGACCGCGAAGACGCGCTGCCACTTCTGCGGGACCCCGCTAATCCCGCGGGCGCGGCCGCCGTTCTCGAGGACCCGGTGCACGAGGTCCGGCGTCCAGAAGCCTTCTCGCTTCGCGACATCCTCGAAGTACGCGAGGGAATATGGAAGCTGCTCCCCCTCCATCACGCGCTTGAACCAGATCAGGGAGAACTCGGGCTCGCAACCGCCGGACGTGTCCGCGATCATCGACAGCGTACCCGTCGGCGCGACCGTCGTCACGTACGAGTTCCGGACCTTGACGCCCTGCTCCCAGTGGCGGGAACCGGTCCACGCGGGATACGGGCCCCGGACCGCCGCGAGCTTCGCGCTCTCGTCGTAGCCGACGTCCTTGATGAACTTCATCACCCGCCGGCCCCACTCGACGCCCTCTTCGGCGTCGTACGCCACCTCGAGCATGAACAGCATCCGGGCGAAGCCCATCACGCCGAGTCCGATCTTGCGGGTCGCCATCGTCATCTCCTCGATCTGCTTCACGGGGTACGCGTTCATGTCGATCACGTTGTCGAGGAGGCGCGCCGCGGTCCGCACGGTCCGCTCGAGCTTCTTCCAGTCGACGTCCCAGCGACCGCCCGAGCCGCGGGCCATGTGCCGTTCTAAGTCAATCGACCCAAGGTTGCAAGATTCGTATTGTAACAAAGGTTGTTCGCCGCAGGGATTTGTCGCCTCCATCATGCCGATGTGGGGCGTCGGTTGCCGCCGGTTCGTCTCATCGATGAAGAAGAGCCCGGGCTCCCCGTTCTTCCAGGCCTGGTGCGCAATCTTGTCGAACACCTCGCGGGCGTCGAGCTGGCTCACGACCTTGCCCGTACGCGGGCTTACGAGGTCGTACTTCTCCGACGTCCGCACAGCCTCCATGAAGGCGTCCGTGACCGCGACCGAGATGTTGAAGTTCGTGATCTCGCGGATGTCGTCCTTGCACGTGATGAACTCAAGGATGTCCGGGTGGTCCACCCGCAGAATTCCCATGTTAGCACCCCTTCTCCGAGATCCCTGTTTGACCTGCTGTGTCGCCGCGTCGAAGACCTTCATGAACGATACGGGTCCACTCGCGACGCCCATCGTGGATCGGACGAAGTCGTTCTTTGGACGAAGGCGGGAGAACGAGAAACCGGTGTTGTGAACGACCGCCATCTTGCCGAGTCCGCCGCCCGCGAGGTAGTTGTTGAAGTCGGCGACGGTCAGATCGTAAAACGCCTTCGGCTCCGCCGGTCTTTCCACGGCCTCCACGGCTGTCCATCCGCCGGCGAGGTGTTCCAACAATTCCAGGAGCGGGCTGGACTGTTCGGAAGTTACGGATCGGAGGGCCTGCACGAGTTGGCGGAGCTTGTCCTCCCCGATTCCATCGCCCCACTTCGCGCGGTGGAGCCACAGTTGCACATCCCCCACGGCCACGGCCGACTTGTGGATTGCGGTGCCCCGGGTTTCGACGCCCGCCGCTCTGAGGAGTTTCTCCAATAAGGTAAATGGCAGCGGGATCCGCGTGTGAGTGTTGTGGGCGACCCGCTCGGTGAGGAGATCGAGGCGGTGTCCGCGGAAGGGATCGTGGACCCAGGCCCGAACCATAGAGACGAGCTCCGGCGTCCTCTTCGCGTCCGCCATGTGGAGTCGGTACTCGACGAGCTTCGCCCTCGGTCCCGGTGCCTTCGCGCGAATCGAGGGGTTGAATCCGAGCGCGCTGAGCAGGGAGACAAGGCGATTGGCGAGTTCTGGACACACCGTACTGAACTCCAACCGTCGCCGATCGAGAGAGACGTATCCGTCGGAGTCAATTAGGCCGCCGAGGAACGCGGCGACTACGGAGAGGGGGGATTTCGCGACCCACTCCGGCATCGTGAGGGCCACCTTCGGTCCCGGTCCCGACTGCGCGAGACGGGCGAGCCGGGGGACGAAGCCCGCGTCCGTCGTGGTTAGCGACCAGAGACCTCGCCGATCCTGCTGGGGTGTAACCAAGATGCCATGGGCCGCGAGAACCTCCCGCGCGAACCGGATGTTCTCCGGGCGGCCGTCGAAGAGCCTGAGGCGGAGCGCGCGGTAGCCAACCTTCCGATTCTGAAACCAGTCGAGGCTACCGTCTCCGAGGAAGAACCCAATCAACCATGCCAGTGGTTCGTCGAGGACGAAGCCCTCCTGTTCGAGGTAACTTGTGAAGGGCCATGCGTCTCTGACGGAACGGTTCGGTCCGAGCAGGACGTCGCCGGGTTGCAACGCGTCGGCTCGGCGCTCGACGATCCCGTCTTCCGTCATGACGAGAAACGGGTGCCACTCGCTCGTCGTCACCTCAGTACCGTCGGAGCAGCGAATCCTGTACTGATTTTCCGCAGGAACGTCCCAGCTCCAGAGATGTGTGACTTGCTTCGTGTCGAACCTGCCGGTTGCGGGATTCACGGCAAAGGTCCGAACGCCCAAGGACGAGATGTCCATGACCCGGTGCCCTTGGCGGACCTCCTCGGGGGCCCCAAGCGTGCGTATTCGCTCGTACAACGTCTCGAGCCGCTCGACGCCGCAAAACGTTGTGAAGACATGGGAATCGCCGGCGACGCATCCCCCGCCCGATTGATGGATCAGTGCGCTTTCTTTCAGCGTCTGGAAGATCCCTGCGAGGCTGTCTTCGACTGGAAGGACGAAGCAGTTGTGGACGACGACTCCATTCGCGACGTACGTGTTGTCCTCCTCGACCTCCAAGTTGTACACGGTGGTGACGCCCTCGACAGACTCGACAGACTCCACGAGGTAGGCGCCGTCCCGAACGTACATGGGCTTCCCGCCGAGGGTGATGGACCACGGGCGCGCGGTCGCGTTCGCAGGCATGTATTCCGGCTTCATCGCCGGCGCATGGCCCAGCCCGACCCCGAGCTCGAAGAGCTGCCGCACGAGCCCCTCGTTCGAAAGGGTGATCCTCGTCTGATTCACATTCACGTGCGTGCCGTCCCCGTCCGCCACGCCCTGGAGCAAGCCGGTTCGGAACTCGGCGGGGGTCTCGTGGATCCAGTCGGGCAGTCTCTTCGAAGCGAAACCCCGATCGAATTCCCCAGCGAGCCATTCGCAGAAAATCTTGCTTTGGACGCGTACTGAAATCCAAGAGGTCGGCGCATCGACGACATGGGTAATCTCCGAGTCGAGCGCGAACCGATTCCTCAGAATCGACGCCAAACGGTCCGCGGTCGCTTGCTCGTGCAGGCCTAGGGTGAACCTTGCGGCCCGGAGTGTCGGGTTAATCTCGCCTTCCGCGAGGTACATCCCGAAGAACCAGCCAATCTCCTCGTCGAGGTGGACGTGGGCCTTCACGGGCTTGACCTGGAGGCTCCGGGCGCCGAGAACTCGGTGCCGCGCAACGGACGCTTCGGAACGCCCCGTCTTCCGGCGATAGACCAGGTCCCCGTCGACCTCTGCCTCGAATTCAATCTCCGTTCGCGTGACCACCTCGGCGGCGCTCCCGACGCGAACATGCCGGCCCACGAGGTCGCCGGCCCGGACCCAACCCTCCGGGGTGAGGAAGGGGTGCTCCTCCGTCGCAAACATCGCGGGCAGTCGGTGGATCTTGACTCTGCGCACGGGGGCTTCCCGGCGCATCGTGGCGACGACCCGACGGTAGCGCCCTCGGTGAGTGAGGACTAGGTCCCCGACCACTATCTCCTCGACAGGCTTCGGCCCTGCGATGGTACTGACAGCGGTGCCAGCCGCAAAGCACGCGCTGAGCTGCTGCAGCTCCAGTCCCGCGTTCATCAGCGTCGGGGAGTTCGGCAGGAACTCCAGGTTCGCCATCAGACGGTAGAACGACTTCGCGGCCTCGAGGACCTGCTCTTCCGTCGCACCGTATGTGCGGTCCGCCTGAGCAAGGTTCCACGCGACCCGCCAGAACAGCTCCCTCGGCGTCTCGGTGACCTTCCCGGTCTCATCCTTTCGAAGATAGCGCCTCTCCAGGACGCGGAGGGCGTTCTCGGACAACCGGGGGTCGGGCTCACCGGCGATGAGGTCGAGGGTCGGCTCGAGTTTCAACATGGGATCATCTCTATTGATTGATGCGCAGGCCTACGAGAGGCGTCTCCAACGACCCGCGCGGGGGGGGTAAGGCGCGGGCAGACCCCTTGGTTGTTAAGTGCCTTTTTGCAGCAAGTATGTTACCATCGGGGACGAGGTTTGTTACCATACCTGTTACCTCACATGACAGAGCACGGGGTGCTATCAGGCTTCCGCCAGAGGTCCCCGAAAGTGCCCCGAGGTACTTTTATCTGGGTGCACTAGATAAATGGGGGCTTTGTGACGACCGCGCGCTTCGCCTCGTCCCGGATCTCGACACCGACCTCGGTCCCGGGGGTCGCCACAGGAGGATCGAGGTACGCAAGCGCGATTCCGACGCGCAGGGATGGGGACATCGTGCCGCTCGTCACGACGCCGACATCTCGCTCGCCCGCCAAGACCCGGCACCCATGCCGGGGGACGCCGCGATCCGCGAGTCGGAGCCCGAGCAAGCGACGGTGGTCACCTCGCTCCTTCTGCACCCGGAGCGCCTCGCGCCCGATGAACTCGTGGTCCCACTTCACGAGCCACTCGCTGTTCGTCTCGAGGCTCGTCTCCCGACCCGTGAAATCCTGGCCCGAGAGGAGGTAGCCCTTCTCGAGTCGGAGCGTGTCCCGCGCGCCGAGCCCGACGGGCCGTACGCCGACGTCCGCGCCCGCGTCCAAGAGGGCGGACCAGACGGGGACCGCGAGAGCCGCCGGCGGGAAGAGCTCGAACCCCGGTTCGCCCGTGTATCCTGTCCGGGTCACGAGGATCGACGGGGTCAGGCCCTCAGCCGAACCTGCCGCGGCGCTGGCCGGGCCCTCCGCAAGCCCACCGAGGCTCCCCCACCCCTCCATTTCCGCTGGACGAAAGACGGCCATGGCCTTCTGGCCGAGTTTCAGGCGGACGTGGAGGGCCCGGAAGGTCTTCAGCGACGCGACGTCCGTGGAGGTGAGCCGGGACAGGATCTCCGGCGCCTCCGGACCCTGAAGCGCGAGGCAGAGGAAGTCGGAGGTAAGGTCACGGAGCTTTTGGCCGCGGAAGTGGTCCTTGATCCACGGCACGAGGCGACGCCGCGGCCCCGCGTTGCACACACAGAGGAATCGGTCGGGCCCGAGGCACGTGAAGATCACGTCGTCGATGATCCGGCCCTCGTCGTCGAGGAGGTGCGTGTACCGGGCCCGCCCGGGCGTCGCGGGGGTGTCGTTCGTCGAGAGGCGAGCAATCGCCTCGTGGGCACCGGACCCCGTGAGGAGGAGCTTGCCCATGTGGCTCACGTCGAAGAGGCCCGCCGCCGATCGAACGGCGAGATGCTCCTCGACGATCCCCGTGAACTGGAGCGGCATCTCCCACCCCCCGAACTCGATCATCCGGGCGCCGTGAGATACGTGCCAGTCGTACAGCGGGGTTCGGAGCGCGGTCATTAACAATTGTGGGAGGAGCGGCGACCCCGATAAAGCTTTTAACCGCCCGCTCTTCGGCGGGACTCGTGGCATCGTTCCGGTCGTTTTGGTTCGAGCACCGGTTCGAGCTCAGCGGCTCCCTCTTTGCGTTCGGCGTGTTTCTCGTGTTCATCGCGGTTCTCGGCTCCGTCCCGCAGGCTCGGGCCTGGGCCGCGACGGTCTCGATCTTTGAGAACATCATCGTCGCCCTCGGCGGATGGATTTTCTGGGAGGCGATCGTCGGCGCCCTTACGCTCCTTGCAGGGATCGTGTACTTCGGAGACACAATCAAGAAGGGCCGCGAGTTCGAGCGGCTCGTCAACACGACGTCGAAGGAGCTGTTCCTGAGGAACCGGAAGCGGATCGAATACCTCGTCACGGTGATGCCGTTCCAATACGGGCGGCGGGTCGAGAAGAAACGCCTCGAGCTGAAGATTCGGGACTGAAGGTTATTTCGGCGTCGGGGCCCGGGCGACGATTCGTCCGATCCGGTCAATGCGCTCCGCGTCCTCCGCTCGGCACCGGACCTGGACCTCCGTGTAATGCGGACCGTAATCGACCCGGAAGACCTCCGTGTTCCCGTAGAGCCAGCTCAGATTCGACGCGGACTCCGCATTCACCGGGAGGCGAACCGTAATTTCGAGGGGGGAGGTGAACCGGCTTGCGATCGCGTTTCGGAGTTCGTCGAAGCCGTGACCCGTTGCGGTGGACGCTGCGATCGGTGGGACGTGGAACTCGGACCGCTGTAGGAGGTGAGACCTCGCGTCGAGCTCTTGGGGGAGGACGAGGTCCGCCTTCGTGAGGACCGGGAGGACGATTTCAGGTCGGACCCGCGGGACGAG
>DATESQ010000008.1:0-33139 GCA_035283985.1 Thermoplasmata archaeon | reverse complement strand
ACGATGGTAACGAAGGACGATGTGATCACTGTCCTCAAGAAGTGCTACGATCCGGAAATCCCCATCAACATCTACGACCTCGGGCTCGTCTACAGCATCGACATCAAGGAGACCGAGAGCGTCGTCGGGGTCCGGATGACCCTCACGGCTCCCGGCTGCCCGGCGGCTGGCTACCTCCACCAGGACGTGAAGCGGAAGATCGAGTCGCTCCCCGGCGTGAAGGAGGCGCTGGTCGAGGTTATCTGGGACCCGCCATGGACGCCGGAGATGATGTCGGAAACCGCGAAGAAGCAGTTCGGCTGGGGCATCTAGGCGTACGGCGGGACCGACCCAGAAATCTTGATAAGGGCTCGCCGTTTCTCTGGGCCCGCATCTTCTGGTGGGCCAACGTGACGGGCGAATCACAGCTGGAGGCGTCCCTCGGGGAGGTCCTCCGGTTCGCGAGGGATGGGGTTTCGTTCTTCCGCCGCGCGGGGGACATCGCCGCCGACCCACGGGTCCGGCTCGCGTTCGAGAAGCTCGCCCACTGGCGACAGACGACCCTCATGGACCTCGAGAAGGCGATCGCGGACACGGATCAAAAGGTCGCGGCCGCCGAGGCCGCCGGGCCGTATCCGTTCGATGCGGTCGCGAGGGTCGAGTGCTACGTGTGCGGCTACACCTCACAGGAAATTCCCGTCACGTGCCCGAAGTGTGGGGCCGCCCGATACACGTTCACGCGGGAGTTCACCCGGTCCCACCCCTGGGAGATCGCGGTCTCGAGCGGGGTGCCGGGAGTCGCGGCTCTCGAGGCCGCCGTGAAGGTTGCGAAAGGGCCGGCCCGGTCTGTCCTCAACACGCTTCTCGAGCGGGAGAAGACATGGCTGCGGGAGGCGGAGCGAGAGCTCGCCTCCGCGAAGGCGTGAGGTGACACGATGGCCGCGCGCGTTGCCCCGATGCCCTCCATTGCGGACCACTTGAACGCGTGCACGATGTGCGGGTACTGCGTCCCCGTCTGCCCGGCGTATCGCGAGATCGGGTTCGAGTCCGCGGCCCCGCGGGCGAAGGTCTTCTACATGCGGGAGCACGACCGGCGGGGCTTCGGGCTGATCGATCGCCTCTTGAAGCGGGAGACAAGGATTACGGAGGAGTTCTCGAAGAACGTTTTCGAGTGCACGGCGTGCGGGGCCTGCGAGAGCGTGTGCATGGCGGACATTCCGTTCGACGGCCTGTGGCAGGACGTTAAGGAGTGGATGGTCGGCAGCGGCCTCGGGATGAAGGAGCACCTCCCGGTAATCGAGAATGTGAAGGAGACACACAACATCTTCGGCGAGCCCCACGCGAGCCGGGGCGGGTGGATCCCGAAGGACGCGGTGCAGAGCGAGGTGCCAGAGGTCGTGTACTGGGTCGGGTGCGTCGCGAGCTACCGGAAGCAGCGTGTCGCGGAGGCCGTCGTGAAAATCCTGAACGCGGCGAAGGTGCGGTACAGAATCCTCGGGGAGAACGAGTGGTGCTCCGGCGCACCTCTCGCGAACATGGGCTTCGGGGAATATGTGAAGAAGGTCCTCATGCCGCACAACATCCAGGCCGTCTCCCAGACGGGCGCCAAGATTCTCGTGACCGCATGCGCGGAGGACCTCCGCGCGTTCCTCAAGGACTACCGCCGCTGGGGCGGGAACCCGCCCTTCAGTGTCCTCCACATCTCCGAGTACGTCGAGCGGCTCGTGAAGGAGAAACGGCTCACGTTCCCGAAGCCCCTCCCGAATCTGAAGGCGGCGTTCCACGATTCCTGCGCCCAGGGCCGGGTGTGCGGGGCCTACGACGGCCCGCGGAACGCGATGAAGTTCCTCCGTGGCCTTACGTCCCTCGAGATGTTTCCGAACAAGGAGGAGGCCCGATGCAGCGGCGCTGGCGGCGGCTTCTCATTGGTCTTCCCGAACCAGGCGGCCTCGATTGGGTCTGAGCGGCTCGAGACCGCGGTCGAGCTCGGTGCGCAGGCGATCATCACGACGTGTCCCCACGCGGAGATGCACTTCGAGGAGATCGCGAAGCGGCGGAACATGCCCCTCCAGACCCTCGACATCGCGGAAGTCCTCGCAATGGCCCTCTAGGCCGCCCCGATCACACTGTGAACGAAACGCCGCACGAGCACGTGGATTTCGCGTTCGGGTTGACGATCTTGAACCCGCCGCCGAGGAGGTCCTCCCAGTAGTCTAGGTTCGACCCCTTCAAGTACGTAAGGGACTTTGGATCGACGAACACCTTCACGTCGTCCCGTTCGACGATCACGTCACCCTTTCGCGGGGTCTCCGCGAAGTCGATCCGGTACTGCATCCCGCTACATCCGCCGGCGATGATCCGGAGCCGGAGCGCGCCGTCTGGGTTGCCGAACTCCTGACGGAGGGCTCGGATCCGTTCCACTGCTGAGGGCAGAAGCACGACGAGATCGGAGCTGGACATCTCGGGGGCGGCCTGCATCGGGAGAACGAAGGCCCCTCGCCCCATTAAACCTTGCCGTCCCCGCGATCGAAGATGGTCGCACAGGGCGAATCCGTAAATGGACGTGCGCGTTTCTATGGGCAGGGCGATTCCATGGCCACGATTGGGATCATCGGAACGGGTTCTGTCGCTCGGGCGATCGCCACGGGCCTTGTCGGCAAGGGACATCACATCGTACTGGGCTCTCGGGAGCCATCCAAGGCGCGCCCGCCGGCCGGATCGACAATTGCCTCACGCGAGGACGTGGTTCGGGACAACGATATTGTCATCATTGCGATCCCCTACGGGGCGGTCCGGGACACAGTCGCGGCGATCGGACCCAGTCTATTCCAAGGGAAGATTGTTGTCGACGCGACGAACGCGCTCGGCCCATCCGGCCTCGCAGTCGGATTTACCACATCCGCGGCGGAGGAGCTCGCGAAGCAGGTGCCGGGTGCGCAGGTCGTGAAGGCCTTCAACTCCGTGTTCGCCCGCAACATGTCAACGGGCCGGATCGGTCAGGATCGACTCACGCTCTTCGTGGCCGGGGACGACGCGGAAGCGAGACGGATTGTGATGGACCTCGGGCGCGACATAGGGTTCGACCCCGTAGAGGCGGGGGCGTTGCAAGTCGCGCGGTACCTCGAGCCGATGGGTGTGTTCATGATCAATCTCGGGTATGGCCTGAAGATGGGACCCGCGATCGGCCTGCGGCTCGTGCGCGCTGGTCGTTGATTGACCACGGATCAGTGGCTTCACGCCTAGGCCGATGGAACCGGCCGCCATTCGGCGGGTCTAACTCTTTCGTGTTCCGAGACATGCGTTTCCGCATGAAGTTCCGGTTCTACTACACAGGGATTCGCGTGAGAGACCTCGATCGCTCCCTGAAGTTCTACACGGAGGTCTTCGGCTTGAAGATCATCGGCCGGGGGACAATGCCGCATGGCGGGCGCTACGTCCACCTCAAGGGACCAGGGTCCGCGCACCGGCTCGAGCTGAACTGGTACCCCGAAGGGAGCCGATTCTACACGCGGTACCGCAAAGGCGATGAGATGGACCATCTCGCGTTCGTCGTCGGCGACGTCCGCAAGGCGTACAGGGAGCTCGTCCGGAAGGGCGCAAGGCCGGCCGTTCCGCCGGCAGAGTCGAAGGGAACCGAGGTGTACGTCCAGGACCCTGATGGGATCTGGATCGAGCTGCTCTGATCCGTGGAACGAGCAGAATAGTCTTGTTCCTGAATGTCCGCGCCACCGAATCCGCCTCTGACCGGCTGATCGTACTCCTGTCTCGAGACGGCCGGAGGATGAACTGGGAGCCTCCATTCGGCGGATTTCTCTGGGCGGGTACACATCTCAATGAACGCCCCGCGATGGCTCGGCTTGATGGGGCGATGGATGCATCCACGGTTCGGTGATCTGACGCCGGACGAACCCAGCCTCGCCCCCTCAAAGGCTCGCCTGGAGGCCCTCGCCGATGGAGTCTTCGCGATTTCGATGACCCTGCTCACGATCGAGCTGTTCATCGGCGAGGTGCCCGCGGCCGAGCTCTCGGCGACCTTGGCGGGTCTATGGCCGCGAATCGTGGTGTACGTGGCGAGCTTCATCGTCCTCGGAATCGGCTGGATGGCGCACCACTACATCTTCCGCGTGGTCGAGCGATCCGACTACTACCTCCTGTGGATCAACATCCTCTATTTGCTATGCGTCGCCCTTGTGCCGTTCGCAGCCGATATCCTGGGGCGCCACCCCCTCGAGACCACGGCCTTGCTCACTTATGGCGTCGTCATCACTTTGGTCGGAACCCTCGCATGGGCGCTCTGGGAGTACGCGACCCGTGGTGATCGCCTCGTCCGCCCGGACTTGAACCCGGCACTCCGCAGCTTCATGCTCAGGCGCCTCGCCCTCGGCCCCATTGTCGGTGGGTTCGCGATCCTGATGGCCTTCGTCCGCCCCGAGGTGAGCCTCTTCATCTACGTGGGCCTGCCGCCTTTCTACCTTCTCCAGTCGGGAGTGGACCGGTTCTTCGGAGGGATCGGGCGGCGGCGAACTGAGTGACTCTCGGTGTCCTTGTGTAGTCTTCTTGGGAGGCCGCGCGGGTCGGGGACCAAGCCGATGAATCAGATTCCGTTCAGGAAGACGTGGCCTCTTGAGACACGGAGTTTGTCGACCAGGGTCCGCTTGGGATCGTAGAGCACTCCGAAGACGGCCGCCCGTACCGGGATTGCTGTCGGCGGCCCGACCCACCTCCCCGCTCCGAAGGAATCCGATACTCACAATCGCAGCAACGGAAGATGATCTTTCAGGCTTGCCGTTTACAAAGTGGCATTGCGAGCGGTTCGCAACCCGACCCTCCCTAGGGCTGGGTGAGCGTCGGACGCCTTGGCTCGCATGGGCGCCGGATTTCGATCAGATCGAGTCGCGCAAGCGGTCCAGGACAACCATGGCCCTCAGAGTGATCATCTTGCTCGGCTCTCCAGGTTTCTCGAGGGCGAACGGAGTCGGCTTGCGTTTCGGATTCCTCGCGTACCATTCCGCCATCTTTCCCTCGAGGTCCGGATGGACCGCATCGAGACTCCATCGGCCATCGGGGCTCCTCTTCTCTCTGAGAACGGAGACCGCGTAGCGCAGCCGACGATCGTCTCCGAACCCTAACGCGGTCATGAAGTCGAGCCCTACGAGCAAGTCGTAGTAGTAGTGGACGGGGTAGTGGAAGCGGTACCAGGGCTCGTAGCGCGATCCTTGCGTGTGCATTTCTCGTTGCAGGTAGAACTCCGCGCCCAGTTCGACGGCGCGCTTCATCCCCTCGGTCCACTTCTGTCTCGGATACACGGCGAAGGCGCTCAGGCCTTCCCAGGAGTCGAGATTCCGGCCACTCCCGAAGCAGCTCCAGCCGCCGTTCTTGTCCCGATTCTTCACGAGCCACTCGAAGGCGCTCTTCACTTTGGGATGATCGACGTAGCCGAACCGCACGAGCGCACGCGCGGTGTTTCCGGTGATACAAAGGTGGCTCTTCTTCATTCCCTCCATGGCGAATCCTCCGTCTCCCTTCGCGAAGCGCTTGATCCACAGCTCGCATGCGGTGCGGATTCGAGGATCCCGATTCGTGAGTCCGAGGTCGGATAGGATGAGGAGCATCCAGTTCGTGGAGAGGTACTTCGGCCGATACAAGCTCTCGTCGCTAACCCACCATCCCCCTCGTTTCTGTCTTGCAAGGAGGTCGGCGGCCCACCCCTTCTTCGCAATCATTTCCTTCGCCCCCTCCACCTCGGAATAATGCTCCGATTTTTCGAGCAGTTGCGTCAGCGCCAAATACCGGGCGGAAGGCTGATTCTCTTCGAGCAACCAGTCCAGCGCCGTCCTTGACCTCATGGATTTCCACTCCCGGGCCTCGGCCCGGGATCATCGTCCCGACGCGGCCTCATAGCTTTTCTCGATATAAGGCAGGACAGGACGAAGGTCCCCCGCCTCCTTCAGAGGGAGCTGGATCCAAGTGGACGCGGTTCTGCCGGCCATTGCGAACGGCTTCGACCCTTCTCTCTCCGAGAGCTTCGATCGATCCGCTTCGGCGAGCTTCGTGATCACGATGCCATGCGTGATGAGGAAGGCGAAGAACTTCTTACCTCGAAAGTAGCAGAGACACCCCATCATTTCCTTGCTCTTGACCCCTGGCCAATTCAAGATGTCCGCTTCAAGCCTTTTTCGAACCTCTTTCATCTTCTCCTCATCGTAGTACTTCATCTACACTCTTCCCTCCCGCGATCGAGCGAGCAAATTGGTTTCATCGATATGCATCATGTCGAAAGCAGGAAATGACATGATCATTAACCATGCCAACCGCTTGCATGTATGCATAGCAGATTGTCGAGCCGACGAACTTGAACTCCCGTTTCCTCAGAGCCTGGCTCATCATGTCCGACTCCGTCGTGTTGGCGGGGAGTTGCTTCAGGTTCCTCCATCGATTTTTGATCGGTTGACCGCCGACGAACCGCCAGACGAAGGCGTCGAAACTGCCAAACTCCTTCTGGACAGCCAGAAACGCCTTTGCATTCTGGATGGTCGCCACAATCTTCAGCTGATTGCGGATGATCCCAGCGTCCGTCAATAGGGCCCTTACCCTTCTCGAATTGTAACGCGCTACTTTCTCCGGATCAAACCGGTCGAAGGCTGCCCGGTAGTTCTCCCGCTTCTTGAGCACAGTCAGCCACGAGAGTCCAGCCTGCGCTCCCTCGAGGATGAGAAACTCGAAGAGTCTTCGATCGTTGTGCTCGGGAATCCCCCACTCCTTGTCATGGTACTCGACAATGAGGGGGTCGCCGGTTGCCCACTCGCATCTCGGCTCCGAATGAACCATGTTCTCGCCCGGATCGTTTCAAATTCGGGGTCTCCAACGGGAACTCGCGCGCCCGAGCGTCCGGTCTCACCCATTCGCCTGGGCGTCCGCTCCGGCGATGTTTAGGGCGCGAGTCCTAGCTGGGCCAGGAACCCGAGTTGGTCAAAGTACTCGTGGACCTCGACTACTTTTCCGCCCTGAACCCGGTAGACGGTGCAGCTCGCCACGCGGACCTTCTTGTTCGTGGGCGGAATCGGCGGGCCGGCGGGGTTCGCAAGCGGTTTTAGGTGCGTCCCGGTCACCGTGTACTCAGCGCAGACCCATTCGCCTTGTGCGAACGCTCGTTCGCGTTTCGCGTCCATGTCCGGGAACGCGTCGAAGAACGTCCTGTAGAACTTAACCAAATCCGACCGCCCCTTGCGCGGCTCAGCGCGGTCCGGTGCGAATTGTACCACGGATTCCGCGTGGAGATTCGCGAACTGATCCCAGTCTCGTGCCATCTGCACCTTTTCCAGTCGGTCGATAACGGCGATGCTATCGTGCTGCGTCACAGATTTCCCCCGGCCCCCCATCACGTTCCTGTATTTGAGGCCACCCCCGAGTCCCAGGAATATTGTTCTGCAATCTCGCTCGGCTTCAAAGACCAAGTTCCTAGCGCCGAAGACTTGCGTGAATCATGACAGCACACGAGTGTCATTATGGGGTACCGGCACCACCCGCTGAGCTCACCGCGGGTCGAACCCGATCGCATGAGCAAGGGGATTGTGCGGGACTTGGAGCCCAAGCTCCACCCCGTTCCGAAGGGGGGACGAAGAGCCCAGGAGAATCGCAGATGAGCTGACTTGTCAGACGGACTTGGTGAAACTTTGCCAAGAATCATTTCCGGAGCTTATCGGGTAATCGCGCATCTTCGCGAAGTCGGAGAACCCCGCTTCCATCGTTCCCGAACTAGCCGCGCAGGATCGGTCGGGTGAGGCAGGTCGGACCCCCCTCGGCTTTGAGGCTGATCTCACTCCCTTCGTAAGTGAACACGCGGCAACCCAAACCTTCGAGCCTTTGTTGTGTGATCGGGTTAGGCGCGAGGATCAAACACCGCCGAGGCGCGAGGGCGAGGACGTTCGTTCCCATGGACTCAAACTCGCCTCGCGGCACTTCAAGGAATTCAAACCCCCTGTCTCGGAGGAACTGTCGGAATGGCACGGGGAGGAGCTGCGGGTACACGACCGCGAGGTCGACATCGACGAGGCTAATCAGCGACATCAGGTGAAGGCAGGAGTTGGGCCCGCGATAATATGGCAGCGGCACCGGCTCAACGTCGACCCCCAGCTCACGCACCGCGTCCCTCAGTTGGCGCAGCCCTTCCGCGTTCGTTCGAAATCCCTGTCCGACCGCGAGTGTGTCGTGATCGATCCACAAGAGGTCGCCGCCCTCGGCGATCGCCTCCCCATGAAGTGTCGCAACGATCGGCACGCCGACCTGTTCCAAACGGCGGGCCAGGCTAGCCTCCTCGCCCCTTCGAAGCTCCTTGCCCATGCGAAGGACGACGGCCCCACTGTCTGTGACGATCGCGGGATCGTGAACGAAGATGGCGTCGGCTCGGTCCGGTTGCGGCTCATCGTGCCGAAGAACCTCGATTCCCTCTCCCTTCAGCACGTCTACGAACGCGTCGTGCTGCGACTGCGCCGTTGGAAGGTGCGGTGCGCTCGCATATCCCCATTTCAGTGGATCGGCAACGGAGAACGCGCCGTCGGGCCGTTTGACGAGGACCTTCCTCAGCGGACCGATCATGCTCTGGCACCCGTACGGCTTCACAGGATTCCGTGAACGCGCCCCGCAACATACGGTTTCCGCAACCGTTCGCGGGCTACCATGAAATCAGTGGTTGCCTTCGTCAAGATCCTAAATGGCGAGGTCCCCTGAGGCGGGGCCTCTCGTCACCTTCGAGGGCGACCGGGCCGCCTATTTTCCCCTCGGTGGAACATAGCCGATTCCTTGGATCTCGATTCTCATCCCGAAAAGGAGGTCGGCCCGGACCGTCGCCCGCGCGGGTCGAGGTTCTTTCCTGAAATATTCCGCGTATACCCGGTTCATACCGTCGAAGTCGCTGAGGTCTTTCAGATACACTGTCGTCGAAAGGACGCAGTCCAGTCGCGAGCCCGCGGCTTCAACGACCTTCCGGAAGTTCTCCATCGTCGCCTTCGTTTGGAAGGCGATGTCGCCCTCCTTCACTTTCCCATCCTGCCCGATGGGCCCCTGGCCCGCGACAAACAAGAGATTTCCGTACCAGACTCCCCAAGAGAACGGCAGACCAAGTGATGGAAGGTCCGTTTTCACTGCTCGGTGTTTCATGGCAGGAGTAACCGCCCTGCCGAGCTTTAGCCGTGTCGTGGTCTTTGGAAGCGAAATGCATTGGCTCGACACGAGCCAATGCATGCCGAGGTTACAGACGTCGAGGTAGCCGAGGGAGTGGACCGGGTGGGATTTGAACTACCATCCCCTCCCAGCCGCTTACCGATCGTAGATCGATTCCCTGTGTCCAACTTTGAGCACGAGAACTCGCAATAGACTCTCTTTAATGTCGAGGATGACTCGATAGTCCCCGACTCGGAGTCGGTAGTAGCTGGAGTTGACGAGCCGCTGCACAAATCGGTGGGGATTCTCTGCGAGTTCTCCGACCCTGTCGAAGATCCGGCGGGCGATCGTTCGATCCAGCTTCTTCAGCTGGCGAATCGCCGAATCGGACCAGATGATCTCAAAGACCATCAGAGGCCCAACTCGTCTTTCAGTTGCTGATGGGTCCGATACTTACCCGCCTTGATCTCGCGAATCGCCTGCTCGATTTCCTTCTTGGTCTGATCGTTCAGTTCACGCAGATCCTCGAGGAGCCTGTCGAGGACTTCCTCATACGTCTCGCGAGGGTGCAGCTTCATCCTTTCGAGAGTCTTCTTCATCTCCTGGCTGAGCTGGATGGTAGTCGTGGCCACGGTGAACGGAGAGGGCGGAGGTACTTATTATAGGTTCCTATAGCATGCAATAGGACGGTATGGATTGATCGGGAATGGACCGTGTGGGATTCATACCGTTATGGGTTCAGAACCATCAGGTCGCGGCTCTAGACCCGAGGTGAGCGTTTGGTCGAGGCTCGACCGGATGTGAATCGCGTCCGGTTTGGGTCCGTCACTTCTGGCACGACGAGCATCCGAATCTGAACAACTCCCCCTCATGTTCATACCGACCCTCAGCACGTCACGGGAACACCGTTGTCGGGTGAGGTGGAGAATCGCTCAAGGACCGCCGCCGCTCTGAGTACGGCACCGCCCAAAAGGACGCCCGTCGACAATCGCCCAGCCAATTGTCACCACGCACCTGGTTCCTTCAAGCCGGAGGCTTCTCAATCATTGCCTGAACCCGGGCGCCTTCTCCGACGCCAGAGAAGGCATGCGGCAAAGGCGAGAAGCAGCACGGCAACTAGGAGCAGCAGTACGCAAGGCCAGAGTCCGTAGGGTCCCGTTTCGCTGAACACGTCCTTGTCCACTTTGAACAAACAAGGTCTTCGCCATGGGACAGAAGAACTGGACGAGTGAGGCGATTTGAACTTTCTTCCCATGTTGAACGTGCTTGAGGGCCTCCCTCAGGAAAGCCTGATTGTACTTTCCTTCGACCAAAATAAGCGGGTCAGTTGGGTAGTACAGCAACGGATGGACCCACCTTGATACCCCCGAGCGTGCTGACCTTTCCAAGACCGCGTCCTGGGAGAGAGACTCCTCGAAAGTAGCGCCGCTGGAGGTCTGCTCGAGTGAGACGGGCCTATCGCCATACCCGCGAAGGCCTGCGTCCCTTCGGGTCGGCTACTTCGGTGCGTGGATGGAGACCGTCGTGCCGAGTCCCTGGGGCGGGAAGCCCTTGGTCCACCTCACCCGGACGGCCCGTCCCCGCCCGTGGCGGTCCACCACACGACCCACGGTGCGGAAGCCGTCGGCCCGCGTCCACTCGACCCGCGCCCCGATGAGGGCCTCAGGGTCCCCCGCGTCGGACAGCTCTACGATCGTCTCGTACGGATGCTGACCTCGACCCTTGCCTTGCCGGAAGGAAATCACGACGCCTCGAACCGGTTCGACGTTCTCATCCGCTGGGAGCCTTTTCTTCATCCCACCGCCTCGTACCCTTCCACGCGAGGAAACTCTTAAGGATTTCTCCGCCCATTTCTTAGGGACTACCATACCATCGAGGTTTTTCTGACCGCGTTCCGATGGAATGAGCATTGGCTGAACCTGGCGACACGCATTCTACGCACTTCTCGTCGTCCAGCGGCACGAGCTGCACCGCCACGGAAGGTCCGGCCACGCGCGCGGCATGCGCCGAAACGAGAAGAAGCCTTTGACTTCCTCTCCCGTCGGGCGGGCGCACGCTCCGCCCCGCCGCCTCTTGCACCGCACAATCCTTATTCCGTGCGACGGACGGGCCGCTAGACCGAGCGTGAAACCGCTTCTAGTCCGGCTTAGCGCGGGAAATCCTGCTGAGTGGACCAGGTGGGATTTGAACCCGCCGAGGAACACGCCGAGGTCCGGACCGCGCCTCGGACGGAGCCGAGCGGGAGCCAGACGCCCACCTCGCCTGATGTCGCGGTCACCCGCAGAACGCGCTTTCGCGGACCGTACTCCGAGTCTAGCCGCCCCCGTGTCTTCTTGCCTATGTGCGCTGAGCGGCTATCTGGGCAAGTGAGCGGTCGGTGACTGCGGACGAATCATGGTCATTGGCATCATACCCCCTTCTGGAATACTCATCACGATGTTTGATCAACAGCCAGGCTTCTTTGCCTCCAAAGCCTGCGGTACGAACAAGAGCGAATGAGCCTCGTAGTTTCTGCCCGTAAAGGCGAAATTTCAAGTTCCCATCTTGCAGGCTCTTGCGTGCGACCTCTTCCGCTTCTGTTTTTTTCGTGATTTCCTTCCTGACGCCTTTGCTTACTTCAACTTCAGGGCTGTAGGTTCCTTCATCCCAGATCATGACGGGCCCCGCTCCGTATTCGCCATTTGGAATAACTCCTTCAAAGTGTCGATACTCAAGTGGATGATCTCCCGTCGGCAGTGCCAGTCGCTTTGCAGAGGTGTCGAGTGATGGACCTTTCGGGATGGACCACGAAGGCATCACCCCTCCTATCTCGAGCCGGAAGTCGTAGTGAAGCGAGGTAGCTTTGTGCTTGTGGACAACGAAGACGAGTTGCTTGTTTTTCTGATCCCTTTTCATAGAAAGAACAGGCTCGGTCCAGGCGCATCGACTAGAACCCCCCGGTTTCACTTAATCTTTTTTTCATTTGCAACGAAGAATCCTGAGTCATTGCAGTGGTATTGCCCCCTCAATCGTTCCCCTAAGAAGCCAAGACTGTGTTCACCGGGCACGGTCAGTGTCTGAGACAGGACGCCTCATCGGCTGGCCCAACGAATCATCCTGGGTGCGGTAAGCCTCGGACTCCATGGAAAAGTGGACCGGGTGGGATTTGAACCCACGGCCTCTACCATGCCAAGATAGCGATCTTCCAGCTGATCTACCGGCCCAGCAATCGGCTTCAAGGAGCGGGTGGGATAAGAACATACCCTGGGTACAGCACGTTAGCTGGGTCGGACCCGGACCTTCGGCTCGCGCTTCACTGCGCTCGCAAACCGTTCAAGCTTCTCGAGGCCGCGGAACTTCTCGCCCGGAACCTCGACCGGATAAATGGCCGTGAGGCACCCGAAGCAGATGTCCTCCCGGGAGTGGTCGAGCGCGCGGATCAGTCCCGGCATGCTGAGGTATCCGAGCGAGTCCGCACCGACGAACGTTCGAATGTCCTCGACGGTCCGGTCGTTCGCGATGAACTGGTCCCGCGTCTTCATGTCGATCCCGAGGTAACACGGCGCAACGATCGGCGGGCAGCCGATCCGGAGGTGGACCTCGCGAGCGCCCGCCTCGCGGAGTATCCTCACGATCTTCTTGATCGTCGTCCCGCGGACGATCGAGTCGTCGACCAGGACGATCCGCTTGCGCTTCACGGCGGACTTGATCGGGTTCAGCTTGAGGAGGACGCCGACCTCCCGGTCCGCCTGTTCCGGCATGATGAACGTCCGCTCGATGTACCGGTTCTTGATCAGGCCCTCGACTACGGGGAGGCCGCTCACCTGCGAATAGCCCTGGGCCTGCGCCCGCCCGCTCTCCGGGACGGGCACGACGATGTCCGCATCCACGGGATACTCCCGCGCGAGCTGTTGGCCGATCTTCACGCGCGCGTCGTACACGAGCCGCCCGTCGAGCACGCTGTCGGGGCGGGCAAAATACACCCACTCGAACATGCAGTGCGCGGTGTTCATCGGGTGCGGGAGGCGGAACGACTCGACATGGTCCGGGTGGAGCTCGACGATCTCCCCTGGCTTGAGGTCCCGCACGAACTTGAAACCGAGCGTGTCGAAGACGACGCTCTCGGACGTCGCCATGTACGCGCCGTCTTTGAAGCCGATGCAAAGGGGCCGGATCGCAAGGGGATCGCGGACCGCGTACGCGGTGCCGTCGATCATGATCACGAGAGAATAGGCGCCGATGAGGCGGCGGGTGAACTCCTTCAGCGCGCGCTTCACGTCGCCGGACTTCGTAAGCTCGTTCGCGAGGAGCCGGACGATGACCTCGGAGTCTGAGGTCGTCATGAACGCCCAGCCCTTCCGCGTGAGCTCATCTCGAAGGAGGCCCGCGTTTACGATGTCCCCGTTGTGACCGAGCGCGATGTCCCCGTGCGCGGTGGAGACGACAATCGGCTGTGCGTTGTCGAGCACGGAGGAGCCCGTTGTCGAGTACCGGACGTGCCCGATCCCAACATTCCCGAGGAGCTTGTCCAGGTCCTCCGGCGGGAACACCTCGTGCACGAGGCCCATCCCCCGGCGGGAGCGGGTCTCCCCGCCATCGTACACCGCGATCCCCGCGGATTCCTGCCCGCGGTGCTGGAGGATCCGGAGCGCGTAGTAGAGGTCCCGATTGGCGGGCTCCCTCGATGCCACGGCGACGATGCCACACTTGTCCGATGGGCGGAGCTCGCCGAACTCGCTCACGGAACGACCTCCGAGAACCGAATCGAGCGCACGGGACGGACGTTTCGGATGGGCCCTCGCCCCGCGGGGTCGCCCGGCCGGCGCAGCACGAGTCTCAGTAATCTCTGAACCTTATTTACCTTTGCCGCGGAGCGTCGAACCGTCACGCTCAGTGGCGCTTCGCCCACGTGAATCGACGAAGCTTCGCGCTCCGGCCGTATCCGCATGAGGCGCAATACCCCTTCTGCTTGTGATACGCGTGCTTCCCGCACCGACGGCACCGGATGTGGACCGTCGCGCGTCCCATCTTTCCGAGTGAGGCGGTCCCCTTCGTCACTGAAGAGCCTCACGGAGAGATGTAGATCACGTTGTCGCCGCGGACGATCGCGAGGTCCATCTTCTTCCGGGACTCGCCGTTCAGAAGTTCCTCAGCGTTCCGGAGCACGACGTTCATGTGCGGGTCGAACCCGTCGAGAAGCCCGCGGTACCCCCTGCCCCCCTTGAGCTCGACCATCACGCTCGAGTTGATGGACTGGTTCAGGAGAGAAAGCGGCTTGATCATGGAAATCCGTCGAGACAAATCGCGTCATTACTTAAAGGTATTCGCTCGCAACGAGGACCGACGGGGCCCGAACCGCGGGCCCCCATTCTCCGGATGACAGAGAAATCAGCGCGATTCCTCGACCTCGTTTGCAATCTCTTTCGCCCCCGCTCCCTTCGCGGGGTTTACGAGGAACTTGCCGAGGCCGAGGATGTCCATCCCGACGATCACGTGGTACTTCATCGCCCGTCGGCTCGCGACTGCCACGGCGATGTCGAACTCCTCGCCGGCGATAATGAGGTCCGCATCGACGAGAGGGCGGGTCTCGGCGTGCCTGCTCGTCGGCACGCGGATCCGCACTGTGTCGAGGATCGGACCGAGCCCGATCCGGGCCGCGATGCCCGTGTCCACGGTCGTGCGGCTCGCGCCGGTGTCGATCTTCGCGAGGACCGTAACCTTGCCCGTCTTCCCCCTCACGGTGACGGTTTCCACGACGCCGATGACTCGCTTCGTGCGGGACTTCTTCATGCGCATCGAGCCGGGGGGAGCCCTTCCTCGTTTGCGCATGATGTCCTCCTCTATGATTCTTCCCTTCCGCGCGCGGGACTCGAACGATACGTTTTTCCGGGTTAGGGGAGTTCGTGGCGCCCTTGGTGGGTCGCGGCGCATGCGGATCGGTGTGATTTCGAAGAAGCGGACGTTCTGGGCCACGAAGAAGATCCTCCAGGCAATCAAGGATCGAGGTCACGAACCCGCCTACGCGAAGACGGACGAGATTCGCCTCGTTGTCGGCGACCCGCCAGACGCGCTGATCGAGGGCCGGTCGGTTCGGGAGGGCGCCGTCTACATCCCGCGGGTCGGGCGGTCGATGACGGACTTCGGCGCGATGCTGCTCCGGCAACTCGAGCTGATGGGCATTCCCGCCACGCTCAGCGACGAGGCCCTCATCACGGCGCGGAACAAGTTCCTCGCGCTCCAAGCGCTCCACACGGCGGGGGTCCCGGTTCCCCGGACCGTCCTCCTCGCATCCCGACCCACCGTCATGGAGGCGCGGACGTTCGTGTCGTATCCTGCGGTCCTGAAGATCCTCCGCGGAACGCAGGGAATCGGCGTGATGCGGGTGAAGGACCTCGATGAGACCGCAAGTATCGTGGACACCCTGAATCTCTTCGGCGAAGTGGTGTGCCTACAGGAATACATTCCGAATCCGGGGATCGACATTCGAGCGTTCGTCGTCGACGACGAGGTGATTGCATCCATGAAGCGCATCGCCCCTCACTACGAATGGCGTGCAAACATCCATCTGGGAGGCAAAGGCCAGAAGATTGAGCTCGACGACACCACGAAGGAAATTGCGATTCGAGCCTCGAAGGCCGTCGGCCTCGAGATCAGCGGCGTGGACCTGATCATGAACGGGGACAACCCCTACGTGCTCGAGGTGAACGCCTCTCCCGGGTTCCGCGGACTTCTCGAAGCGACCGGCGTGAATGCCGCGGAGGCAATCGTCGATTACGCCATCGAGAAGGCGAAGGCCGGCAGGTAAGTGCGATGGCGGACGAGCGAATTCCCGGGAATCGCGTTGTCGGACGGACGAAGCAGGGCGAGCTGACGGTCGACGAAATCGCGGACCTCCTCCCGGGCTTGGCGTCCCTCATGGACGAGCTCGCCCGGCGATACTGGGTGATGTACTATGCGGCCCGCGCGGGGAACTGGGACCTGGCCCAGTACGAATGGCGGGAGAGCGTGAAGCTCCTCCAGAAGATGGCGAAGACCCGGCCGAAGTACGCGGAGGACCTCGCGGCGTTCGAGCGGGAGACGTTCTCGAAGATCGGCGACAGCCTGGAGCATACGGACGTTGCTGCGTTTGAGAGGGCGTTCCAAGATGGGATTGCCGCGTCCGACTCGTATCACGACAAGTGGGCGAAGCCGTACATTCGGTTCCGTCTCCCAAACCGTCCGCCCGACTTCCTCGACGTCAGCCGCGACTAGAGGCGACGCACCGTTTGACATCCGGCCAGAGCTACCGCCTCCGTTGCCTCAGGGCGGAGGCCCTGGTTCTCCCTCGTCTCCAGGGCCCGTCGTCGCCGAGACCACGGTGCACGTCGGGGAGCCTTTTATCCCATTACCGCTTTCGCTTCCGCGATGGAGAGAATCGAACTCGGGACGAGCGGCCTCCAGGTCTCCCGCATTGGTCTGGGGATGTGGCAGGCGAGCGGGGTCCAGTGGGGCGCGGACGTGAATGACGCGGACTGCATCGCGGCGATGCGGCGGGCCGTGGAGCTCGGCGTGAATCTCATCGACACCGCGGAGGTGTACGGCCAGGGCCATTCCGAGGAGGTCGTGGGACAGGCAATCAAGGAGATCGGCCGGGACAACGTCGTCGTTGCCTCGAAGGTCGCCGGCCACCACCTGCGCCGCGACCACGTGATCCGCGCATGCGAGGGGAGCCTGAACCGGCTGGGCCTTAGCGAGATCGATGTCTACCAAGTCCACTGGCCCGATCCGTGGGAGCAAGTGCCACTCGAGGGGACGATGCGGGCCCTCGAGACCCTCCACAAGAAGGGTCGGATTCGCGCGATCGGGGTCAGCAACTTCGCGGTCCGCGACCTCGAGGAAGCCCGAGCCCACCTCTCGAACGCGGACGTCGTCTCGAATCAAGTACGGTACAGCCTCCTCCATCGCGAGGTCGAGGCGGAGGTCCTCCCTTACTGCAAGCGCGAGCGAATTACGATCCTCGCGTACAGCCCGATTGCGCAGGGCGCTCTCACGGGCCGATACGGCCCCGGAAATGTACCATCGGACAACGTGCGGAAGGCGAGCCGCCTTTTCCGTCCAGAGAATTTGCAGAGGGCCGAACCGCTCGTTGCCGTCCTCCGACGTTTCGCAGAGGCTCATCAAAGGACGATCCCGCAGGTCGCCCTGAACTGGTTGCACCGGGACTCGGTCGTCATCCCGATTCCGGGCGCGAAGCGGCCCGCGCAAGCGGAGGAGAACGCGGGCGCGACGGGATGGGCCCTTACGGACGGCGAAGTGCGGGAGATTGATGAGGTGTCGGCGTCCCTCCATCTCGAACTGTTCTGAACGGAGAACCCTGAATGCGGGGGATGGGAATTCCCGCCTCGCGGACGGTCCGCGACGCCTTTGAACCCATGGACTCCTACGAGACCGGATCTTAAGTCCGGCGCCGTTGTCCTAGCTTGGCTACCCCCGCAGTCCTCCGATGGGAGGGCTCGCCATTAACCTTCCCTCCTTGGACCGAGTGAGGATGGCTTTTAGTGCGCGGACGCGGTTCCGACGCGGGAGACGCGATGGGAAACCTCACAGGCCGGTTTGCCCTGATCACGGGCGGGAGCGGCGGGATCGGTCGGGCGACAGCGCTCGAATTTGCTCGGGAAGGCGCGCGCGGAATCGGAGTCCACTACGTGACAAACCGATCGGCGGCAGACGCCGTCGCGAAAGAGGTGGAGGCGCACGGCGCGAAGGCGCTTCCGATCCAGGCGGATGTCTCGAAACCTCACGAGGCGAAGCGGATGGTCGACACGTTCGTGAAGACGTTCGGGCGCCTTGATGCGCTTGTCTGTTGTGCGGGCCACCCGTTCCGGCGGGACGAGTGGTTCGCCCGCCTCGAGGATCTCGCGGAGGAAATGCTCCTTCGCCCTCTCCGTGTCGACCTGTTCGGGTCCCTCTTTGCGGTGCAGGCCGCAGTGCCGGTGATGAAGAAGCAACGCGGAGGATTCATCGTCCTCATCGGGTCGACCCCCGCGATTACGGGCGACACCGTTGGCCTTTCGTATTTAGTCGCGAAGGCGGGTGTTCTCGCGGCGACCCGCGGGCTCGCGCAGATCCTCGGACCCCACAACGTGCATGTCAACGCGGTCGCTCTCGGCGCGTTCGACACGGGGGCGATGGCGGTCCTCACGAAGTCTGAGCGGAAGGCGTTGGCGGATGAGGCCGCGTTGAAGCGACCGGGCGACCCCGTAGAGATCGCAAGAAAGATCGTCTTCCTCTGCTCCGACGACGCTTCCTTCATGACGGGTCAGACGCTCGTCGTGGACGGCGGCTATGCGATGCGCTAAACATGGTGGCGGTGGCTGCCCTCATAGAACAGCTCGCCGCGGGTCCCGCACGCGTGACACGTGACGACCAACCGGATTCGCGACCCTTCCGGCCGTTCCCGCAGGATCCAATGGCACCGCCCGCACTCGCAGAGGAGTCGGAGTTCGTCCCCTTCGTCACCGAGCTGCAGGACGAGCTGTCTCGGGTCGACGAGCCGCCATTCTTTAACGACGGCCCCCGAAAGCTCATGGAGGGGGACTTCCCGCACGGTTCGCCTCGGCCACCCAAGCGGCTCTGCGGCTTTGACCCTTTCGTTCTCGAGGCGGAGAGACAAGAAGACGATGGGCCCGTCCGGATTTGAACCGGAGTCGCCAGCACCCCAAGCTGGTAGGATACCAAGCTACCCCACGAGCCCGCGCCGCGCAGGTACGCCGGGGGAAGCAAAAAGGTGTCGTCCCTGGAGTTCAGCCGAACGGCACGACCTCGTCGATGAGGTCCGCGTTCGAGAGGAGCATCCTGCGGCAGCAGTAGCGTCGGAGCCCAAGGTCATCGAGGACGGCCGCGGGAGGTTCGCCCTCTCGCACGCGGGTGACGAAAGGGTCCCACAGCGATCCGACGACTTTCCCACAGGTAAAGCACCGAACGGGGATGATCATGGGCTCACCGATACGACTTCTGCCGCTTCTTCCGGGCCCCGCGGCCAAGGGGTTTCTTCGGCAGCTTCCGTCGCGTGTCCGGGACGATTAACGTGCGATCGTAATCCCGGTAGAGCGACTCGAGCTCCGTGTCATTGAGATACTGCACCAGGCCCCGGGCGATCGCGGTCCGGATCGCGTCGGCTTGGCCCATGATCCCGCCGCCGTGCACGTTCACCGTGATGTCGACGGAATCCGCCCTCTTGCCAGCGAGGCGGAGGGGCTCGAGGATCTTCATTCGAGCGAGGTCTGGCTCCCAGATCTCCACGGGACGCGAGTTGATCCGAATGATCCCCGTCCCCTTCGAGACGGACGCCCTCGCAATCGCGGTCTTCCGCTTCCCGCTCGAGACGATGACCTTCAGAAGGATCCCCCCAACCGCTCCGAGATTTCGCCGAGGGTCATGTACCGAACCGTGTTAACGCGGTCAGCGCCCGGCACGCGCTCGAGCGCCTGGTCCTTCACCGCCGCGGGCACGGACACGTACACGCGGAGGCGCTTCATCGCCTCTCGCCCCCGAGGCTGCTGGTAGGGAACCATACCGCGGATCGACCGCCAGAGGATGCGATCCGGGCGCCTCGGGTAGAATGGCCCCTTCCGCTGGCTTCCCCGCTCACGTCGCTCTCGGAACTCGTTGAGGAGCCAGCCCCGTCGCCCCGTGATCAACGACTTCTCTGCGTTGACGATCACGACGTCTTCTCCATTGAGGAGGCGCTTCGCGACGGCGCTCGAAAGGCGCCCGATGACATGTCCCGTCGCGTCGATTACGACCATCGCACTACCCCAGGATCTGGACGCCCGTGCCCTGTCGGTGCGCCCGGGCGAATTCTAGGAGCGGCATCGAGATTCCGCCGACTTCCTCGACTTTCTTCCGCGCGGCGGCGGATGCACGGAACGCGGCGAGCGTAACAGGGAACGGGAGGGATCCGCTTGACAGGAGGACGCCCGGGACGACGACCTGCGCACCCTTCGCGGCGTGACGGGCCACGCGGCTCAGGTTCACCTCGGACCAGTTCTTCCGGGGCCGCTCGAGGCGCTCCGCGACGGCCCGCCAGATCGGGGCGTCGTGCTCCCGGGAGAGGGCCTTCAGCTCGTCGATCACGCGCTGCAGGTCAGGGTTCGTTTTCACCCGATGGGGCATTGCAAAACGCCTCGGAAGTCGCGAGTACAAACGGGCGTGATATAAACGTTTTGGTGAGGAGGACCTCCATTTCTCCCTGTAACCAGAGATCGCGGGCGAGCGCCGCCCTAGCGCGATGGGGAGCGCGGGTCAGAAAGTTTAAGCCCGTTGCGAATTAAATAATACATCTCCTATACCCCCGCCTTCCCGGTGACCCGATGATACGGTTCGGCCCCTCTGGAATCCCCCTCAGCTGCAAAGGGCGGACGCTGCGGGATGGAATTGAGGACGTTCACAACCTCGGGCTCACCGCCATGGAGGTCCAGCTCGTCCGCGTGAACCTGAACGAGCGATACGCGACGGACGAGGATATCGACCACACGATTCACGAACTTCCGGGGGAGCTCGTCGTCCGGATCGGCCGACCCGAAGAACGGAAGATGAGGTTCATTTCCGATTTCCACACCAAGATCGAGCGCGGCGATCTCCTCTATCCCCTCGCCAGCGGGGTCGCGCGGGACTACGAGGAGCTCGAGGAACTCGGAAGGATTGCGAAAGAGCTCGACATCCAGATGTCCCTCCACGCGCCGTACTACATGGACCTCGCGGACGTCGACGGGCTTGCGGAGAAGAGCCGCGACGCGATTCTCTGGGGATCGCTCCTCGCTCACGCGGTGCAGGGCACGACCGTCGTCGCCCATCTCGGCAGGTATGGTGGGCTCGCTCCGACGGAGGCCCTCGAGAAAATCCGCGAGAATCTCTCGATCGTTCGGCAGCGGATGGACGCGGCGAATCTGTCTCCTCTGCTCGGCGTCGAGGCGAGCGGGCTCCAGGAGGTCGTCGGTAGCCTCGACGAGATCCTCTACCTGGGGAACTCGATAAAGGGCGTTGTCCCCGTCCTGAACTTTGCGCACCTCCACGCGCGTGAGGGGGGGATCCTCCGGCGCCCGGAGGACTTCGCAATGATCCTGGACAAAGCGCAGCGCTTTGCGAATGGACCCTTCCACGCGCACTTCAGCGGTGTCGAGCACGCAGGCGGGAACGAGATCCGCTACACGCCGATCAAGAAGGGCGACCTGCGGTTCGAGCCGCTCGCGGAATGCCTGCTCGGCGACTCGTACGACATCACGCTGATTTCCTCGTCCCCGCTCCTCGAGCACGATGCGATGTACATGAGGGTGATCTTCGACCGGGTCCTCGCGAAGAAGGCCGCGCGCCCGCTGGAGCCGGAGCGGCCTCCGGAGCGCCTACTGCTTCCCACAGCGAAGCCCGTCGCGAAACCCGCCCCGAAGCCCGTGGCAAAACGAGCAGAGAAGAAGCCCAGCCAGAGACTGGCTGCCCGAAAGCGAAAGCCGGAGGCGAAGCGGCGGCCGAAGTCCCGGCCGGCAAAGCTCAGGAAGACTGCGAAGCCAAAGAGAAAGGCCGCGAGGCGGCGCCGTTGACGTCGAAGGCCGCGACGGCCTACATTCTCGAGCGTCTCGGAAAGATGCTCGCTGAGGACCGCTCTGCAGAGATCTCCGCCTCAGTCGACCTCATCGTGAAGGCGCCGAAGGTCTTTGTCTACGGGGTCGGTCGCTCGGGCCTCGTCGCCCGCGCGGTCGCGATGCGCCTCGTCCAGACGGGCCTCAATTGCTACTTCATCGGTGAGACGATCACGCCGATCGTCGAGTCCGGGGACTGCGTCCTCATCGTTTCGAACACGGGGGCCACGATGTCCGCGGTCCAGACGGCAAACATCGCCCGCCGGGTCGGTGCATCCGTCGTGAGCGTGACCGGCAACCGGACGTCGAAGCTCGCGCACGCGTCGAACGTGGCGATTACGATCCGCGAGGAGCCGAAAGCGTCGACGTCGAAGTACGCCCCCCTCGGGACTCTGTTCGAGGACGCGGCGCTCCTCCTCCTCGACGGCTTCGTCGCGGACGTCATGGAGCGGCTCGGCGAGACAGAGGCGACGATGCGGGGCCGCCATGCGATTATGGTGTAGCGCGGAGCCTGTGCTCGGCATCGCATCGATCATCGTCCGCCGCAGAATGTGATTCGCGCCGAGCGGGAACCGGGAGTCTTTATCTGCGTGCCCCGAATACTCCGCCGGAATGCCCGAAGAGTTCGTCGTCACGCCTTGGGAGGTGCGCGGCAAGGTCGACTACGACCGGCTCATCGAGCAGTTCGGAACACAGCGGATCGACGCGAAACTCTCCGAGCGGGTTCGGAAACACACGGGTGAACTGCATCCACTCCTCAAGCGAGGGCTCTATTTCTCCCACCGGGACCTTCCGTGGATCCTCGACGAGTACGAGAAGGGGAACCCGTTCTCGCTGTACACGGGCCGCGGGCCGTCGAGTGCGATGCACCTCGGCCACATGATCCCGTTCTACTTCACCGCGTGGCTCCAGAAGCACTTCAAGGCGAATGTATGGATCCAGGTGACCGACGACGAGAAGTTCTGGTTCCGGGATTTCGACACCCTCGAGGAAGCGACGCGAGTCGGCTACGATAATGTCCTCGACATCATCGCGGCGGGGTTCGACCCGAACCGCACGAGGATCTTTCTCGATACGGAGTACGTCCGGAAGCTCTACCCAATCGCGGTCCAGATCGCAAAGCGAATCACGTTCTCGACCGCACGGGCCGTCTTCGGGTTCGACACCTCGAACAACCTCGGGCAGATTTTCTATACCGCCCTCCAGTCCGTTCCCTGCTTCCTCGAGTCGATCGAGGAGGGCCGAAACGTGCCGTGCCTGATTCCCTGCGGGATTGACCAGGACCCCCACTTCCGGATCACGCGAGACCTCGCAGAGTCTCTCGGGTTCTCCAAGCCCGCACTTATCCACAACAAGATGATGCCGGGCCTGAAGGGCCTCGACTCCAAGATGTCGTCGTCCGCTCCCGACACCGCGATCCTCATGACGGACTCCCCGGAGGTCGCCATCGTGAAGATCCGGAATGCGTTTACCGGCGGCCGCGCGACGGAGGAGGAGCAACGCCGGCTCGGGGCGAACCCGGATATCTGCTCCATCTTCGCGTACTACACATACCTATTCGCGCCCGAGGACAGGTATTGGGAGGACGTCGAGACGACGTGCCGTGGCGGGCAGCGGATGTGCGGGGACTGCAAGATGGAACTCGCAAATCATGTCGTCCGGTTTCTCGAGGAACACCAAACGCGCCGGGAGCGCGCGCGGGACCAGATCGAGAAGTTCGTTGTGCGTGACTGAACGGTCGTTCCCGCCACCCCGGTAAGCTCAGGATGTGGGTGACGCGGAACGCGCAGTCGAAGCGAAACCATGGTAGTTCGCGCTCTGGAGGGTCCGCAGTTTCCCCGCGGGCTCCGCGAGGCGTTGCGCTCGATGTCGGATGCCCGGTTATATAGACCGTTCCATGGTTACCACACTTGAGAATGGCGATCGGACTTTCGCGGCTCGTCGGGTCGGCAAAGGCTTTATCGCGAGCCCGAATAGCGGGGCGATTTCCTTGGACGCGGCGGAGTCCCTGAGCTACCTCGAGAGGAAGGTCCTCCTCGCGCTCAAGGAGGGCGATCCCGCCACGCCCGAGGATCTCGTGAAGCGCGGGAAGTTCCGCGAGCTTGTCGAGGTGATGAACGCCGCGTCATGGCTCGTGTCGAAGGGCCTGGTCGCGATGCGGGAGCGGGTGCAGCGCCACTACCGCCTGACGAGTAAGAAGTGGGCATCGAAGCCGCTCCCCGAGCGGACGCTGCTCGCCAAGCTCCACGGCGCGCGCGGGAATGAATCCCTGGGGGCCCTCCGGAAGCGCGCGAAGATGTCGGAGGAAGTGTTCTCGATCGCTCTCGGCTGGATGCGGAAGAAGGGCTGGGCGACCGTCGACCGCGCGCCGGGTGGCGCGAGGGTTTCGATCACGGATGCGGGGAAGGCCGCGCTCGAGGAGAAGGGGCGCGATGAACTCGTCCTCGCACGGCTCAAGGGCGGCGAGCTTCCCGAGGAGCAGATCGACCCGAGCGTGCTCCGGGACCTCCGGACCCGCCGGGAGGTCGTGAAGGAGCGGGAGAGCGTGCGGCGGGAGATTCGCCTGACCCGCGCGGGGCGGACGCTAGTGGACGACGGACTCGTGCTGAAAGAGGAGGCATCGCAGCTCACCTCGGACCTGCTCCTCACGGGCCGGTGGCGGGAGGTCGACATCCGCCCGTACGATGTTCGCGCGTTCGCCCCGAGCGTCCATCCCGGCAAGAAGCACATTCTGTCACAGTACATCGAGAAGATTCGGGGCATCTTCCTCTCGATGGGCTTCACGGAGATCGAAGGCGACTTCGTTCAGCCCGCGTTCTGGGTCTTCGACGCGCTGTTCCAGCCGCAGGACCATCCTGCGCGAGATCAACTCGACACGATGTACGTCGATGCGAAGCCCCGCGTCGGCCTCCCGCCGGAGGATGTCGTGGGCCGCGTCGCAGAGACACACGAGACCGGTGGCCGCACGGGGAGCGAGGGATGGCGCTACCGATGGTCGCGCGAGGAAGCGGAGCGGGCCGTGCTCCGTCCCCACACCACCCCGATCACGCTGAAGTACCTCGCGGAGCACCCGGATCCGCCGCAGAAGGCGTTCATCATTGGCCGCAACTTCCGGCGTGACGCGGTGGACTGGAAGCGCCTGCCAGAATTCCAACAGATCGAAGGCGTCGTCATGGAGGAGGGCGCGAACCTCTCGATGTTGCTCGGCACGATTGCAGAGTTCTACCGCCGCATGGGCTTCGCCCGCGTGAAGTTCCGGCCCGGGTATTTCCCGTACACGGAGCCGAGCATGGAGCCGGAGGGGATGCTCCCGGACGGCCGATGGATCGAACTCGGCGGGAGCGGGATCTTCCGCGTCGAGGTCACGGAGCCCCTCGGAATCAAGGCGCCCGTCCTCGCGTGGGGCCTCGGCCTCGAGCGGCTCGTGATGGTGATTGAGGGGATTACGGATGTTCGCCAGCTGTACTGGAGCGACATCGACTGGCTCCGGAACCGCAGCGTCGTTCGCTAGCGTTCTCGTTCAGATACGGACGCGGCAACCTTTATGGCGGGACCTCAGCATTGCGCGCGCTGAGGGACGGATCATGGCTGGCGTCGAGGACGAAATCGCCGCGGGCGAGCAAGCTCTGGGCCAGCTCGAGTACGCAGCCGCGTACAAGCACTTCGAGAAGGTGACGAAGGCGGACGCGTCGAACGCCCTCGCGTGGTTCGGACGTGCGGAGTCCGCTCTCGGCCTCCCGGACATCGAGCCCGAGGAGATCCTCGCGATGTACAAGAAAGCCGTCGAACTTCGTTCGGACGACCCGCAGTTCCTCGAGGCCCTCGCGAGCTTCTGCATGGACATGGGGCGCTTCAACGAGGCGGAGCAGTACTACAACAAGGCCGCGGAGGTCGACGGGGACAACGCGTCGCTATACTGGTCCGAGTTCGGTATCAACTACCGCGCGAAGGCCCCGATCGTGATGGAGAAGTTCCTCGACGACAAGACGCGGGACCTCATCACGCAAAAAGCGCTCAACTATGTGCTGAAGGCGCTGAACCTCTCGAAGGACGAGGCGCGACGCATCCTCCAGTGAGCCGCGTTAGACCGGCGGCGGGGGAAGCTCCACGAGCCGCCCGCCCTCACAGTCCGTGCAGAGCCCGTTCCTCGAATTGTAGTGGTGGCCGCAGACCGATTTGCCGCAGGCCGAGCACGTGAAGAACGCGGGGCGGGAGCAGATGTTGCACAGCGCGAACACGGCCACGTCCCGCCATGGGCCCGGCGCGCACTTAGTCCTTTTGGGGCCTCGCGGATCACGCGCGAAGTTCGCCGAGCGTCGTGGTTCGCTCCGCGAACGCATTGTGCTTGTGGATCGACTCCTCGCTCTCGCTCTTCACGCTCACAATCACGGAGTTCGGCAGCTTCGCGTACCGCTTGAGGATCCGCGCGAGGACCTCGCGGACGACGTCCTCGACAAAACGGGGCTTCCGATGGGCGGCCTCCACGAGACGGGCCTCCTCGGGTCGCTTCAGCAACTCGTACGTCGGCGAGCTCAGCGAGTCCTCCACAATCTCCACAAGGTCGTCCGCCTCGAGGTCAAATCCCTCCGGTTCATCAAGCATCAACGCCGTCCGATTCCGCTGGTTGTGTGTAATGATCGGGAAATCCTCCGGGAGCTTGCGGATGTCCGGGGACCGCTGCTCAAGTTCCGATCGAATTGTCTCCATCGCACACGGACACGCCGTCATCCCGACGACCTCGACGCCAATCGCCTTGTGCACCGTCACGGAACGTCCGCGTTTCGCGGTCGCCTTCGCGACGAGCCGGTAGGGCTCGAGGCTCTTGCGGCCCCAGGGCGATGTACGCTCGAGGAAGTAATCCGCGCGGGCCCACACTTCCGACGTCGACGCGTACTCGTGGCGGTCCAGGAGCGCCGTCGCGATCGTGTGGCAGAGGTCCTCGAGGCTCGGCACGGGCCGCCGCACAGAGTCATCCACAATCTCGCCGATGACTTCGAGATGGCGGGAGAGGTGCGACCCGCGCTGGCTCGCGGGGACGTCGACGAACACATCGAACATCGTCGGGAGCGTAACGGTTCGCCCCGGTCGGCGGACTTGGACGGGCTTCGCTACGCCTCGGACGCCGACCTTCGTCAGGCGGAACGAGTTCGCGGGCCGCTCATTCTGGACATCACGCGCCATCGAAACTGACCGCGCCACGTCGAGACATCGGCCCGTTGGGATAAAGGTTCGTCCACACTCTGGAGGGTCCTTCATTCGCCGACGAGTTTCACGATGACCTCGCGGGCGCGCGGCTTGTTGTCGAGCTCGAGGAACCAGATCTGCTGCCACCTACCCAGCTGGGGACGGCCGTCCTCGAAGGGAAACGTGAAGCTCTGTCCGAGGAGGCTGGCCCGCACGTGACTGTGGCCGTTGCCGTCGTGCCATTTCTCCTCGTGACGGTACCGATGTCCTCGGGGCGCGACGCGCTCAAGGAGAACGGCGAGGTCCTCGTCAACGTTCGCATCGGACTCGTTCGCGACGACGGCGCTCGTGCTGCTCGAAGAGAACACGCAAGCGATTCCGTTCCGAAGGCCGGACCGGTGGATTGCCGCCGCAACGTCCCGCGAGATGTCAATCGCCTGAACTTCGCCCTTCGTCTTCACTGGAAGGGTCTCGCTGTACACCGCCATCGCAGGTCCCTACATGTCGAAGGCGGCGTCTCCCTTAACCGCTTCGGAAAAGAAGTGCTTGCCGCGAGGTCGCGGCAAGCTTGGAGGAGCTCAGCGGTATCCGATGATGCCGCGGTCGTCGAACGCGACGGGCTGGGTGTCCCAGCTCGCCTGGACGGCGGGAGGTGCCGCAACCTGGACGCCGATCGGGGCGACCTGCGGCTCCTCCTCCAGCTCTCGGGCGACGTTCTCAACTTCTTCCGTCACGGTCGTCAGGAACGACTTCGCGAGGTGGTCGAGGACGCCCTCGATGACCGCCTGCACCATCTTGTTGATGAGTCCGAATCCCTCGCGGAGGGTGAGGTCCGGGAACTGCACGAGGCAATTGTTGTCCACGATGAGGACCGTGTCCGATGCGGCCTTGAGCCGTTCGAGGCCCGCCCGGGCCCGCTCGTCCCGGTTCTCCACGGCGAACGGGAGGATCGCAATCGACACGGTGACCGCGCCCTGGTCCTTCGCGGACGCGGCGACGACGGGGGCTGCGCCGGTCCCCGTGGCCCCGCCGAGGCCCGCGATCACGAACACGATGTCCGTCGAGAGGGCGTCGCGGAGCGCTTCGGAGGATTCTTCCGCCGTCTCCTCGACCGCTTCGACTGGGTCCTCCCCGTCCCGATGCCGGAGGAGGATCTTCACGTCGGCCACCGACTTCGTGAGGCCGCCAGGATCCGTGTTGACCGCGACGGTTTCGACGCCGTTCAGATCGCTGTCGTACAGAGCCCCGACGATGTTCCCGCCGGCGCCGCCCACGCCCACGACTGTGATCCGTGGGTCAACGCCGTCCTCGAACAGGGCGTTGATGACGTCATTCACATTGTCCTTCGGTATCATTCCTGGTGGCCTCCGCATCCCCGATCCCTGGAGCCGGTAGATCGAGGGGGGCCAGAGGGTGCGGACGTGGCGAAGGTGTGCATCCCATCCCTTCTGACAGGCATCTCACGCATCCCATTTCGTGAAGCGCCGCGATCGTCCGATGTCCTCTGGTCCTCACGCCAGCCCACGCTCAGGGTGGAATCACCCCGTCTTTCTCGCCCGTGGAGACAGACATGACCTTGCCGGTGATTTTGTCGATCTCCCGCCGGTGTTCATCGATCTCCTTCACCCGCTCCTTCTCGAACCACTCCTCGATTGCACGCACGACCGCGTGCTCCCGGCTGAGGAAGTAGCCGTCGGCGACGAGGTGGTCGATCAGCTCCAGGTACCTCCGTGGGACCCGAAGCTGGACGGTATTTCCGCCCATCGTGACGGATTCGATGAACGACTGGACCGCGTCGCGACACAATTGGGAGCGGTTCTTGTAGTTCGGATTGGCCGCTAGAAAGTGGTCAATCAGCTCGAGATTCTCCTTCTCGAGCCGCAGCGTGATCCGTTCGTTCTCGTCCATCCCGGAGCCACCTCACCGCCGGGAGCGGGTGTGACGCGAGTCATACCCAATCCGAGCGTGTGATGACGTTTTCGCGCGGGTATCCTCCAAGTTTTTATTTAAGTGTTTTGTCAATTGTATGACGACGTATGACACGGTCGCAGGACCACTATGGAGCCTTCAGTTATCGTCCCTTAGATTTTTATTCGGGTCGCTGAATGGAACCTTCCCCTTACGGAGTCGGGAAAGGTTTAACACAGACTCCGGGATGGGCGCCGCATGGCCGCTTTGCGCACCTACGACCCGAAGAAGGCGGAGCTGAGGTGGCAGCGCGCGTGGGCTCAGGCCCGCCTTTTCGAGGCCAGCGCGCGGCGCGGCCGCCCAAAGTGGTATTCGAACGTTCCGTACCCATATCCGGACGGCTTCATCCACCTCGGGCAGGGAATCGCGTTTCTTCGCGCAGAGTTTCAGTCCCGGTATCGCCGCATGGCAGGGTACAACGTCCTCCACCCGCAGGGGTTCCACTGTACGGGCCTTCCCGTCGTCGGCGCCGCGAGACGTGTCGCCGAGAGGGATCCGAAGCAGATCGAGGTCCTGCGTCAGATGGGGGTCCCGGATCGGGAGATCCCGAGGTTCGCAGACCCGCTCCATTGGATCGACGTGTTCCCGCGTGCGACGATGGAGGATCTTCAGCACCTGGGCGCCGCGATCGACTGGCGTCGTTCGTTCATTACAACGGACTTGAACCCCCCGTATGATGCGTTTGTAAAGTGGCAGTTCCGAAGGCTCCGCGAGGCAGGGTATGTACGGCTCGGGAAGCACCCCGTGATTTGGTGCCCACGAGACCAAGCGCCGATCGGTGACCACGACCGACTGGAAGGCGAGGGCGAGACGCCCGCGGAGTTCACGCTCTTGAAGTTCCCGCTGGGGGAGAAGATCCTCGTCGCCGCGACGATTCGACCGGAGACGGTCTTCGGCCAGACGAACCTCTGGGTCGACGCACGTGTCAGGTACGTCGAAGCCCGTGTCGGCACTGAAGTCTGGATCCTTAACGAAGCCGCCGTCGAGAAGCTCCGGGAGCAGGGTTACGAAATCCACGTCGTCGGCCGCGTCCCAGGGGAGCATCTGATCGGCAAGGAGGTTGTCGCTCCGGCGATCAACAAGGCGATCCCGATCCTTCCTAGCACGTTCATCGACCAGACGCGGGGCACGGGGATTGTGACGAGCGTGCCGTCCGATGCGCCGGACGACCATGTCGCGCTTCGCGATCTCCAGGGGGACGGGGCGACCCTCGCTCGTTACGGTCTCGACCCAGAGCGGGTGCGTGCGATTCAGCCCGTGCCGATAATCCGGACCGAGGGTTTCGGCCCTCTCCCTGGCGTCGAAATCGTCGAGCGGATGGGGATCCGGAGCCAGGAGGACCGGGCCGCGCTAGAGAAGGCGAAGGAGGAGGTGTACCGCGCTGGGTACTACACCGGCGTGATGAACGCGAACTGCGGCCCCTTCGCAGGCATGCGCGTCGAGGTGGCGAAAGAGGAAGTTGCGAAACAGCTCCGGGCGAACCGCCAAGCTGCCGTGTTGTGGGAGCCGAGCGGAGACGTGATCTGTCGGTGCACGGCCCGGGCAATCGTAAAAATCGTCGAGGACCAATGGTTCCTCGCATACGGCGATCCCGACTGGAAAGCCCGGGCACACGAAGGGCTCCGGAAGATGTCCCTTTATCCAGAGGCGGCGCGGAAGCAGTTCGAGTACACGATCAACTGGTTGAACGACTGGCCGTGCGCGCACCATCGGGGGCTCGGCACGAAGCTGCCCTGGGACGACCATTGGGTCATCGAGTCGCTCTCCGACTCCACGGTGTACATGGCGTACTACACAATCGCCCACGCCCTCCAAGGCGGGCGTTTGCGCTCTGAGGTGCCCTGGGCGAAACGGCTCGATGACCCGTTCTTCGGGTATGTGTTCCGCGGCAAGGGCGATCCCGCAAAGATTGCGAAGTCGATCGGCGCGCCAACGACGGTTTTACGCTCGTTGAGGAAGGAATTCACGTACTGGTATCCGTTCGACCTTCGCCACACCGGGAAGGGCCTCGTCCAGAACCACATGACGTTTTGTCTGTTCAACCACACGGCGTTGTTCCCAGAGGGGCAATGGCCCCGCGGGTTCGGCATCATCGGCCACCTGGCGATGGGCGGGTCGAAGATGTCGAAGTCGAGGGGGAACGTGTGGCTCCTCCGGGACGCAATCAAGACGTACGGCGCGGACCTCGTCCGCGTCGGACTCGCGAACGCGGGCGATGGGCTCGAGGATCCAAGCTTCGATACGAATTTCGTGGAATCGATGGCGGGACGGATTCAGGACTGGTACCGCTTCGCGACATCGCGCCATCGGACGCGGACGAAGGAGGTCCCAATCGACGCATGGTTCTCCTCCGTCATGAACCGCGCGATCACGGAGACGCGGACTGCGATGGAGATGATGACCTACAAGGCTGCGCTCCGCCACGGATACTTCGACCTACAGTCCGCCTGGTCGTGGTACATCCGTCGGAGCAACGGGGTTCCGCATGCAACGATCCTGCGCAAGTTCATCGATGTCCAGACGAAGATCCTCGCCCCGTTCGTGCCGCACTTTGCGGAGGAAGTCTGGTCCCGCATCCGCGGGCGCGGATTCATCTCGGCTGCACCCTACCCCCAGGCGAAGAAAACGGAGGTTAGCGAACGGGCGGAGGCCGCGGAGCGGAATCTCCAGGCTGTGATGACGGACGTCCGGGAAATCCTGAAGGTCACGCAGCTTCGGCCGAAGCGGATCTTCCTGTACGCGGCGCCCGCGTGGAAGCGACGCGCGTATGCGACGCTCGCGTCGATGGCGTCGACAGGCTCTCTCGATGTCGGCGCCGCGATGAAGGTTCTCTTCGCGGAGGCGAAGCTCCGCGAACGGGGTCGAGACGTGCAGGACTTCGTGAAGAAGGCCGTGCCCGAGCTCACGCGACTTTCCCCTGAGGACACGAAGATCCGGTCCGCTCCGTTCGACGAGGGCCCGTACCTCGCGTCTGCCGCAGCGTTCCTCGGGACCGAGTTCAGATCTACGGTCACGGTCCTTGACGCCGAGGCGAAGGACATGTACGACCCGAGGGGACGCGCCCGCACGGCGATGCCATGGCGGCCCGCGATCTTCGTGGAGTGAGGCCGTGAAGATTCCCCGGTTGCGCCGGCGCGATCCCGAATTTCGGAGGAGCCGGGCGCCTCCCCCCGCCGCGCGGCGCTTCCTTGCCGCATCCCTCTCCGCGGGGCTGATCCTCCTCGCCGCGCTCGCGGTTGTGTTCCTGCCAATCGCTCTTCAGCATGAACAGTTGCCACCAGTCCCCCGAGTAGTCCTCGAGGTCGTATCCGGGAGTTCCGGCACGCTCGTCGTTGTGAACGTCACTCTGGAGCGGTCTCTCTCGGCGTACCGCGTGGAATTCTACTGGGACAACGACGCCGGGACAACCTTGAAGGCCGCCATCGATCCACTTCAGAATGCGGCGACGCCGTTTCTCTCGTTTCGCGACGTCGACGGAGATGGGCAGCTCTCCGCGGAGGACGAGTTCGATCTCGTCATCAGTCCCGAGCACCGCAATCGGTTTCTCATCATCTATGTCCCCGCCGGGAGGATCGTCGGCGGTTGGCCGCTCGGATCGTGACGCAACGGTCGATACGTTCATTTATGCGCCGCCTTTTCGAGCGGTCGCGGGCCTGTAGCTTAGCTAGGTAGAGCGATCGGCTCTTATCGACGCCGCCTGCGTTGGCGGTGGGGGAGAGACCGATAGGTCAAGGGTTCGAATCCCTTCAGGCCCGTACCAATCCCTTAGAATCGGTGTCAATCACGGGGAATTGACCTTGACGACCGGAGCTTCCCAAACGCGCTCCAAATCGTCCCACGCGCGTTCGGTGGGGATGCGCGCATGAAACGCTCCGGTTTTGCCGTCGAGCTATGTCGGAGGCCTGCTCACGGCCGCGATGGGCGCCGCCGTCCTTGAGTTGTTGCGCGAAGCTCGGCCTCAGAACGCGGAAGTTCGCACGCTCGATTAGCGGCCCCATTCCTCGCGAGCACTTGGTTCTGGAGCCCGCTCCCCTGTCGCGAAACCATAACGTTCATAGCCTGATTGTCGAGTCATCGGCATCATGAAGAAGGGCAAG
The DNA here is from genome assembly GCA_035283985.1 of Thermoplasmata archaeon. GTDB lineage: Archaea > Thermoplasmatota > Thermoplasmata > RBG-16-68-12 > RBG-16-68-12 > EA-19. Next base: position 159 of record DATESQ010000008.1, on the reverse strand, counting down.
GTACGGATCGGGTCCATAGTGATCGACTGCAAAGACTTCGCTCCAATGATGACCTTCTGGGGGGCGGCGCTTGGCTACGCTCCGCGGAGGCCGCCCACCCCCGGAGACCCGTTTGTTGTCTTGAAGGACCCTTCAGGAAAAGGGCCCAACGTATCCATC
>DATESQ010000007.1:0-11968 GCA_035283985.1 Thermoplasmata archaeon | reverse complement strand
CTCGGTTCCTCGGAAGGCTTTAGGTAGCCCTCTTGCCCTGAGGGGAGGGCAATGGACATCCATATCGTTACATTCGACCCGCAGACTGCCTCCCGCGAGGAGTGGCGGCGGTTCCACGTGTACCGGCGCGCCAGCCACATGGAAACGGACCCGGAGGACCCGATCCTCGAGGACGAAACGGTCGAGCGGGCGGACCGGCATCCGCACCCGCATTGGGATTGGCGCCGGCTCGCGGTCCTCGATGCGAATCGGCCCAATGTCCAGATCGGGGAAATCTACTTTGAGTTCAGCCGGCCCGGAACCCCGACCCACGAGACGAACGCCCACCTCGGGTTCTCATGGCTCAGGATCCCGAAGGCGTACCGTCGACAGGGCCTTGGGTCCCGACTGCTCCCAAAGGTCGTCGAGCTCGCGCGGGAGCACGGGCGGACAATCGTCCATAGTTGGTGCGAGGAGGTCGACGGAAAGGCGTTCGCGGCTGCGATCGGGGCGAAGGTCGTGCAGCAACGCCGCGAGAACCGGTTGAACCTCGAGAAGGTCGACTGGGCAATGGTCGAACAGTGGGCGAAGGAGGGCCCCGCCCGTGCGCCAGGGACGAAAATCCGCTGGTTCGAGAACCGGATCGACGACGACGTGATCGAGCCGTACTCTAAGGTGTATACGAGCGTGATGAACCAGCAACCGTTCGACGAAGCGAGCCACGGCGACTTCATCGTCACGCCGGAGGTGCTCCTCGACCGCGAGGCGCGGAACGCGGAGCTCGGCGGTCGCTGGATCACGGTTGTCAGCGTGGAGCCGAACGGAGACTTGTCTGGCCTCACAGAGATGACGAAATTGCCGGACAGTAAGTGGATGATATGGCAAGGGTTGACGGGGGTTCGGGACGTGTATCGCGGCCGTGGACTCGGGAAGTGGCTGAAGGCCGAGATGGTCCTCCGGATCCGCAAGGAATTCCCCGAGGTTCGGGTCGTCGCGACGGGAAACGCGTCCTCGAACCAGGCGATGCTGTCGATCAATGAGCGTCTCGGGTTCCGGACCCACAAGGAGCCCGTGATCGTAGAGATGACGCGGGAGGCGCTCGGGGGGTATCTTGTGTCGCGTGGGATCATTCCGTCGCTTGGCGTCCACTAGTCAAATTGCGGACAAACGATGTCCTGAGAGTCTGTGCTCCCCAAGCCGACGGCGGGAGGACGCCGTGTCTCGGGGCCACCCAAGGTGTTCCCGAAGGCGCTTACGCACTCGTCTGTCCTGACCTGCCACCGCCTGGAGGTTTGACGATCAGAGTATAGACAATTGATTCCCCACCTGTAAGAGTGTTCATCGTGTTCATTAGAGAGGACACCACTGGTAATAACCGATGCCAATCTTTCGGCTTGAGAAGGGGCTTTATTCGGACTGCTGGTTGACTGACGACGACATCCTGCAAGTCCGGGTTCTCTCCGATTGGTCCCGGCGTGCCTTCGCTTCGTTCGGAGCTCTGGCGGCGATCTTTGGCATCATCTATCTTCTCGTGGGCAGCGGACTCTTCGTACTCTTCCTCGTCATGACCTTCATCCTCTTGGGAGGGGTATTCGCCGCGACACGCTCGAGGCGACGGAAGCTCTCTCACCTGACTCCGGAGGAGCTGGTCGAGCAGCGGAGAATTTCAAGGCGTATCGCGTGGGTGCAGGTTTCTTCCGCGGAGATCAAACGCGGAAGACTCGCGATTAAATGGGACAACCGAACGATGGGACTGATCGTGCGAAAGGGAGATGTTTCCGCCGTTCAGGAGTTTCTCAGGGTCAAGATGGGCGAGAGACTGAGCCTTGGAGCCTAGACAGAATCAGGGAGTCGCAACCTCCACGTACGCATGGGGCGACCGCGGTTCCGAAGAACATGCGGTCAAGAGTCCTTCATCATGTTGGCTGACGATCGTACACAGGTGGCGAGGGCGCCCTTTCAAGTCCTGATCTTCCCCTTTCGCCGCACGGACAGTAATCTTGAGTATGCGATTTTTCGAAGAGCCGACGCCGGTTACTGGCAGGGAGTCGCTGGTGGAGGGGAAGGCGAGGAGACCCCTCTCGAGGCTGCACGACGAGAAGCAAAAGAGGAGGCCGGGATATCGCCCGAATCGCCCTTCACGGCGCTAGACGCCGTCTCGAACAAGCCCGTCGAGCATGTGGGGACGTTGTGATGGGGCGCGGACGTACTCGTCATCCCGGAGTTTTGTTTTGGTGTAGAGGTACGTGGCAAAAAGCTTGCCCTGTCGCGTGAGCATTCCGAATATCGGTGGGTTGAGTACGACACGGCCATGAACTTGCTACATTGGGACAACGACAAGACCGCATTATGGGAACTCAACTACCGACTGTTGCAACCAACGAAAGACTAGCCTTTGTCGCCGGGCCCCAGGTCGTGGTGGAGATGACGCAGGAGGCGCTCGAAGGATATCTCCGGTCCCTTGGGATCATGCCGTCGCGTGACATTTGCTAGTGGCCCTCGGGGACCTTTGCGGCCGGGAAGCGATAAATGGCTCAATGACGCTGGCCCCGCCATGGGGGACACGGCGGCCATCGTCTGCCACAACCTGGCGAAGCGGTTCGGGGAAATCGAGGCCTTGCGTAACGTGTCGCTCGAGGTCCCCCCGGGCGTCACATTCGGTCTCCTGGGTCCAAACGGTGCGGGGAAGACGACGTTGCTCCGGATCTGGTTGGGCCTGACGCCGCCGACGTCCGGCTCGGCGACGGTCCTGGGGGAGCGGATTCCTCCCCGGGCGTCTTTGCCCCGGATCGGGTACATGCCGCAAGATCTGGCGGTGTACCCGGACCTGACCGTGGAGGAGAACCTCGCGCTCTTCGGTCGGCTCGTTGGCATGGACGAGGCGGCGATTCGGCGCCGGACGGACGAGGTGCTCGCCCTCGTGGACATCGCGGACCGCCGGGACAGCCTTGTCGCAACCCTGTCGGGCGGCATGCGACGCCGCACATCCCTGGCCGCGGCGTTCCTCCACGATCCGGACCTCCTTCTCTTGGACGAGCCGACGGTCGGCGTCGATCCCGAGCTGCGATCTGCCTTCTGGTCGTACTTCCGAGTCCTGACAGGGCGTGGGAAGACGGTCCTCATGACGACGCATTACATGGAGGAAGCGTCCCGGTGCGACCTGGCGGCGTTAATCCACCGTGGCAGGCTTCTCGCCCTCGACACGCCTGCCGCGATCAAAACGAGGACGGGCGCGGCGAACCTGGACGACGCGTTCCTCTCCCTTGTGCGGGAGGCGAACGCCGCATGAGCGCGCACCGCGCCCTCGCCGTCACACGGAAAACCCTTTCCCAGTTCCGCCACGACCGCCGGACACTCGGGTTCATCGTCGGCATGCCCCTCCTCATGGTCGTCGTCTTCGGGTACACGTTCGGCGGCGAGGTCCACAACGTGCGGACTCTCGTCGTGAGCCTAGACACCGGGCCCATGGCGGGCCGTCTGCTCGAGAACGTGACGGGGGACACCCTCGACCTCCTGCCGTGGACGGACGCCGCGTCGGGCCGGGACGAGGTGGAGGCGGGCCGCGCGTGGGCTCTCCTTGTCTTCCCCGCGAACTTCTCCCAGAACCTCGTCGCGCGACGCGCGGCGATCGAGGTCGTGCTCGACGGGTCGTCGCCGCCAATCACGGCGGCGGTTCTCGGCACCCTTCGCGCCGCGGCGGAGACGACGTTCGTGGGCGGCAGCGCGGCGCCCCTCTCGTTGGACCGGCAATACGTCTACGGGACCGAGGAGACGCGGTTCATCGACTCCTTCGCGCCCGGTGTCGTCGCCCTCGCGGTGCTCATGGTGACGACGATCCTCTCCGTGATCATGGTCGTGCGCGAGAAGGCGGGCGGCATGCTCGAGCGGTTGTTCGCGACCCCACTTCGACCCGCAGAGTTCGTCCTTGGCCTCGCCTTGGCGCTGGCGGTCCTCGCATTCCTCCAGAGCGCCGTCGTGTTGTCTGCGGCCCTCCTCCTGTTCCAGGTCCAGGTCGTCGGCAACGTGGCGCTCGCGTTCGGCATCCTCCTCCTGTTCGCGGTCGGGAACCAGGGCTTGGGGATCATGCTCTCCTCCGCCGCCAATAACGAGCTCCAGGCGATTCAGTTCGTGCCCCTCGTCCTGTTCCCGTCCCTCCTCCTGACGGGGGTCTTCTTCCCGCTCGAAGCGATCCCGGCGGCCCTTCGACCCCTGTCGTACGCGGTCCCGCTGACGTACGCGGGGGACGCGCTTCACAGCATCATGTTGAGAGGGTGGGGGGTTCTCGAGGTCGGTCTCGACGTAATCGTCCTCCTCGCCTATGATGTTCTGGCGCTCCTCGGTGCCACGATCTTCGTCCGCCGACAAGCGTGACCGCGGGTTAATGCATCCTCGAACGCTGCGATGCTGTCGATCAATGGCCGGCCTAGCTTCCAGACACGGAAGGTTCCGCCGTCAATCACGCCTCGCGATCTGATCTCTCCTGCATGACGACAGCTATATCTGCGGTCCTCCTGATGCTGAGGCGAGGGGTCATCGTGGGGGAGGTTGTCCCGAATAGAAGTGTACGCCGCGCCGGAACGTTTCTGGCGGTAGGATCGGGAGTCTGGGCGTTCCACGGCGCGTTGATGTTTGTCGCTCTCATCCAGGTTCTCCTCGTCTTCGATTTCGCTCAGCTCAATCCGATCGAATCGATCGCGGCGGTGGATCGAACCGTCTACCTGGCCGCGCTCGCCGTCGCCGTCGTCGCGGCGGTTCTGTTTGCAGTGGGTCTCCTCGCCTTTCGGGACGGTGCAGTTACGGGGACGGATCCGGGGCGAATGGGGGCTTACGAGTATCGCCTCAGCCACGGGACTCTCGTGAAGGCCCAGGTCACCGCCGGACTCCTCGTGGCCTATGGCGCCATTGCGCTCTGGGCCCTTCTCTCGCTCCAACAGGGGCAGGCTTCGCAGGATGTGATGCCCCTCTTCTGGATCTTCGGCCCGATCCCACTCGTCCTGTCGGCCGCGGCCTTCGCTCCCCTGTGTCGCTCCCTCGCCGAGGAGACGGGAGGGTTCCTTTACCTACGCGGAACTCTCCTGTCGGCCTATGCAGTCGCGAACCTCCTCGGCGCGGTCTTCTTCGGGATCGCGTTCCTGTTGGGGCCCGATCCCCCGGAGATCCTGAACACACTCGGCGTTCTCAGCCAGTTGCTCGGCGCATCGTTCACGGGCGCGGCGGACTTCAGCATCTTCGTCACGGAGGCGCTTGCGGTCCGGCGGACAAGGCGAGCCGTGAAGCCAACACCTGTCGCGTCGCCCGCCGTGGGACCGCTTCGGGCTCCTCAGCCGCCGTCGCTCGAATCGACGACGTCCGTCTCGAGGGAGGCCGTACCGTCGGGCGAGTTCGCAGCATCCCGGCCGAAGCCAGTCGCTGGGGATGCGAGCGAGGCGATGCGGCTGCCGTCGGACATCGAGAACCTCTACACCTCGATTGCGGAACAGCGTCTGTTCTTGGCGGAGTTCGAGAACGAATGGCGCGAGGGGAGGGTTGATCGGTCGACGTTCGACAGTGTGTCCAGCGCGCGGCGGCAGAGGATCGACGCACTCAGGAAGGAGATTGCTGAGACGCAAAGTAGACTTACTGAGTAGGAACCGCTACCTATGGCCTGGTGTAGTCTATGGGTGCAGACGCCTGCGGGAAGGCCTAGGCCTCCCGCGGAGAAGGGTTGCCTCACCCTCTGGGGGGCCGCTCGCGCCGTAGGATCTCCTTGACGCCCGCTAGATGGTTCACGCCCTCGTTGCGCCGACGCCACACCAAGGTCTTCCCATTACAACGACGGCGGCACACGCCCTCAATGTGAGCCGAACTAGTATCGGATGAGCGAGACATGGTCCGATACCGATATATGTACGAACGAGTATCGGTAAGAAGGAAATGATGCCGATACCGATATCCTCCACCGACCTTGGTCCCGTTGTGTGGCAGCGCGTGCAGTCCAACCATGATCGGTTACGCAAGCACCGGCCTCTCCCTAGGGATGCTGTGGGCCGGTTGCGGGAGCAGCTCCGAATCTACCACACGTACCACAGCAATGCGATCGAGGGAAATACGCTCACGCTAAAGGAAACGCGCCTCATCCTCGAGCGGGGCGTTACGATTGGCGGCAAAAGCTTGCGAGAGCATCTGGAGGTGACAAACAACGCCCAGGCGTTCGACTGGATCTGGGCGAAGGCGAAGCCCGGACTGCGATTCGATCACCCGACCCTCCAAACACTTCATGAAATCATAACCCGCGGAATTCTCGATTCGGCGGGTCAGTATCGGAGGCAACAGGTCTGGATCGGCGGGTCCACCCATGTTCCGCCGCCGCCCTCTGATGTCGTTCCCCTCCTCGACGATCTCTTCGCCCAGCTTCCCACGATTCGGGATCCCGTCCTCCGCACCATCCACCTTCACCACCGGCTCGCGTTCGTCCATCCCTTTGTCGACGGGAACGGTCGGACCGCGCGGTTGGCCGCAAACCTGGTCCTAATGAACGCTGGATACCCTCCCGTGGTCGTTCGCGTCCGAGACCGGCGTCGATACTATCGGTGCCTCAAGGAGGCCGACCGGGGTCGGGTTGCGTCCTTTGGGGAGTTCATCCTTCGGGCTGTCGACGAGGCCCTCGTCGTCTTCCTCGCAGCCGTCGAACCCGCTCGCGCACTTGTCCCGCTGAAGGAATTGGCGCGACGGTCCACGTATTCGCAGGAGTATCTCGCCCTTCGTGCTCGCCAAGGGGTCCTCGAAGCCGTAAAGATCGACGATGTGTGGTACTCGAGCAAGCGCGCGCTTGATGACTACGTCGGCTTGCGGAAGCGCGGGCGATCGCGATAGAGGCCGATCACGATGGTCGGGGAAGCCCAGGTCAAGTCGGTCCTGAACAAGCGCACGTCCTGCTTATCGGATCGCCTCTCCCGCAGGATGGGCGGTCCCGGAACGGTCTGGCTTCAGGCGACCGGTCCTTCCCGCGGCTTCCACCGGCCGATGTGAGCAAGGATGTCTTCGTGGGAGCGCGCGAAGTCCTCTTTGCGTGTGCGGCTCAAGTCGACGAACCTGAGTTCTTTCCAGGCATCGTGTACAGGAGGGGTGTCCAATTCGCCGGTGAAGATGAACTCCAGGTCCCAGTGGTTGGACGACCCGTACACCTCGGAAAACGCGAGGGGTCCGTGGACGGACGGGTCCCTCAAACCCAGTTGCTCCTGCGCGATTCTCCGGGCTGCCTCACCGGGTCCCTCCCCCAGAATCAGTTGGGACGATGGCAGCATCCATCCCTTGCTGTTTGCCTCCGCCCTCGCAGGGTCGAGGGCACCGATATGGTCCCACGGAGCATCTGGCCTGAGGTGGCCCATGAGGACTTCGTTCGGACGTCCCTTCCGGGACATCACGAGAAACGCGGAGAGGCACATTCCGCCCTCGGGGACTTCTCGGATCTGTAGGGGTCTATCCGTTCTCGAGAAGCGAGTGAACTTTCGGTCGGTCGCCATGGTCTTTGGTGATTGCTCCACGCTAGTTAACCCTTCAGTCCACCATTCACGCGGAGCAGACGAGCGCGGCTCCCTCGGTTGTGGCGGCCACGGAAGGGTTCAAGCCTCGAGCCCGCAATCGGAAACTTGATGGCGGGAGCGACCGCCAAGACGCAGATTCCGTTGGAACTGCAGGGCGAACCGTGCGACATCTGTGGAGCGCCGACGCTCGAGATCCACTGCAAAGTGATCTGTAAGAACTGCGGATACATCCGGGACTGCTCCGATCCGTAGTCGGGTTCCCCATGAAGCTTTCCGACCTTGCCATGCAAGTCCGCGCCGCTTCGCGTGTAATGATGGAAACGGGCGCACGGGTGGAGCCGCGGCCCTGGGGCGTGTTCATTTCGAGCCCGACGTTCCCGCTGTACGACTTAGGGAACTGCGCGTGGATCGACCGATGGCCCCACGGGTTTACCGTCGAAAACGTCATCGAGGAGGTCGCGGAGCGATGCGCGGAGCATCGCATCCCGAAGGAACGGATCTACTTCATGGACTCCCGGCTCGCATTGCCAGTTCAGGCCGCGTTAGAGGAAGCGGGCTTCTCCGCGCGTGCAAGTTACGAGATGGTCCACCTCCGACGGACCGATGTAGAACCGCGCGCGGACGTCACGGTGCAAGAGGCCACACCCGCTGAGGACATCGCCGCCGTATGGGCGCTGATGGGTGAAGGTCTTCGGGAAGACGGATTTCCTGAGGAGGACGCCCGCCAGATTCTCGCGTTCTCGCCGCCGAAGTACGAGACGCTGTCCATCCACTTGTCTTTTGCCGAGGTCAACAGTCATCCGGCCGGTTATGCGACGATGTTTTCGCACGGCGGGGTCGGATACATTCTCGATCTGTTCACGCGGACGCCCGACCGCCGTCGCGGTGTCGGCTCCGCGCTCGTGCTGCACCTCGTGAGCGCATCGAGGGAGGCAGGCAACCGGATAACCGGGCTCACGACCTCATCCACGAACGGGCCCGCGCAGACGATGTACCGGAAGCTCGGCTTCTTCGCGGCCGGTGAGGAGCGGTACGTGGTCCGCGATGCGGCCCGATGATGTCCCACCCTTAAGTCGTGGTGGGCGATGACCGCCGCAAGGGTGAGACGATGGGCGTCCGCAAACTACCACGTCCGTTCGAATTCCACTGGGGAAAGGGGTGGGTCACCGAGGAGGCCTCCGTCACGACGCCACACCACGAGCCGACGATCCAACTCCTCGAGTACGAGTCCGGAGAGAAAGCGATCCGGTTTTGCGGCTATAGCCCCCGAGGCCAGATGGGGCGGTATCCGCTAATCCTTGGGGAGGAAGACCTTGGCGCGCTGGCGAAGCAGGTGCAAAGGAGCCCGAAGCTCCACAAGCTCCTGACGAAGCTCGTCGGCTAATCCTCGCCGTGGCGGCCGATGAACCCGCCGACCGCGGCGAGCACCCCCCCGATCGCGCCGAGGACCGCGCCGGGGCCGATGATGCCGAGGACGATCGCGAGGAGCCCGACGGGGAGCGCGGCCCGCCACGCCTTCAGGTCGCCGCGGGACATCGTGTAGCCCGAAAAGAGGGCGAGGAGGCCAAGGATCGCGACGACTGTGAGCCCGCCAATCCGCACGAGTTCTGAGGGTGCGCTCCGGAGGAGGAACTGCTCGAGGCCGGTCGGCACGGCGAAGGGACCCGCCATGATCACGATCCCGATGAGCATCAGGAGGCCGCCGAGGCCCGCGAGGCGTCCGCCGAACACGAGGTCCTCCGACGGCGTCCCGAACCCGCCGAGGTTGAAGATTGAAGAGGCGTATGACTGGAGAAGCGAGACATCGACCCGCGGCTTCGTCACGTAGTAGCACGTCGAGCACAAGTACGCGCCGTCCGCGCGGAGATCGATGTTCTGGCTTCCGCAGTTCGGGCACAGATGGAGAGCAGGCGTCTTCGCGCGGGGGTTCACGCGGACGACGCTCGCCATGGCCACCCTCCGCACCTTGAACTCGGTCAAAAGGGTTTCGTGGCGGGGCTCACACTCGCTCGGCCTCGATTCCCGCCTTCGTTATCAGGTCGAGACCTTCATTTGACCGATACGCGGAGCGGTAGTACAACTTCGAGGCGCCGCTGTTGATGATCGCCTTCGCGCACATCACACACGGCTGTCCCGTAACGAACACGACTTTTCGCGGATCGTTCACGCGCACCTTGATGAGGGCGTTAATCTCCGAGTGAAGGCAGCCGCAGAGGCCCGGTTGTTCTTCCTTACAATCGTTGTGCGGAAACCCCTTCGCAGTGCCGTTGTAGCCGAAACCATAGATCTGCGTCATGTCCTCGGACGTGATGACGCAGCCGAACTGCGCGCGCTTGCACGTCGCGCGGCGTGTGAGGGACATCGCGAAGTCCATGATTAGGCTCTCAATGCTCGGTCGCTCGATTGTTCCCATGAACGCCCTCGCGGATAGGCGCCGGGGTATTCATGGTTTGACTTAAGGCTTCGGAAGGGTCGACGGGAGGCGCGGATTTCTCGGCCTGTCGTCCGTGCTGTCAACAGTTAAGTGCGTCAACGCCTTGCGGCTGCGACACGGAACGGGGTGGCGGTGAAGGTGACTCCAGTAAGTGCGTCCGTCGTGTCCCTTTGGCGGTATCCCGTGAAGTCGATGATGGGGGAGGAGCTGAACGCGTCCGATGTCACTGAGCGCGGGCTCCTCGGGGATCGCGTGTACGCGCTCCTCGATCCAGCGACGGGCAAGGTCGTGAGCGCGAAGAACCCGCCGAAGTGGAGCCGAATGTTCGACTTTCGCGCGTCGTTCGTGTCCCCGCCCGAATCGGGTCACACGCCTCCCGTGCGGATCACCCTGCCTGATGGGACGGCGGTCACGTCCGATCGGCCGGACGTGGACCGCGTCGTGTCCCAGGCCCTCGGGCGCGAGGTCCGGTTTGTCTCTTCCGCGCCGGAGAAGCCAAGCCTCGAGGAATTCTGGCCGAACATCGAGGGTCTCGCCCACCGTGAGGTCGTCACGGACGAAGGGATGCCGCCACGCACGTTCTTCGACGCATCGCCCGCGCACATCGTGACGACCGCGACGATCAACCGGCTTCAGCAGCTGTATCCCGAAGGCCGCTTCGAGGTCCGCCGGTTCCGGCCGAACATCGTCCTCCGGCTAGGCGACGGGGAGACGGGGTTCGTGGAAAATGCGTGGGTCGGCCGGACCGTCTCGATCGGTGAGGGCGTGCGCCTCCGGATCACCGCCCCCTGCTCCCGATGCGTGATGACGACACTCCCGCAAGGCGACCTTCCCCAAGATGGTGGGATCCTGCGGACGGCGGCGAAGCACAATAAGACGAACGTCGGAGTGTACGGCGTTGTCGACCGGGGCGGCCGAGTGCGGCGAGGGGACCCCATTCAGCTGGTCTGAGGCGGACAATCGCGAGGGTCAGCATGGTCCAGACTGCATCGACAGTCAGCGCTCGTTCCCGCGCGAGAACTTTCACCCTCCCCCTCCCGCGGGCTTCTTATCGCTCCGGTCGTTCCTGAGGACCCATGGGAACGGTTTCCGTGTCGTGGCCAGAAATCCACGCGTTCCGGCTCCACCGCCATCACCTCGACCGTCCCGCGTCGAAGGTCCAGCTCGTTCAGGTCGTGCGAGACGCGTGCGGGATCCAGTCACAGTTCCTCTCCGCGGCGTCCCTCGCGCTCCGTGCGCGGGTGCGCGGGCTCACGAGGGACGATGTCGAGCGCGCGCTGTGGCGGGACCGGACCCTCGTGAAGGCGTGGTCGATGCGGGGCGCGCTCCATCTCCTACCGTCTGAAGACTTCCCGATCTACAACCGCGGACTTTCGAGCCGCGCCTCCCGGTCGATGCGATGGATGGTCCGCCGCGGACTAACCGATGAGGACGCGGACGCAATGGTCGCCGCGATTACTAATGTTCTCCGAGACGGACCGCTGCGGCGGCGGGAAGTCGCGCGGCGGGTCGTCGCCGCCGTGGGAGAGAAGGCCCGGCCGTGGGTCGAGCACACCTGGGGTGGAGTCCTGCAACGCGCGACCCTTCTCGGTCACGTCGTGTTCGGCCCGGACGAGGGAAACGAGATCACGTTCGCGTTGCGGGAGACGTGGCTCCGGGCCGTTCGAGACATCTCGAGGGAGGAGGCAGAACTCGCCCTGATGCGTGCGTACTTCCGCGGCTATGGGCCCGCCACGGTGCAGGACTTCGGGGCATGGGCGGACGTTGCGGTGGCGGATGCGAAGGCGATCTTCAAACGGCTGGGGGACGAGGTCGCGCCTTTGACGGTGAGCGGCTGGACTTCAGCAATCCTGCGCAAGGACGCACGGACGCTGCGGGCGGCCCGCCTCACCTCTCCCGTGATTCGGCTCCTCCCGAACTTCGATTCCTATCTCCTCGGGCACGACCGGAAAGACCATCTCGTCGACGCGGAGCACTACAAGCGCGTATACCGCAAGGCGGGGTGGTTGTCCCCTGTCGTGCTCGTCGACGG
>DATESQ010000006.1:0-46311 GCA_035283985.1 Thermoplasmata archaeon | reverse complement strand
GTCTGCATCAGGCGGTTCACGTCGATCACGCCGAGGGCGACACCCGTGTAGTGCGCGTCCCGAATCAGGTAGTCGACCTGGTCCGCGTCGATCGCGCTGTGGATGATCTGGTAGAGGACCTTTCGCTCGGCGCGTTTCGGGCGGCTGAAGTCGTGGAGGCGGCCCTGCTCCGCCTCTGGGCCGAGCCCGCGGATGAGGGCGGCCACCCGGGACGGCTTGATTCCATGCTTCTCCAGAATCTCCGCGATCCGGGGGACGTCTGGGAACGCCTTCCGCTCGTCGGGTGCGACGTTGTCGTCCTCGCCCGTAATGATCCTCTGCGTGAGGTGCATGTGGTCGACCGCGAGCTCGGAGGACAGCACGTGCTCGAGGGTGTGGGAAAACGGGCCGTGGCCAACGTCGTGGAGAAGCCCCGTGGCCATCACGAGGGCGCGGTCCTCCGGGGACAGCCCAAGCGAGTCCGCCATGCGGCCCGCGACATGGCTGACGCCGAGACAGTGCTCAATGCGGGAATGGTTCGCGCCGGGAAAGACGAGGTACGTGAGACCGAGCTGCCGGATCGAATTGAGGCGCTGGAGCTCGAGCGTCTCAAGGAGATCGAGGACGAGCGGGTCGAGCCGAATCGTCCCGTGAACGGTGTCCGTAATCGTCTTCGATTCCGGCACGCAGCGACGATGCGGAGGGTCGGGTAAATACGTTTGGCGGTATCGTCCGACGCCCAGCGAGACGAACTGCGGCCGTGGGAACATTGAAGATTTCCTCGGGGTTGGGACGAACTGGGCCCGGGTGACAGAGCGGCTAATGTGACCGACTGCAGATCGGTTTCAAGGGGGTTCGACTCCCTCCCCGGGCATCGCATCCCGGACCGCAACAACGGACGAGGGGCCGTGGGTTCAGTTACTGGACCTCCGGCTCCATGTAAGTCGAGCTACTTGCCATTGAACTTGAGGGAGGCGGAGTTGATGCAGTACCTCAGCCGCGTTGGTTCGGGGCCGTCGTCGAAGACGTGCCCCAAATGAGACCCGCAGTTCCGGCACTCGACCTCGGTACGCCGCATGAACAAACCGTGGTCGGGCATCTCCTTCACGCTCTCTTTCTTGACTGGGGCCCAGAAACTTGGCCAGCCCGTGCCGGAGTCGAACTTGGTCCCCGAGCCAAAAAGCTCCTGCCCGCAGACGACACAAACGTAGACACCGCGTTCGTGGTGGTCCCAGTATTCTCCGGTGAAGGGGCGCTCCGTTCCCTTGTTAAAGCAGACGTCGTACTGCAGTGGCGTGAGGCTCTCACTTAACCTGGCCTTGTCCAGCTTGGGCACGGAGTGAAACCCGGCCTTCATCGTATAAGGTTTCGGCTGTCGGCTTGGTGGCGACGATTCACGCGCACAGGTTCGATTAAACCGCTAGTCGACCGGTATTGGCCATGATAGACATCCGGCGTGGCGTCTGTCCTCGGTCCACCATCGAAACCGGAATCGGGAGTGCAACGACTCACGGCCGCGTACGGGCGCGGCTAGTATGGTCGCGGCAAAGCGGTGTTAAGGGCGTTCGACTCCCTCCCCGGGCGCTCACGTGTGGATATCATTTACGGCGACCACCCAGGAAGGTTCTTCCGAGAGGTCTGTGCACGTGGCTATCGCCAATGCTCCAGGTCGTGATTGTCGGGGACCGCGATTCCGGAAAAACGACGTTTCTCGGCTTGCTCTACGCGACTCAAGTGAGGTCTGGCTCGGACAAAACGGACAACCTTCGGTTTCACGCGCCCTTCGAATCCCTGGAGGCGATCACCCTCCTCTTTCAGCAGCTGATGTCGGGCAGCTTTCCAGATCCGGTGACGAAACAGGCGGTCAACGAAATCAGCTTCCAGGTCGGCTACCGTCGAGCCGGCCTTGGGATCCTTCGGCGCGCACGGGACTGGGCTCCCGGCGCTTCCTCCACGCTTCGCTTCACCCTGCTGAGGACTCAGCCCGAGGAGATTTCCCGGCTGTACATGGGGAGCTCAGTCGCCGATGAGACGTTGAAAAACATCCACGACATCGATGCGGTTGCCATCTTGGTGGATAGCACGAAGCTCGCCGTCAAAGGCGAACTCCCCGAACCTGGGCCGATGTCGAGGTTCGACGGCGCGATAGAATCCCTCTTGACCTTCAGTCAAAGATTGCGGGAACCCGGCCGCCGAAGGCTCCTCCAGCCGATATTCATATTCTCCAAGTTTGATCGCGTGAGGCCCGAGGTGTTGCGCGCCGCCAAAGTTGGGGCGGCACCTCCCCCAATCGGCAGAATGGGCCCGCGCGCTGCCTATGCCGGAGCGCTCTTGGACCATAATCTCCCGAGGACATTCGCGAAAGTCAGAGCCGGAAAAGGGGGCGAGCCGAGGTTCGCAAAGCCCGCGTACTTTTTCAGTTGGGTGCGCACCGAGGACGCGGCGCCCGGGCGGCCGGAGAGAATTCGGCTTCGGCGCAGCGAGACTGCTGGCTGGGGGCTGGACTATTCCAGCCACGAATGCCTTGCGTTCTTGGGATGCCTCGGGGACATCGCCGTGCGCTCCGGTAGGTGAAACCGGGTCCGTTTCGCATCCGAGAATGTCGCGGAAGGGGTTATATACGTGGGAGGAAGACTCGCCCAAACATGCCATGCGCAGTCTTAGGGGATCGAGCTTCCGGGAAGACCACGTTCTTGGGGCTGCTGTACGCGGCCCAGGTGAAGTATGGGAGTGGGATTCGGGATGACTTCCGTTTCCATGCACCCTCCGCATCCCTGAATTTGATGTCCGCCGTCTACGAAGGTATGAAGGACGCTCGGTTTCCAAGCGCCACGTTGAAAGAGGAAATTACGGAACTGGGCTTTGTCTTCGGATACCTCCGACGCGTCGTCGGCAAGTTGCCGCATTACATCCGGGAGCAACGCTGGGTGAACCCGTTCTCCACTCTGCGGTTCTCGGCCTACGACGTCTCGGGCGAGGACATTGAGGAGTTCATCGAAACCGGAACCGCCTCTAAGCCGATCATCCAACAGCTCCTAAAAAGCGTCGTCGTCGTGGTGTTGGTTGATTGCAGCAAGATGTCGGTGGATATCGATACGCCCGCCTACAAGCGAATGTTAAGGTACGATAGCACCATCGCGAAGTTGATGGTTTCCTTCCAGACGTACAAGAAACAGGAATACGAGCGGCTGAAGGGCCAGGGTATCGGTGCGACTCCACCGGTTCTCTATCCCGCATTCATCCTCGCAAAATTCGACACCGTTCGGGACGAGGTTCTCGCGAGACTGGGCCTGCACCAAGGGTTCCCGGCCTACGACGAAAAACGGAAGCGGAAGGAGTATGCGGAGGGTCTCCTCCGGGCCTTCCTCCCACAAACGCTTTCCCAGATCCGGGGCGGCAAGGTTACGGGGGTCAGCATGGATCAAGCGGCGTATTTCCTCAGCTGGGTCCGGACCGAGAAACAGGAAGGCATGGAGACTGTCGGAACTCCGCGGATCGTCCGAACGGGGTTCGGGTCGGGAGGAGTCGGCGAACCCGATTTCTCGTATGACGAATACGTGGCTTTCATCGAGCACTTTCGGGACATAGCCCACAAGATCCCCGATGAGGTGCTCGAGGCGGAGAAGTTTCAAGCTATACTAGCATGATTCTCCTGAGCTTCGCAGGTCTTCGCCATGGGCATCGCGAAATCCGTTGAAAGGTCCAAGGATGCGGCCGTCGTCGAGGTCGACCACTGGATCTATGGAGTCGTCGAGGGAGTCGGGTATACCACGAAGGCCGCCTCGCGGGGCCTCAGCGTAAGCCTGTACGAGACGCATCTCCGTGGACATTATACGCCGATTCGACCCGCACTCGTTCAATCCGAAAGCCCCGTCGATCTGCAGATGATCCATCCCGTCGGTTCCGGGGAAGATTTCCTTCTCTCCAGAATCAGCCGAGGACATCCCGATGAGGCGGGCCGCCCCACCTTCAGAAACCACACAGCGGTCGCGCCCGCGGAAGTCCTCCGGTCAGGTCGAATCACGCTTGAGGCGGTGTATCGTGCCTTGGGGGAGTTCGACCAGAAGGCGGCGGACTTGTCGGGGGAGATGGACCCCCTCAAGGTCCCCTCGCGATCCGGAGACGCCGGTGGGTTGTTCTTCGGCCCCGGGATTCACAGGTACCTCACGTTCCCCGCGCTCGAAACGCTCGCGACCCGCATGATGGCAGACCCGCGGAGCAGGACGCTCCTCCTCTGCAGGGACAGCACGCCCGACACGCGAAACACAACGCTTTGCCTACTCGTCGAGCTCTTGACCTGGGCATGCGGACTCCCGCCGTTCTCGGCCATAAGTGATGCGCCGACGGCGTCGGCGATGAACTTCTTCAGACTCGTCGTCGCGCCAAGGGGAGTCCGGGCCGACGCCAGCTGGGCGCTCTTGGAAAGCGCCGCTATCGCGCCCGCATTGCCGCGCATTTCCGGTCAGGACCGAGTGTACGAAGCGCTCGCAGAGGCCTTCCGTCACCCCAAGGCTCCGCGGTCGGCCCGGTAGGTTCGCACGTTGCCCGCTGCGATTTCGCGAGTCACTGTCCATCCGTGACCGACGTCCCATCGTCCGTCCCCGGGGTTGCTGTCGGGATTCCCCTTGTCGATGTGGCCAAGCTCCGCCTCCAGATAGTCGCCGTCCGTCTCCGCGTCCGGTGCGAAAGTGCCTTCGGAGAGGAGCTGGGCAAGCAGGGCCATGCCGGTGGGCTTTCCTTTCCAGTAGACCGCAAGGAAAGCTTTGCATGACGAGGCATCCACCAGGATGAGTTCCCTCAGCTCAAGGTACGATTCGCGATCCCGATAGTTCTCGATTGGAGGCGGGTCCAGCCTCGCCTTCCGCTTCCGAAGTTGCCCGAGGAGTCCATTCCAGTCGTCCATCGTGATGTCCTCCCGTTCCCAGGGAGAGCTAGGACTCAGATCGGCTGTCACGCCCGTCAGCGCAGCGGATTCGCGCAGAAGGGAGGCCTCCGCGACCACGAGGTCGTACGCAACTGCGTCAGCCACGGCCTTGGGAGGCGGCGCCCTGACCATCACGGCGTCACTGTCCGGGTGATAGCGCGGATCGAGGACGATAAAAGGTCCGCTGCCGGTGTGGGGAAACAGCTCTCCAAATGTCATGTTCACTTCCGCGATGCCGATTTTCCGCGCAAGCTCGCTCAGCCGCTCCAGGGAGAAAGGTCGATAACCGTGGCGGCTGATCGCGGCTAGGTCGTCGAGGTACGCCTGAGCGACATGCGGTACCAGGTGCTGACGGCGCTTCAAGGTTCTGTTTAGTAATTTTCCGCGAACCGCACTGCGAAGAAGACTGCGGGCCCAGCCGCTCGCCTTCGCGCATTCCGTGTGCAGGATTTCCAGCCGAGCGGAAAGCTTCGAAGTGAGTCTGCCTCCGGGCACCCTCGACTCGTGCAAGATTCCGCCCCACCGAACCGCCATCCTCCTGGTCCAGCTGGGATCTGAAGGGCTGCGCTGACACCACTCGAGCGTTTTGTTGCGAAGAAACCGTCCCACGAGGGCAGTGTCCTCGGTTTCGGTCCGGACGCGAGGCAGCAACTCTTCCACCTTTCGCATCAGCTCGAGCGAGAGCCGCTTCTCTCCAAGGGCCTCCTTCCCCAAGGCTTTCAGATCGATCGAGTTAAGGGCCTCGAGGTTGAAACCCTCTTCTGGGTTCATTCGA
This sequence comes from Thermoplasmata archaeon, assembly GCA_035283985.1. Taxonomy (GTDB): domain Archaea; phylum Thermoplasmatota; class Thermoplasmata; order RBG-16-68-12; family RBG-16-68-12; genus EA-19. Next base: position 40,633 of record DATESQ010000006.1, on the reverse strand, counting down.
AGGAACGCCTTAAGTTGCTCCGATTCCGGTCCCGCCGATTCCAAGACCGTCGCTCCACCGTTGAGGTTGGCTCCCGGATATGCGCTGGTCACCGTCACGCCTCCTCAAGCGTTGCGAAGGTCAGGGATCCACGGGTCCGGGTCCCCAATCATGGGCATTGCCCCTCGCACGCGCACAGGGTTCGATAAATTAGTAGGCGGCCGTTATCGGCCCCGATAGTCGGCCGAGCACCCCCATCCAACCTTTAGATCGCGAGCGAGGGTACGGCGCCTCGCAGTGGGGTGACAGAGCGGCTAGTATGACCGACTGCAGGTCGGTTTCAAGGGGGTTCGGATGCCTCCCCCAGCATCCATTCTCGGGGCAGGGCGGCTCCCTCGCCTGAAGGAGCATGGCGGGTTCAAATACGGCGTCGCGCTTTGTGTTCCAATCTGGCTCGTTGGTGCCCGCGATGCGCTTCTACAACAGTATCTTGGAGACGATCGGCGACACGCCCCTCGTCCGCCTTCCGAAGATCGCGAAGGACGCGAAATGCCTCCTCCTCGCGAAACTCGAGATGTTCAACCCCGGCGGGAGCGTGAAGGATCGGATTGCCCTCACGATGATTGAGGACGCCGAGCGCAGCGGTCAGCTGAAGCCCGGCGGGACGATCATCGAGCCGACGAGCGGGAACACGGGGATGGGGCTCGCGATGGTCGCCGCGATCCGCGGATACCGGGCGATCTTTACGATTCCGGACAAGATGAGCCGCGAGAAAATCGACATGCTGAAGGCGTTCGGCGCACGGGTCGTCGTCACGCCGACGGCAGTCTCCCCGGATCATCCTGACTCGTATTACAGGGTCGCGGAGCGGCTCCACAAGGAGACGCCGAACTCGATTCTGCCAAATCAGTACCGGAATCCGAAAAACCCGGAGGCCCATTATCGGACGACGGGGCCTGAGATCTGGCGGGACACGGACGGGACGATCACGCACTTCGTGTGCGGCATGGGCACCGGGGGCACGATCAGCGGGGCGGGGAAGTTCCTGAAGGAGAAGAACCCGAAAATCAAGGTCATCGGCGTCGACCCGCTCGGGTCCGTCCTCAAGGACTACTTCTACTCGAAGCAGCTCGTGAAGAGCCACACGTACAAGATCGAGGGGATCGGCGAGGACTTCATCCCGGACACGACATGGTTCGAGTACATCGACGACATCATCAAGGTCGGGGACAAAGAGGCGTTCCTAATCGCCCGCCGCCTCGCGCGCGAAGAGGGGATCTTGGCGGGAAGCTCCGCGGGCGCCGCACTCATCGCGGCCCTGAAGGTCGCGGAGGACCTCGAGCCTGAGCACGTCCTTGTCGTCCTGCTGCCGGACACGGGAGCCCGGTATATCTCGAAGGCGCACAACGAGGAGTGGCTTCGGGAGATGGGGTTCCTCGAGGAGGCCGTCGCACCCCTCATGCAGATCCTCCGACGGAAGGAGCAGATCCTCCCTGGCGTGGTGTCGATCGAGACAACCGCGTCGGTCCGCGAGGCCGTCGACCGCCTGCGGAGCTACGACATCTCCCAGATGCCCGTGTTCGACAAGGGGAAGGTTGTCGGGAGCGTCCACGAGGATGACGTGATGCGGCGGCTCGTGGAGGATCCCCGCGTCAGGGAGGCACCCGTCCGCACCGTCATGCAGGATCCGTTCCCAATCGTCGATCCCGGTGCGGAACTCGACCGGGTCTACGCATTGCTCCAGAAGGGGAGTCCCGCCGTCCTCGTGGGAACCGCAGAGAAAATCGAAGGCATCGTGACCCGAATCGACGTCATCGAATACCTGTCCGGTCAGGCCCAACGCTGAGGGTGCGAAGCCGCGCACTCCTTGTCGGAACCGGCGCGGGCGGTCGGCCTACTTCTTCCTTGCCGACCACCAGGCCGTCATGTAGCCGACGCCGCCGATGAAGAACCCGAGGAGGGTCACCGCGATTAACGCGGCGATCGGGATCACGAGGGGGCCGAGGATGTTCGTGTGCACGTAGGCCGAGTCGCGCCCGCCACCGCCAAACTGGGTCGGAAGGAGCGCGGCTCCGGCCGTGTATCCTCCCCAGGCCGTGAGGAGAGCTGCCGCGGACCCCACGACGCCGCCCAAGATTAGATGCGCCCACGCCGCGCCGTTCCTCCATCCGGCATACGGCTTCTCGAGGACTACTTCGAGATGTTGATAGAACAAGGCACTCACGGCAATCCCAAGGACGCCTACGATCGCGTACGCGATGATGCCTACGACGAACCAGGTCCCGGCACCGCCGCCCGCGACAATTCGGGACGCTGCCGGCGTTCCGAACACAGCGAGATACAACAGGATGCTCATGACAAGAAACGCGAACGCGCCTTGGATAACCGCTGCCGCAAGAAACCGTGTCGCCCACTTGCTCTGTGTCACCATCGAAGTCCCTTCCGTTCCCGTCTAAGCATGGCATCCGATGGCACGACTTAACGTTATTTCCTATACCCCGCATGTACGGTACATCCGAGAATGGGGCCAGCGGAAATGGAGCGTCCGATCGCACCACACCAACCCTTTTACGAGACGCGACCTTAGCCCGCGCGGGGAACGCGATGCGGTTTGCGACGAAGGCGATCCACGTCGGCCAAGAGCCTGACCCTCGAACGGGCGCGGTGACCGTTCCGATCTACATGACGTCGACGTACAGCCAGAAAGCCCAACAGGAGTGGGTCTACGGCCGGACGGGGAACCCGACGCGGGCGGCCCTCGAGCGGAACCTCGCGGCCCTCGAGGAGGGCAAGCACGGCCTGTGCTTCAGCTCCGGGATGGGCGCGATCACGACAATCCTCACGCTCCTGAAGAAGGGTGACCACGTCGTCGTGAGCGACGACTGCTACGGCGGGGTGTACCGGATCTTCACTCGGATCGTGTCGAACTACGGCGTTGAGTCGACTTTCGTGGACATGACGGACCTCATCGCGGTCGAGGACGCGGTCCGGCCGGAGACGAAGATGATCTGGACGGAGACGCCCACCAACCCGCTCATGAAAGTCGTCGACCTCAAGGAGCTCGCGGTGATCGCGAAGGCGCACAACGCGATCAGCGTGTGCGACAACACGTTCGCGTCGCCATACCTTCAACAGCCCCTGACCCTCGGGATCGACCTCGCGGTCCACTCTGTCACGAAGTACCTGGGCGGCCATGCGGACATCCTCGGCGGTGCGGTCGTGACCCGGCGGAACGACCTCCACGAGAGGTTGAAGTTCGCGCAGAATGCGCTCGGCGCCGTGCCGAGCCCGTTCGACTGCTGGCTCGCGCTCCGAGGCGTGAAGACGCTCGCAGTCCGCATGGAGAGGCACTGCGACAACGCGGAAGCTCTCGCGAAGTTTCTCGCGGGCCATCCGAAGGTCGAGCGGGTCCTGTATCCCGGACTCGCATCTCACCCGGGGTCGTCGATTGCGAAACGACAGATGCGGCGCTCTGGCGGGATGTTGAGTTTCGTCCTGGAGGACGGTTCGAAGGCCCTGGAGATCCTCCGAAAGCTCGAGGTCGCGATTCTCGCGGAGAGCCTTGGCGGGGTCGAGACGCTCATCGAGCATCCCGCGTCGATGACCCACGCGTCGTTGCCGAAGGAGGAGCGCGAAGCTCGGGGAATCACGGACGGGCTCGTCCGCCTCTCCGTTGGAATCGAGGACATCGAGGACTTGGTTGAAGATTTCCAGCGGGCTCTCGCCTGAGATGGCCTCGTGATCCCCGCCGTCGGTCTGTACCCGTTCGTGACACACAGCTTCGCGTACACGGGCGTGGGGGCCGTCGGCGTGATCCGGGTCCAATAGCCGGCGGCCCGCGATAACCGCTCCCGGGCAGAACCGGATCGAGACGTACATCGAGTCTCACCGCCGCTTCGATGCCCTCGCTTATTTATGGGAGTGGAGGGTTCAACGCGGCGTTGTGATCGAGGCATCGCTCCGAGTCCACCTTCCCTGCAGCTGGGTCACCCTCCTCACGGACCGGATGCAGGCAACTGTGAACGTCGTCGAACAGAAGCAGCTCGGGGACGGGCTCCTCCAAAGCTTCGTCGAGGTTGAGCCTGGGGAATCGGATCCATCCGCGATCGTGGAGGCCCTTCGAAGCAACCCGGACATCGTGGACGTCCAAGCAATCGTACCTCAAAAGGGGAAGATTCTCGCGACGTTACAGGTCCGGGACTGCCGGGCGTGCCACGCCCTCGCGGAGTCGGAGTGCTTCCTCACGGACGCGACCGCGGCGAAGGCGGGCGGCCTCGAGTGGCACATCCTCGCGCCGGACCGCGCGGCGGTGAAGAACCTTGTTGCAACTCTAAGGCAGCGAGGGCTCGCTGTGGAGATCGCATCAATCCGGAGTGCGAGAGCGGCGGGCCTTCTCACAGACCGCCAGCAGTCCGTCATCAGCCTCGCGTATAAGCTCGGGTTCTTCGAGTACCCCAAGAAGGTGAACCTCACGCAGCTCGCAAAGAAGCTCGGCGTCTCGAAGTCCACCCTTTCGGAGATCATGCGGACGGGCGAGGCGAAGATCCTCCACGCCTACTTTCACGGCGTGATGAAGAAGCCCCGCTAAAGCCCGGGTCCGCCATCGGCTCCGACAGCTCCCTAACCTTAATACCGCCCGCCTGAATGCGCACGGCGCGCATGGCGCTCCGAATCTACAACACGCTCACCCGCCAGAAGGAGGAGTTCGTCCCCCTCCGAGGGAACCGCGTCACGATGTTCGTCTGCGGGATCACGCCCCACGATCTGACCCACGTTGGCCATGCGAAAACGTACGTCGCGTTCGACGTCGTCGCGCGGTATCTCCGGCACAAGGGCTACTCCGTGTTCTACCTCCAGAACATCACGGACATCGAGGACCGGATCATCACCAAGATGGAAACGTGGAAGCGGGGCTGGAAAGAGATCGTGTCGGAATTTTGGAAGGACTACATGGACGCGATGACCGCCCTTCGATGCGACTCCGTGAGCCTGTACGCCCGCGCGACGGACTACATGCCGGAGATCATCGCGCAGATCCATGGCCTCATCGAGAAGGGCTTCGCGTACGTCGCCGACGGGAGTGTGTACTTCGACACGACGAGGTTCCAGGGTTGGGGCAAGCTGTCGGGCCAGAAGGTCGAGGAGCACCTGCCCGGAGCACGCGTCGCGGTCGATGAGCGGAAGCGAAATCCGGCGGACTTCGCCCTATGGAAGGCCCAGAAGCCCGGAGAGCCCGGATGGCCGAGCCCTTGGGGCCCGGGACGGCCGGGATGGCACATCGAGGATACCGCAATCACGATCCACCACTTCGGGCCGCAGTACGACCTCCATGGCGGGGCGAGCGAGCTGAAGTTCCCGCACCACGAGGCGGAGATCGCGCAGGCAGAGTCGTTCACGGGCGTGGCCCCGTTCGTGCGGACATGGATGCACGGTGGCATGCTCATGGTAAAGGGGGAAGAGATGCACAAATCCCTCGGGAACTTCTGGAGCGTGCGGGACGCGCTCAAGCGGGTCTCCCAGGAGGAGTTGCGGTTCTTCCTGCTGAACGCGCACTACCGCTCTCCGATCGACTTCACGCTTGAGGGCCTCGACGAGGCAAGGGTCGCGTACCGTCGGATCCGCGAAGCGTACGAAAGCTTGCGCGCCGAGGAGCGAGCCGATCGCGAGACGGGCCCCGGCGACACTCCGTTGCAGTCTGCCGCTGCAACTGCGACGCGGGAGTTCACGGAGGCGATGGACGACGACTTCAACACCCGCGAGGCAATCGCGGCAGTCTACGAGTTCGTGACCGCGGCGAACCGCGCGATCGACACGGGGATCGGCCGCGGGGCCGCGGTGGAGGCCCTGGGGGCGTTCCGCACGTTCGACGAAGTTCTCGCGATTTTCCCGCCGACGCAGGCGGACGCAGAGCGACGGATGGCGGCCCTTCTCGACTTGATCGTCAAGCTCCGCGAGGACTCGCGAACGCGCAAGGACTTTGCGATGTCCGATGCGATCCGGACTCGGCTCGCGGAGTTCGGCGTCGTCTTGGAGGACACGAAAGACGGTGTCCGGTGGAAGCTCCGGTAAGGCCGCGGAGACGTGCAATTCACCCTGTTCCCAACACTGATAACAGGGCCCCTTCGACGAGGTCGAGAGTATTTAAAGGGGTATATAAGGAAAAACCCTCGTTCGGAACCGTCGTTTTCTCCATAGGACAGGAGGACGGCACCTTTATACACCGCAGTTCCTTATCGAACCGGGACTTCGGGATGGGGTGCGAAGAGGGCTAAATCCGATACCGAAGTCGGTTTCGAAATTGGTGTGAAATAGATGGAACAAGGAGGCTCGGAACCGGTCGCGTACGACGCGGAATCGATCCAAGTTTTGGAGGGCCTTCAGGCCGTCCGAAAGCGCCCCGCGATGTATATCGGCAGCCTCGACGAACGGGGGTTGCACCACCTCGTCCACGAGGTCGTGGACAATTCGATCGACGAAGCGATGGTGGGATTCTGCAAGAACATCCAGGTCTCGATCAACGGCGACGGCTCCGTGACGGTCGCGGACGATGGACGCGGAATCCCCGTCGACGTCCACCCGAAGTTTGGCGTGCCCGCCGCGGAGCTCGTGATGTCCCGCATGCACGCGGGCGCGAAGTTCGAGCGGAAGTTGTACCGCGTGAGCGGAGGCCTTCACGGGGTCGGCCTGAGCGTCGTCACCGGGCTTAGCGAGTGGCTCGAGGCGCGGATCCGCCGCGACGGCAAGGAATGGAAGATTCGCTTTGAGCGTGGCGAGAAGGCCGCAGACCTCCAGCCGATTGGACCGGCGGAGGGCACGGGAACGGTCATCACGTTCAAACCCGACAGACAGATCTTCGAAACAACGGAGTTTGACTTCGAGACGCTCGCGACGCGGCTCCGCGAACTCGCGTTTCTGAACAAGGGCCTCCGAATCGTGATCACGGATACGATCCACAGCCGCGGAGATGTCTTCCAGTTCCAAGGAGGCATCGCCGAGTACGTGAAGTGGATCAACCGCGGGAAGACGCCACTCCACGACCCGCCGATCTACCTGACGAAGGAGGTCAACGGCGTGCAGATCGAGGCCGCGCTCCAGTGGAACGACGGGTATGCGGAGTCGATCCACACGTTTGTGAACAACATCAACACGATCGAGGGCGGCACACACCTGATCGGCTTCAAGTCGGCGCTCGCCCGGTCGCTGAACAACTACGCGAAAGGAAACAAGTACGTGAAGAGCGGGGAGAGCCTCGACGGCGACGACTGCCGCGAGGGCCTCACGGCGATCCTCTCGATCAAGATTCCCGAGCCCCAGTTCGAGGGGCAGACGAAGATGAAACTGGGGAACTCCGAGATGAAGGGAATCGTGGACTCCGGCGTGTACGAGAAGCTCATGGAGTTCCTGAACGAGACCCCGAAGGCCGCGGAGACGATCCTCCAGAAGGCGGTCCTCGCGGCACAGGCGCGAGAGGCCGCGCGGAAGGCGCGGGAGCTCACCCGCCGCAAGGGGCTCCTCGAGGGGTTCAACCTCCCGGGGAGGCTCGCGGACTGCCAGGAGCGGGATCCCGCGAAGTCGGAAATTTTTGTCGTGGAAGGCCCGAGCGCGGGGGGGAGTGCCAAGGCGGGCCGGAAGCGCGAGTTCCAGGCGATTCTCCCGCTGAAGGGGAAGATCCTGAATGTGGAGAAGGCACGGCTCGACCAGATGCTGAAGAACGAGGAGATCCGCGCGCTGATCACCGCGATCGGCGCGGGGGTACAGCCGGAGTTCGTACTCGAGAAGGTCCGGTACCATAAGATAGTGACCATGGCTGATGCTGACGTGGATGGCCAGCACATCACGACCCTCCTCCTCACGCTCTTCTTCCGGTACATGAAGCCAATGATTGACGCAGGCTACGTGTACATCGCGCAACCACCGCTGTACAAGATACGGAAGGGGAAGGAGACCCACTACGCGTACACGGAGAAGCAGAGGGAGGACCTCGCGAAGCAGCTCGGGGACAAAGGCGTGGTGTATCAGAGGTACAAGGGCCTCGGGGAGATGAACGCGGAGGAGCTGTGGGAAACGACGATGGACCCCGCGAGGCGGATCCTGAAGCAGGTCACGATCGAGGACGCGGCCGCGGCGGACGCGCTCTTCTCCGTCCTGATGGGCGAGGCGGTGGGCCCGCGTCGGCAATACATCGAGCAGCACGCGAAGGACGTCGTGAACCTCGACATCTAGGGGGACCATGCCGGACAAAGCCCAGCAGGAACCGGGCGCGCGCATCCGCCCCCAGCCGATTGAGCAGGAGATGCAGCGCTCGTACATCGACTACGCGATGTCCGTGATCGTCGGGCGGGCGCTACCCGATGCGCGGGACGGTTTGAAGCCGGTCCAGAGGAGGATCCTCTACACCATGCGGGAAGAGGGGATGTCGTCCGGGGCCCAGTTCAAGAAGTCTGCCCGGGTAGTGGGAACCTGTCTTGCCCGATACCATCCTCATGGGGACATAGCGATCTACGACTCACTCGCCCGGATGGTCCAAGACTTTTCACTGCGATACCCGCTAATCCAGGGACAGGGGAACTGGGGGAGCACGGAGGACGAGCCCGCCGCGATGCGGTACACGGAGTGCCGGCTGTCGAAAGTCGCTGAAGAGCTTCTCCAGGACATCGACAACGACACGGTCGAATGGGCCGACAACTTCGACGGCACACAGAAGGAGCCCTTGGTACTCCCCGCGAAGGTCCCCAACCTCCTGGTGAACGGCTCGACCGGAATCGCTGTTGGGATGGCGACGAACATGCCGCCGCACAACCTCGGCGAGATCGTCGACGGCCTCATCGTCCTGATCGAAAATCCGAACGCGACCCTCTCGGATCTCTACAACCCGGAGACGGGGCCGATCCGCGGTCCGGACTTCCCGACACGCGGAATCCTTTACGGAGTCGCGGGCGTCACGGAAGCGTACTCCACGGGGCGCGGCCTGATTAGCCTCCGCGCGAAGGCGGGGTTCGAGGAAGCGAAGGGGGACAAGATCCGGATCGTGATCACGGAGATCCCGTACTTCGTGAACAAGGCCTCCCTCGTCGAATCGATCGCGCTCCTCGTCAAGCAGAAGAGGATCCAGGGGGTCACGGATCTCCGGGACGAGTCCGACCGCGAAGGGATGCGGATCGTCCTCGAGCTGAAGCGGGACGCGATCGAAGACGTCGTCCTGAACCAGCTGTACCACCACACCCAGATGGATTCGACGTTCGGGATCATCAACCTCGCCCTCGTGGACGGCGAGCCCAAGGTCCTCGGGCTCCGAGAGCTCCTGCAATCGTATGTAGACTACCGGATCGAGGTCGTACGCCGGAGGACGCAGTTCGACCTGAACAAGGCACGCCAACGGGAGCACATCGTCGAGGGGCTCCTCACCGCCATCGACCACCTCGATGAGGTGATCCGGCTCATCCGCAGGGCCCGCGACGGCGAGGACGCCTCGAACCAGCTCAGCAACCGCTATCTCCTGAGCGAGGAACAGGCGAAGGCAATCCTCGACATGTCCCTCCGGAAGCTCACGGGCCTCGAGACCCAAGCCCTCCGGACGGAGCAGGACCAGCTCAAGAAGACGATCACGGACCTGGAGGGCATCCTCGGATCGAAGGAGAGGGTCCTTGAAATCATCAAAACGGACCTCAGCGAGCTCAAGGAGAAATACGGCGACGGCCGCCGCACGGCGATCCAGATGCAGGCCCAAGAGATGGAGGTCGAGGACCTCATTCTGGAGGAGGACAACGTCGTCACGATCACGAACACGGGCTACATCAAGCGTTTGTCCGTGGACGCGTACAAAAAGCAGCGGCGCGGTGGGAAGGGCGTCACGGGGATGGAGACGAAGGAGGAGGACTTCGTCGTGAATCTGTTCGTCGCCTCCACGCACGACTACATCCTGTTCTTCACATCCCTCGGGAAGGTGTTCAAGCTGAAGGCGTTCAAGGTGCCCCTCGCGGGACGATACGCGAAGGGGAAGCCAGTTGTGAACCTCCTCCCGCGCCTCGAACCGAACGAGAAGATCGAGGCGATGATCCCGACGCGGGACTTCACGGAGGACAGGTACCTCGTCTTCGTCACGAAGAAGGGGCGGATCAAGCGAACGAGCCTCGCGGAGTACCAGAACATCCGAGTCTCGGGAATCCGCGCGATCACGCTAAACAAGGGTGACGAGCTCATCGACGTCCAGATAGAGAACGGGGACGTGGAGGTCATCCTCGCGTCCGCGGGCGGGTACGCGAACCGGTTCCCGATTTCCCAGGTCAGGCCGATGGGCCGCACGGCCGCGGGCGTGGCGGGGATGCGTGTGCGAACCGGCGACGAAGTCGTTTCGATGGCCCTCTCGAAGGACTCGGAGCGGGGGCTCCTCACGGTCCTCAGCAGCGGCTTCGGGAAGCGCACGACGCTTGCGGAGTACCGGAAGACCCGCCGCGGCTCGAAGGGTGTCCGCACAACGAGCCCGAAGTACGCGAAGGGGCACGTCGTGACGGTCCAGATCGTGCGGCCCGAGGAGCACCTCCTTGTGACGACGAAGGCGGGGGTCGTGATCCGCTGCCCGGTCAGCGATATCAGCGTCAAGGGCCGTGCGACACGGGGCGTGCGACTCCAGCGCCTCGAGGAGGGCGACGAGGTCGTGGCGGTTGCTCGGCTCATCGAGGAAGAGGAGCAGGACCTGGCGATTCGCGCTGCACCGAAGCCTTAGAAAATGCGGTGGGGCTCAACGGCCATCACAACGCCATGATCATCCCTGCCATCCCCTTGATTGCCCTGCGCGCGTCATCGAGCCGGATGTGCTCGTTCGGCGCGTGAGCCCGGCTTCCGGTGTATCCAACGCCGGGGGGATGGGGCGCGGGCGTGCCGACGCGGGTGAAGTACCACGTCGTCGACGACCCTGCGGACCACGGGAAGACGTTCGGCTCCGTCCCATACACCTCGCGGACCGCCGCGAGGATCGCCTGCGGGAATCGCTCGTGAATCGACGAGGAGGCGGGCTCGAAGACGGAGTGCTTCTCGACTTTCAAATCGCCGAACCCTTTCGCTTGGAGGTGAGCAACGAGCTTGTCGAAGATTGCGTCGGGGCGCTGGCCCGGTAAGAGACGGAAGTCGAGCTTCGCGTGCGCGACGGCGGGGTTCACGGTCTTGTGGCCCTCCCCCGTGTAGCCGCTCCAAATGCCGTCGATCGTGCAGGTCGTCCCGTACATGTGATGCTTCAGGCGCTGATACTTCGTCCGCCCGCCCATCACCTCGCGAACTCCATACGTGTCCTTGTAGACGAGCGGGTCGAACGTGTTCTTCCTCAGGTATCGGAGGATCTCCGGGTCCGGAGGCGGGACGCCGTCCGTGAACCCCGGGATGAGAATCTTCCCGCTCTCACTCCGCACGGTCCGAAGAGAGGCATTCAGCCGCCAGGCGGGGTTCGGAATCACCGTCGCGAGGGAAGAATGCTGGTCGACGTCCGCCGTCCGGCATTCGATCTCGACGGACAGAATCCCCTTCGAGCCGAGGCTTAACGATGGCCTCCCATCGATCGTGTGGTTCGCCGCCTCGATCGTCGCGCCGATGCCGCTGAAGAGCTCCGGATGCGCGTCCGCAAAGGGCAGCATGTGGGGGCTCCCCATCTCCTCCTCGCCGTCGATGAGGAACCGCACGTTCACGGGAAGCGCGCCATGCACGTCGCGAATCGCCTCGACCGCGAACGCCTCCGCGACCGTGTTCCCCTTCGTATCGTCGACCCCGCGAGCGTACAACTTCCCGTCCTTCAAGACGGGTTCGAACGGGTCCGACTTCCACTCGCCCACCGGATCGACCGGCTGGACGTCGTAGTGGTTGTAGAGAATGATCCACGGAAGCGTAGGGTCCTCCTCGATCTCGCCAACGACGACGGGCGGACCGCCCTCCTCGGGGAGGAGACGGACTCTTGCGCCATGGGACTCGAGGATCTTACGGGTCGCGTCAGCTCCCTCTTGGAACTTCGCGCCGTGCGCGGAGATCGTCGCGATTCGGACGTACTCGGACAGCTCCCGGACGAAATCGTCGAAGCGGGACTCAAGAACCGAGTAGACCTTCTGGCGGTCGGCGGGATCGATCATGCGTCCACCGAAGGCCGCGGGGTGCATGAAGGTTCCACTTCCCGAAAGTCTATGCGAGGGGCGGTCCATCCGAGCCCGCCATGGGTGCGCTACGCGTCCTCGCGCTCATTCCGGACTCCACTCGGAAGCGGAAGGGAGCCGGTGGCGGGGCGGGACCCTTGATTGCCAGGGAGATGACCGGCGAGGACGCTGTCCGCCTGACAGCCCTACGAACGGCCGTCGCGTCCGCGGCGAAACTTCCTTTGGGTCCGGACCTCGATCCGGATGCGAAGAAGGCCGTCGAGCTCATGCCCGCGTACGTCCGGTACGACGGGAACATGTACCGCCACATCCCGCGGGAGGCTTGGGAACGAAGAAAGGATGGCGTCGAGGTCGCGATTGTGTCCGCCCTCTACGGCATCGCGCTGTCCCGCGAGCCAATCCGCGGCTACGGTTTCTCCATGGCGGAGAACCTTCCGGGCCTCGGAACCCTCCATGGCTGGTGGAGGCAGAACGGCCTTCCCGGACTTCTCGCGTCGTACCTCGCGAAAGCCCGTCCGCAGCGGGTCATCGACCTTCTCTCCCTCGAATACCGAAAGGCGGTGGACGGCTACCGGACGGAACTTGATGTGCCCATTGAGGCGATCGACTTCCCCGGCCTCGGCCGTGGGTCCCAGCCGCGGCGGGGAGAGGTCGTCGCGGACGTCCTTCGGGGGACGCGTTAGAACCGTGCGAGCAGCGCCGCGACGTACTTCGACCCGTTCCGGAAGTCCTCGATCCGAATGTGTTCGTTCGGCGCATGATAGCCGCTCGCCTCGTAGCTCACTCCGGGTCCGCTGATGGAGGGGACGCCGACGATGTCGTTGAAGAATCCCGTGGCGGACGCCCCCAAGCTCCAGGGCCAAACGTCGGGAGGCCGACCGTACACATCCTGCGCCGCCCCAATGCAGGCCTGCGCAATCCGCGTCTCGTAGGGGGTCGCGCTCGCCTCGAGTGCGTCGTGGAACGTGACCTCGATGTCCCCGAATCCCCGTGCCCTCAGATGGCGCTTCAACTTCTTCAGCTGGTCCGCCGTCCGCATCCCGGGGAGGACGCGGAAGTCGAGCTTCACGCTCGCAAGGGAGGGGTTCACGGTCTTCGTGCCGGGCCCTTGATAGCCGGACGCGAAGCCGCAGATCGTGCACGTCGGCGAGAAGAGGGCGTGCTGGAGGAGGTCGGTCCCCGACTTCTTCACGAGCGGCACCCGGATCCCCCAGGCCCGGAGGAGCTCCTTCTCCCGGAACTCCGCCTTCTTGAGGTATCGGAGGTGCTCCTTCGTTGGCCTCATCGCGGTTGCCGTCCAGCCGGGGATCAGGACCTTGCCCTGCGCGTCGCGGAGCGTATTGAGTGCAGCGATGAGGCGCCACGCGGCATTCGGCAGAATCGGCGCCCACATGCTATGCTGGTCGACCGCCGCCGACCGGCACTTGAGCTCGACGTAGAGCGTCCCCTTGCAGCCGAACTCGATCTTGGGGACCCCGCGCATCGAATGCTCCCCGCCCTCGATCGTCGCGCCGTCGGCCTTCAAGAGGTCGCGGTTCGCCTCTACGAAAGAGCGGAAGTGCGGGCTGCCGACCTCCTCCTCGCCCTCGATCACGAACTTGACGTTGCATGGCGGGCCCCCGCGGACCTCGAGGAACGACTTGACCGCCGCAACCTGCGCGACGATGTTTCCCTTCGTGTCCCCGCTCCCCCGTGCATAGAGCTTGCCATCCCGAAGGACGGGGTCGAAGGGATCCGTTGTCCACTCGTCGAGGGGATCGACCGGCTGCACATCGTAGTGGTTGTACAGAAGGATCGTCGGTCGGTCGCTTCCGACGTGAAGCTCGCCGTACACCACGGGTGGCCCGCCCGCGGTCGGGTATTCGCGGGCCTCGATTCCGAGGCCTCCGAGTAGCTTACGCACGAACGCCGCGGCCTCTGGCTGTGACCGCTTCTCCGCGGAGATGCTCGGAATCCGGCAGAACTCCTGCAGGGCCGCGAGGGAGTCGTCGAGATGCCGGTCAATGGAAACGAACACTTCGCCGAGAGTCACGAAATCGCCCGTGCCCCGGGAGGAGGGGCTGAATGAAAGCGTTTGCGCCGTCGAACGACGCGAAAAGAGGGGGAGCGCGTCACGCGAACAGCGTGTCGTCGACCCGAATTCCAAGCCCTGGACCCGATGGCGCATGGAGCATCCCCGCCACGAACCGCAAGGGCTCTGCAGCGTCCCGGAGTAGCTGAAAGTGCGAGTCGAGGTCCGCCCACTTCACGTTCCGCCTCGAGAGGGCGAAGTGCAGGCCGGCGGCAATCGACACGACGGACTCGCCCATGCAGCCGACCATCGTCGGGAATCCCGCGGACTCGCATACCGTGTTGACCTCGATCGCTCGCTCGATTCCGCCATGCTTCATCAGCTTCAGGTTCACCGCCTTTGCACACCCGCCCCAGCGAACTCGCATGACGTCCTTCGGCGTGAGGACCATCTCGTCCGCCATCACGGGCACTGGGCAGTTCTCCGTGAGGACTTTCATCCCGTTCAGATCGGTCGCCGGGAGCGGCTGCTCGAACACGACGACGCCGAGGTCCGCGAGCGGGGGCCCGAATCTAAGGGCGTCCTCGAGGGAGAACCCCTGATTGCCATCGACCCGCAGCTCGATCGTCGGGCCCGCGGCCTCCCGGACTGCCCGGAGCCGCTCGAGGTCGTCCGCCGGATCGAGACCGACCTTGATCTTCAGCGCGCGGAAGCCTTCACGGACCCAGTGGCGCGCCCGCGCAACGGTCGCCTCGAGATCGAGGATTCCGATTGTCATGTCCGTGGGGAACGACTCGCGGAACCCGCCGCCGAGGAGTCGGTAGAGTGGAACGCCGCGGTCCTTTGCGAGCGCATCATGAAACGCGATGTCCAGGCCCGCTTTCGCGGAGGGGTTCCCGGGCAACGCCACGTCCATGGCGTCCACGAACGCGGGGACGGTCTCAAACTCCTCGCCCTTGAGGGCCCGAGCCAGTGCGTTGAGCGCGGCCACGACGGTGTCCCGCGTCTCCATTGTCACGGTGTTCGGACACGCGGTCCCGACCCCGAGGAAGCTCCCGCCCTCAATCCGAACGAGCACGTTCGTCGCGGTCGTTGCGGACCCGCTCGCGATCACGAACGGTTCCCGGCGTGGGACCTCGAGGACCGAGAAAGAGATTGCGTCGATTCTCATCGCGCCCGCCTCCTCGTCCGGTAATATGTGCAGAACGACGTGAACGAGCAGAGGTCGCATCGCGGGCCGATTGGCTTGCAGATCTCTTTCCCAAACCGGACGAACCACTCGTTCACGTAGAGCCAGTTGTCCTTAGGGATGATACGCTTCAGGGCCTCCTCGGTCTCCTCCGGCGTGTTCGTCCGGATCAGACCGATCCGGTTCGGGACGCGGTGGCAGTGCGTGTCGATCGGCATCGCGGGGACGCCGTACCCGTACACTAGGACGCAGTTCGCGGTCTTCGGACCGACCTGCGGGAGCGCGATGAGGTCCTCGTACGTATTCGGGACAATCCCATCGTGCCGGTCCAACAGGACCTGGCTTACGTTCCGGAGCTGGCGCGCTTTTTGACGGTAGAAGCCGACGGGTTTGATTAATCGCTCGACCTCTCCCACCGGCGCACTCGCGAGCGCGCGGGCGTTCCCGTATTTCGCGAAGAGGTGGCGGGAGGCGATCTCCGTCATTTCGTCCCGCGTTCGCTGGGACAGGATCGTCCCGATGAGGACCTTGAACGGGTCGTCCGTCTCCGCGGTGATCTTCGCGAGCGCGGTGCCCTCGCCAATCCGAGGGTCCGCGCCAAGGTAGCGCCGGGCCAGGTCCGAGAGGACCCGCTCAACCTTGGCGCCCCTTGAGATGCGCAAGCGCCTCCCCCGCAGTGTAGATCGAACCCGTCACGACGACGATGCGGTCGGGACCCGCCAACTCGATTGCACGGTCCATCGCCTCGGACACCTTCGGAACGAGCAGAGGGTCGGAAACGTAGCCCGCGAACGCACGTGCGATCTCCGACGGCGGGTAGGCTCGATGTGTCTCTGGCTTCGCGATCACGAGGCGGGAGGTGAGCGGGCCGAGTGGGTCGGCGAACGCCTTCAGGTCCTTGTCGTCGAGGATGCCGAGGACAAACACGAACTTCTCCCCGGGAAACAGTTCTCGCAGGGATGCCGCCAGGGCGGGAACTCCGGGCGCGTTGTGCGTGCCGTCCACGATGACGGTCGGGTTCGACCGAACGATCTGCATGCGGCCGGGCCAGGACGTCTCCCGGAATCCCGCCATAATCGCGTCGTCGGAAATCCTCATACCCATCCGAATGAGGTCGCGAATCGCCGCGAACGCAATCGCAGCGTTCTCCGGCTGATAGGATCCGAGGAGCGGGATGTCGAGGTCCATTCTCCCGCCATCCTCGATCCGTATTCGTTGGCCGCTCCGATCGAAGCTGAGGCGGTGATACCGCACGTCCCGCCCTACGACGGTCACCGGGCATCCGATGGCGGAGGCCTGCGCCGCGATGATCGGGAAGGTCGGCTGGTCGACCGTCACGACGCGGCAGCCTGGCTTGATGATCCCTGCTTTCTCCCGCGCGATGCGATCCTCGCTCTTCCCGAGATGCTCCGTGTGCTCGAGGCCGATCCGCGTGAGGACCGCGACGAGGGGATGGATCACGTTCGTCGCGTCCATCCGGCCGCCCATCCCGACCTCGATAACTCCGATGTCAATCTTGCGCTCCGCGAAGTAGTGGAACGCCATGGCGGTCGTGACCTCGAAGAAAGTCGGCTGCTTGACATTCGAGCCGCCAGAGGTCCTTCCGATGGCGGGCTGCATCTCCGCGTAGATCCGGGCGACGTCCGAGTCCGAAATCTCCTGGCCGTCGACCACGATACGCTCGTTGAACCGAATGAGGTGCGGCGACGTGTACAGGCCGACGCGGTAGCCCGCCCTCCCGAGGACGGAGGCGATGTACGCGCACACGGATCCCTTCCCGTTTGTACCCGTGACGTGCACGGTCTTGAACCGACGGTGCGGGTTGCCCATGTAGCCGAGGAGCTCCGTGATCGTATCGAGGCCGAGCTTGATGCCGAACCGCTGGAGGCGATACAGCTCCTCGAGAAGGGCCTGATAGTCCATGGCGGAACCGGGCGACGAACCGTGAGGGCGGATTAAAGGTTGGCCCCGCCCCCGGCCCGCCAGCCCACCACGCCGGGTCAGAGGTATCGCAGGCTCAAGAAGAACGTCATCGAGAGGAAGAGCCACGCGATCAGGAAAGCCGCGGAGAAGATCAGGAAGCCCCGCCGCACGGACTCGGGACGGTCGGACGGCGATGTGGCGACATACCACGAGACGACGATGCTCCCGGCGACCGCGAGATCCATGAGGATGCCGAAGATGAGGCTCAGCGAGCGGACTGTGCTCCGATAGGCCACGGTTGGCGGGTCCAGGGTCTGATACGGCGAGGCGGGTGGCGCGATCGTCATTGCCACGTGGAACGCGAGTAGACCGCCGAAGACGAGAGTACCAATCAGAATTCCGGACAGTAAGAGAGCGGTCGAATTCGACCGGCCGGGCGGATGAGCGGATGGTGTGTCGTGTGCGGTTGCGGGAGATGCGGAAGCCAAGAAATCCCTCCGGGGATGAATGGCCCTTCAGCGACCTTAAAGGTTGTTGAGCGGGGGACATAGGTATAAATCGACGCCTGGGAATCGTCGCGCCGTGCATCCCGCGAAGCGCATTCACGGGGCAAAATCGGAGCGGCTGAAGGGCAAGACGATCGTCCTCGCCGTCACGGGAAGCATCGCCGCCGTGGAGACCGTGAAGCTCGCGCGGGAGCTGATCCGCCATGGCGCGGAGGTCGTTCCCGTCCTGTCAAAGGACGCGATGGAGATCCTTCACCCGAACGCTCTCCAGTTCGCCACGGGCGTGAGTCCGATAACCAAGTTCGACGGGACGGTCCCCTACATCGAGCTCGTCGGCACCCACGGTCGCGCCGATCTGCTCCTCATCGCGCCCGCAACGTCGAACACGATCGCGAAGATTGCGATGGGAATCGACGACACGACCGTTGCGACGTTCGCGCAGAACGCACTGGGCGCAGGAATCCCGATCATGATCGCGCCCGCGATGCACGAGACGATGTACGCGAACCCGATCGTGGCGGCCCACATCCGCACGCTTCAGAAGCACGGCGTCGAGTTCGTGGCACCGAAGCTCGAGGAGGAGAAGGCGAAGCTCGCGGACCTCGAGGAGATCGTCGAGCGCGTGATTCGGCGGCTCGGGACTCGGGAGCTCGCGGGCAAGCGCGTCGTCGTCGTGGCGGGCGCCACGGCGGAGCCCATCGACGATATCCGGATCGTCACGAATCGGTCCACGGGCGAGACGGGGGTGGAACTCGCGAAGGCGGCGTTCGAGAAAGGAGCGGACGTCGAGCTGTGGCTCGGCCGCCACCAGAGCCCCGCGCCACACTATATCCCCGCCAAGACATTCGAGACAACGGCGGACCTCGCCGCGATGGCGAAGTCGATGAAGGCGGACGTGTGCATCGTTCCCGCCG
Organism: Thermoplasmata archaeon; assembly: GCA_035283985.1. GTDB lineage: Archaea > Thermoplasmatota > Thermoplasmata > RBG-16-68-12 > RBG-16-68-12 > EA-19. Next base: position 21,980 of record DATESQ010000006.1, on the reverse strand, counting down.
CGATCAGCGACTTCGCGCCACGTAAGGAGAAGGGGAAGATCCCGTCCCGGAAGGGCGACGTTACGCTCGACCTCAAGCCCACACCGAAGGTGCTGCCCGCGCTTCGGCGCGGCTCGAAGGTCCTCGTCGGATTCAAAGCGGAGGCGCGCGTGAAGGATGCCGAGCTGAAGTCCCGTGCAATCGCCCTCCTGAAGGAAGCGGGGCTCGACATCATCGTCGCGAACGACGTCACCCGGGTCGGGAAGGACAAGACCGCGATCGTGATTCTCGACCGAAAGGGACGGGCGGAGGCATTCGCGGGGTCGAAGGCCCTCGCGGCCGAGAGGATTTGGAGGGCCGTGCTCCATGGCCTTCCAGGGTGAGGCGTTCGCCCCGGGCCACGTGACGGCCTTTTTCGTCGGCTACGACGACCCGGATCCGGAGAAGAAGGGCTCCCGCGGTGTCGGCCTGTGCACGACGCTCGGCGTCCACACGGTCGCCCGCGCGCGCGAATCCCGCACTGCATCAATCGACGTGTTCCTCAACGACGACCGCACGCGTGCGGTGACGACGGAGCGGGCTGCGAAGCTCCTCGTCGGGGATGGCGGGTACGAGGTGCAGATCCTCCAGACGGTGCAGCTCCCGATCTCCCAGGGCTTCGGGATGAGCGGCGCAGGTGCGCTGAGCACGGTCCTCGCGCTCAACGAGGCCTTGGACCTTGGCAGGAGCCCCGATGATCTCGTCGCGATTGCCCATCGGGCGGACGTGGAGTCGGGGACCGGCCTGGGGGACGTGATGCCGCAGGCAACGGGAGGAATGGACCTCCGCGTGCGGCCGGGCGCATCGCCTCATGGCCTCGTCCGACGGTTCACCGTCGATTCCGAGATATTTCTGTGCTCCGTCGGCCCGCCATTCGTTAAGGGGACGGTCCTCGCGAACCCGAAGATGATGGAAACCATTCGGACCGTCGGGCTCCGATGCCTTGAGGCCTTCGAGAGGAGTCCCTCGTTCGAGGCAATGTTCGACCTCGGACGGACATTCGCCTTCGAGACGGGCTTGGCATCCGCGAAGGTGCGGGAGTGCGTCGAGGCCATGCGGGCGTACGGTCGCGCGAGCATGTCGATGCTCGGCCACTCCGTGTTCGCGGTCGGCGGGGAACTCGCCGCCACGGTCCTGCGCAGCTACGGAACGGTGTACCGCTGCCGCGTCGACAACGAGGGGGCACGAGTGGTCTGAAGCGGGTCGTCATTCCGCGAGTGTGAACAGGCGATCGTCGCCTCCGACGTCGAAGAGGCCAAGGCGGGCGCCCGCGTCGAGCCAGCCGTGCGCGTAGTTGATGTTCGCGAGAGCCTTTTCGAGTTCGCCCTTGTCGCGGAAGTGTTTTGCGTCCTCGGCGTACGCGCGGGCCATTGACAGGAAATCCTCGGCGACCTTCCGGAGGTGGGATTTCACGGGTGGCGCGATCGCGACCTTCGCGAGGGCGTGGTCCGTGAGGCGGATGTCCTTGTCGACGAGGGCGGCGAGGTCCATCGTGGTGGCATCGGTGTGCGCGGATAAGAGTTCCGAGGGCCGTCAGTCCGGGATGACCTTGACGCTCTCCCCGCCATGGCGGGTCTCCCGGGGCCGCACCTCAACCATCATCGGCATCTGGAGCCCTGCACCCGTGACGATCGCGACACCGATCGGCAGACGCTGAATCTCCTCTTCCATGCCCGGCGTTAAGCCTTCGACGCTCGAGGAGATCGCCTTCAAGTCGTTCGGGTTCGTGACCTTCAGGATGATCTGCGTGTTGCACTGACTCAAGACGTTCTTGTCGACCTTCGCCGCGCGCTGCGTCACAATCAGCAGCCCGAGCCCGAACTTCCGCCCCTCGCTCGCAATCGTACGGAAGACTTTCGACGACGCGACCTGCCCGACCTGTGGACAGAAGTTGTGGGCCTCCTCGACGACGAGCATCATCGGGGGGAGCTTGTTCACCTTCCGGAGCTCGAAAAGCGCCGTGCAGAGCCGGTTCACGATCAGCTCCTGGATATCGGGCGGAGTGCCTTTCAGGTCGATAATTGTCGTCCGGCCCTTCACGACGAGCTCGTCGATCCGCGTCCCCTCACGAGCGAAGATGTCGACCTCCGCGAGGTACTCGAGCTCGTCGATCAGGGAGGCGTTCTGCGGATCGTCCTCTCGCTCGAGAGCGCGGATGATGTCCATCATGCTGTAGTCCCGGGTCGATTGCCGAAGGAGGTCGAGGGCCTTGCGGAGCGCCGTGAGATGTTGTCGCACCTTCCCACCGCCGCTCGTCAGAGAGAGGATGTCTCGCGCGTCGAGGTTGCTGAGGGTGAATTTCAGGGGGCGGGCGTGCGGGCTGATCTTGATGTCCGGCGAGAAGATCTGAATCTGGTCCTTGTAGCCCCGCGGCTCCACGTTGAACCGCTCGGCGCCATGGCCCATCTTGCCCTTCTCCGCGAGACTCGAATACTCGCCGTGCGGGTCGAGAATCACGGACGTCACATGGTGCTTCATCAACTCCTCGGCCAAGACGCCTGTGATGTACGACTTCCCGCCGCCCGTCTTCGCGAGCACACTCACATGCTTCTGGACCATCCCATTAATGTCGAGGTACACGCGGATGTCGTGGCCCGCGAGGAGACCGATGTACGCCCCGTGGTGCTTATCGTCCCGGAGCCCGAGGACCTTCTCGATTAGCGCCGGCTCGGCCCGGGCGACGGGCTCCCCCGCCTTGAACGGCGTCCGGGGAACCTGGAGGAGGTCGCGGTCGTCGCGATATCCGATCACAACGGCGGACGCGGCCATCTTCTCCTCGATTTCGACGGGCTCGCCGCTCCCAAGGGCCTGCGCTTTGTCGAGGGAGAGGTCCGTCTTCCGCGTCACCTCCTCCACGCGCGCGAGGACGGTGCCGCACGTGTCGTGCTCCGCTTGGACGAACTCGTTCCGTTCAGCGTGAGCGATCACGGAGAACTGGAACCCCGTGGAGCCGATGTCCCCGTAAATCACGCCGACGTATCCCTCGCCGCCATGATGGGCGGAGGGCTTCGCGTGGGCCTCCGTAACCATGAGTGCATCCCGAAGCGCTCTCGCATCGGGCGCTGCGCTTAAAAGGTTTGTCCAGCCGCGCGTGGTGCGTTCCTCGTATCGCCTCAGATGGACAGTTTTCACGGCTGATTCTTGCGAGGGCACGTTGAAGCTTGCGGGTTGGCATCGCGCGCGCTCCATGGCCCCGGACTCCCCGGAACTCCAGGCAAAGCTCGCCTTCGGCCGCGCGTTTTTGATTGAGCTCGAGCGGGGAGATCGGGATCTTGCGACCTTGTTCGCGAAGGCGTTTCTCGCCCAAGGGGCCGTCGTTACGGAATCGTCAGGCCCAGCCGGCGAGAAATCGCCGCCAAGGCACGGCCCGTGACGTCGTCCGCGGAGCCAGAGCCGTCGATCGACACGAATCGACGGGCCTTCGCGAGGCGACGGTAGTTTGCCGCGACGCGCTCGAGGAACCGACGCGTCTCAAACCGGACCTTACGGCGGCGACCCGCGATTCGCCGGAGTCCCAGGGCGGGCGCAATGTCGAGCAGGATCGTGAGGTCGGGCTCCACGATCGCGGGTGCGCTCACGTGCTGGAGCCACCGCATCGGGTCTGACACGATGCCTTCGAGGCGCGCGCCCTGGTACGCGTACATGGAGTCGGCGTATCGGTCCGACACGACGATCGCACCGGCCTCGAGCCACTTCCGGATGTCCGTCGTGTGGCGTGCGCGGTCCGCGAGGAACAGGAACGTCTCTGCGAGCGGGCCCACGTCGTCGTCGTAGCTCTTCTTTACGGCCCGGCCGAGCCACGAGTCCGTCGGTTCCGTCGTTAGGACGGAGCGGTACCCGCTTTGGCGAAGTGCTTCGACGACGCGGCGCGCAATCGTGGTCTTCCCGGAACCGTCGATGCCCTCGAACGTGATAAAGCGACCCCGCACCGAGGCCTCATCCGCCTGCGACTCGAAAAATGTTCGTGTAGGCTCGCACGTCGGATGTCGCGCCGACGGGCTCACAAGATTCTTATAATGTCAGGCGTTCTCGCCCGCCGCGGAGCCGCTTCTTCCGGGGGGAAGGGCATTTCATTCAAGCTGAGGCCAGACATCCGACGGTTCTCGGAAAGCGGCGATCGCTCCGCACGATGCCGGAAGTGTGGCACGCGGATCGTGCTCCTCCCGGACGACCGCCGTCAAGGATACTGCTTCGACTGCTACGATACCCTCGAGGTCGCGACGCCGGTCCTTTAGTCGGACCGGAGGCGCCCGAGGAGCTCCCGCTTCCGCTCCGTGCGCTTCCGTTTCCAATCGCGGAGGTCTCGCTCGATCCACGACGCGGGCCGCCCCACCGCCCGGAGTCGTTCGGGGTCCGGCTTGTGGATCGCGTCCCAGAACGCGAGCTCCCGCTCGACGGCCTCCATTGCCTTCGAGTCCTCCGTCGCGGCCGTGTCCTCCTCGCTCTTCCCGCCGACGGCCCAGACCCATTCCCTGAGCTCCCCGAACAGCGGCGTCTTCTTGCGGCTCTGCCAGATCAGCGTCGCGCGGATTGTGACACCCCTCGCCTCGTCCCGGTCGAACAGCGCAGTCACGCTCTCCTGGCGACTCGACCACACGAACGTGTCCCTTGTGCCCTTGTATGCGAGCTCGTGGCGACGGAGGATTGTCTTGAACGCGTCTTTGTGCGTCGAGTACGCTGTGCCATCGAGGACGAACCGAAAGCGCATCTGCGTCTTGGACGGACGGCGACCGATTAAAGGTTGCCACGCGCGGCGACGCGGGCCTCGAGCCGACTGACCCGTTCAATCGCCCCGACGAGCGCGTCCCCTGGACGGATCTCATGGACACCCGCCGGCGTCCCGGTCGCGAGGATGTCCCCTCGCTCCCAACCCATGATCCGCGACCCGTGGACGATGAGGTCCGCGACGCCGTGGACCATGTCCGCGGTCGTCCCGCCCTGCCAGACCTCACCGTTCCCTGTGAGCCGAATTCCGAGGTTCATCGGATCTCCCACGCGGTCCGACAGCGTGACTTCCGAGATCGGGCCGAACGTATCGAAGCCTTTCGCGGCCGTCCACGGGAGGCCCGCCTGCTTCGCCTTCACCTGCAGGTCGCGGGCCGTGATATCGAAGAAGACCGCGTACCCGAGGACGTGATCCATCGCCTCTGCGCGAGGGATGTCCCGCCCGCCACCGGAGAAAACGACCGCAAGCTCGCACTCGACCTCAACCCGCGAGGACTGGGGCGGTAGCAGGATCGTGCCGCCAGAGGACAAGAGCGACGTCGTCGGCTTCAGGAAGAACACGGGCTCCTCCGGGACCGTCGAACCCATCTCCTCCGCGTGGGCCGCGTAGTTCCGGACGACGCACAGGATCTTCCCCGGCCGGACCCGACGGCCCGCGACGGAGAGGGAGGTCACGGCGTCCAACCCTCGCGGGCCTCGTGGTCCATGATCTTGCCCCGCACAAAGCTGATCGTGATGAGTGCGAAGAGGACGGCGGCGATGAGGATGAGGAGCGCGCCAACATCGCCGTACAGCTCCGCGAGGAAGGTGCCGAGAGACGCGAGCGCGTTGAACGCCGCGTGCATCGCGACGGCGGCAAAGTACCACGGAAGGGACGAATACTTCGGACCCCACAGGGCTCGTCGCGCGATCCCGTACCCCGTGAGGCTCGTCGCGGAGGCGTGGAGGAGGGACGACGAAATCGACCGGACCGCGATCAGCAAGATCGAGGCCTCGAGGCCAAGGGTCACGAGCGCCGCGACCCCATAGAGGAGGTTCTCCGTCGCGCTGAACCCGAGGCCGCTCGTCGCGCCGTAGATGAGTCCGTCCTCCGGCTCCCGGATCACGCGGCGCCGTCGCCACACCCCGTAACCCTTCGCGAACTCCTCCGCAAATGGGGCGATGACGAGCGCGAGGAGGATTGCCGTCGGGTCTTGGAAGCGCCCGCCGAGGAACTCCTCGATCGGCGGGACGGCCTGGAATATGAAGAGGAGGAAGACACTCAGGATTGCCCCGATGAGCACCGCGAACAGCGCGCCCCACACGAAGGTGCTTGCGATACGCCCCCAAGGCTCCCGGCCGAACCGCTCGGTGTTCCGAAACCACGCGGCGAAAATCGCGGGCGGGAGGAACGAGAACACCGCGAGCGCAACGAGAAGCGTGATGTCATTCGTCTGAAGGACGATGTTGCCGAGGTCCACTCAATCCGTCCCCTTTGGACCCGCGTTCTCTCGGAGTGCCGCGTGGGCCGCCGCGAGGCGGGCGACGGGCACGCGGAACGGCGAACACGAGACGTACGTGAGGCCGAGCTCGTGGCAGAACGCGATGCTCTCGGGGTCGCCCCCGTGCTCTCCACAGATTCCGAGCTCGATGTTCGGTCGCGTCTTCCGGCCGCGCTTGACCGTGATCCGCATGAGCTGGCCTACGCCGGACCGGTCCAAGGTCTGGAATGGGTTCGTGGGGAGGATGCCCCTCTCGATGTACGCCATCAGGAACTTCCCCTCCGCGTCGTCCCGGCTGTAGCCGAACGTCATCTGCGTGAGATCGTTCGTTCCGAACGAAAAGAATTCCGCGTATTCCGCGATCTCGTCCGCGGTCAGCGCTGCGCGCGGGACCTCGATCATCGTCCCGAACTTGTACGGAATCTCGACACCCTGCTCCGCCATGACCTGCCTCGCGACCCGCTCGAGCTTCGCCCGCTCGGTCCGCAGCTCGTTCACGTGGCCGACGAGTGGGATCATGATCTCGGGGTGCGGCTCGTGACCGCGCTTCTTCAGCTCGCAGGTGGCCTCGAAGATCGCGCGGACCTGCATCTCCGTGAGGCCCGGCACGAGGATTCCGAGGCGGCAGCCGCGGAGGCCGAGCATCGGGTTCACTTCCCGCATCGCGCCGACGGCCTTGAGGAGCCGCTCGACCTCCTTGAGTCGCTCCGGGTCCTTCCCCGTGAGGCGCAGCTCCGTGGCGTCGACGAGGAGGTCCTCGTACTTCGGGAGGAACTCGTGGAGCGGCGGATCGATGAGGCGAATCACAACGGGCGAGGAGCCCATCGCCTCGAAGATCCCCTTGAAATCCTCCCGTTGGAACGGCAGGAGCCTGTCCAACGCTTCCTGGCGCTCCTCCGGCGTGGAGGCGAGGATCATCTTGTGGACGACGGGCAGCCGCTCCTGCTCGAAGAACATGTGCTCCGTTCGGCACAGTCCGATGCCTTGGGCCCCGAACGCGCGGGCTCTGCGGGCGTCGCGCGGGTAGTCCGCGTTCGCCCACACCTGAAGCCGTCGGAATTCGTCGGCCCAGGAAAGTAGGGTGAGGAGTTCCGTCTCCTTCGTGACGTCGGCGTCGAGCGTGGGAATCCGACCCATCAGCACCTCGCCCGTTGTCCCGTCGATCGAGATGTGGTCGCCCTTCCGCACGGTGTGACGACCGACCGTGAACGACTCGGACCCATAATCAATTCGGATCGACTCCGCGCCGACGACGCACGGAAGGCCAAGGCCGCGCGCAACGACGCTTGCGTGGGACGTCACGCCACCCCGCGTCGTGAGGATCCCTTTCGCCCATAGCATCCCATGGACGTCGTCTGGCGAGGTTTCGACGCGGGTCAGGATCACGGATTCCTTCGAGCGGCCCCGCCGCTCCGCCTCCCCCGGGTCGAACACGACGATCCCGGTTGCGGCGCCTGGAGACGCATTGAGCCCTTTCGCGAGGAGCCGCCCCTCCTTCTTCGCGATGTCCTTCTCGCGATCGTCGAAGCGCGGCAGCAGGAGATTGATCACGTGGTCCGGCTCGACCCTACGAACCGCCTCCTCGCGTGTGATGAGGCCCTCCGTCACGAGGTCCACGGCAATCTTCACTGCGGCCCGCGCGGTCCGTTTCCCCTCTCGCGTCTGGAGGATCCACAGCTTCCCGCGCTCGATCGTGAACTCGATGTCCTGGAGGTCGCGGTAGTGCTGCTCGAGCCGCTTCGCGTGGCCCTCGAGCTCCGCGTAGACCTGCTGCATCCCGTCCCGGAGCTCCGCGATCTTCAGTGGCGTGCGAATCCCGGCGACGACGTCCTCGCCTTGCGCGTTCATCAGATACTCACCGTAGAGCCTGTTCTCTCCCGCGGCGGGGTTCCGTGTGAAAACGACGCCGGTCCCGGAGTCCTCGCCCATGTTCCCGAAGACCATCGCCTGGACGTTCGCGGCCGTCCCGAGATCGTGCGGTATCTTGTGGAAGTTCCGATAGTCGACCGCGCGCTTCCCGTTCCAAGACCGGAAGACGGCGAAGATCGCCTCTTCGAGCTGGCGCCGCGGGTCCTCCGGGAACTCCTTGTCCTCTGCGCGGAAGAGGCCCTTGAACTCCGCGATGATCTCGCGGAGCATCTCGGCCGTAAGGTCCGTGTCCTTCTTGCCCGTCGTCTTCGCCTTCCACCGGTCCAGAATCGCCTCGAACCTGCGCGGGTCGATGCCCAGTACGATGCGGCCGAACATCTGGAGTACGCGTCGATACGCGTCCCAAGCGAACCGGTCGTTCCCCGCCATCGAGGCGATCGCGGCGACGGTCCGGTCGTTGAGGCCGAGGTTCAGGACCGTGTCCATCATGCCCGGCATCGAGAACTTCGCACCGCTCCGGACGGAGACGAGGAGCGGGCTTGCGGGGTCACCGAACTTCCGGCCGACCGCCGCTTCGATAGCGGCCAATGCGTCCGCAATCTGTTTCTTCAATCCCGGTGGGAACTTTCCCTTCGCGGCGTACGCGTTGCAGGCCCTCGTCGTGATCGTGAAGCCGGGCGGCACGGGAAAGCCGAGGCGGGTCATCTCCGCGAGGCCGGCCCCCTTTCCGCCGAGGAGGTCCTGCATTCCTGCGTTTCCCTCCTGAAAAAGGTACACGTACTTCGGGATCTGCCCCACCCGGAGCGTGCGATGAGAACGACGGTATTTAATGATTCGGCGGTGCGGCGTGTACGGGCTCACGCGGCCCTCAATTTCTGGAGTAGATCCGCGCACCGGACGAGGAGAACGATCGCGTAGAGCTGGTACAAGGCCGTCACCCGGGTGTCGACCGTCACGCCGGGTCCGGCGAGGGACGTGAAGAACCCGTCGAGGCCGGTCTGGACCTCCCGCACCGCGTTCTCGTCGAGCGGACCGCGGAACTCCGTCGCGAGGGACCACAGCTCGTCGTAAAGCTGACCGCTGTGGGTCCGGTAGAGACCGTCGAGGACCGCGGTGGACCCGTACACGTATTGCCGGCTCGCCGCGTACGCGAGGCCTCCCGAGAGCCCGCTCATCAGGATGCGGAAGAGGTTCTTCCGCTCCGCGGTGAGCACGTTCTCGACCGCGAGGATCCCGACGGAGCCGACCTCGTAGAGACTCGCCGTCTTGCTGACGTCCCGGGACACGACGAAGCCTTTCACCTCCGCGGCGAACCGATGGAAGCCGACGACCGCGTCGAGGGCACGGTCCACGGCCGTCAGCAGGGCCGTGTCCGTCTTCCGGCCCGCCAACACCGCGCGGATGGCGCTGATCTCGCTCCGCAGGTGGAAGGCGGCCTCGTCGTCCAGCTTCGAGATCGCGGTGGCGAGCGCGCCATGGAACGAATCCGCGAGCTTCCCGGTCCTGCGCCGCTCCATGGCCTCCCCCTGCCCATGGAACCTGAGCACGCGGATAAAAGGATTCGGGAGGGATTCCGCTACAGTCCCATCTCGTACCCCTTGATCGCCTCGCGCTTCCGCTCGAGGAAGCGGTACACGGTGTTGTGCTCGCTCCCGCGGAGGAGCATGGTCACGGCCCCCCGGGCGATTCCCAAGTGGAACGACTCGCCGATCAAGGCGACGGTGTGGCCGTACACGCTCATGTCGACGCTCGTGAGCTCCTCGACGAGTCGACGCGTCTTCCCGCGGGTGCCGATGAGGCGGGCTTTGATCTGCGCGATCCGGTTCCGAGAGTGCGCGAAATCCTTGATGTCGAGGACCTCGAGATACGTATCGTCGTGAAGGAGGCGGAACGCGCGTTCCTCCGAGAATCCGCGGCCGACCGCGAGGACGATGTCCCGAACCTGCAGCGCCATCGCGGGGTCCTTCGCCCGGCTCTCGTCGATCGTGACCTCGCCCGTGAGAGAGTCGATGATGAGGATCACGCCCGAAGCCTCGTGGAGACGGGCCTTCGTCTCCCCGCCCGGGCCGATGAGAACGCCGATCCGCTCTGTGGGAATCCGCGCGTAGAGCATCGCTAGCCGTCCTTGACTTCCTTCGCGAGCGCCTCCGGACTCGTGTCGACGCCGAGGCGGCGGAAGTACCGCGCGACGTTGCGACAGTCCCGGAGGAACCACTCCTCCGCATGGCCATGTTTGAGCGGGACGGCTTGGCCGCAGTCGATGACCCACATGCGACCCTCCCACACGAGGACGTTGTACTCGCTGAGGTCCCCGTGGACGAGCCCCGCCTTGCGGATCGCCTTCATCGTCTCGACGAGGTCCGCGAGCCCCGCGGCCGCGTCGTCGAGCTTCACCTCCCGCAGCCGCGGCGCGGGACGGGTCTCGTCGCCGATGTACGTCATCACGAGCACGTTATTCCGCTGCTCGATCGCTTTCGGCACGCGCGCGCCCGCCGCGCGCATTCCGAGGAGGTTCTTGTACTCCTTTTGAGCCCATGCGAAGATGATGTCCCGCTGCGTCCTCCGCACGTTCCGGAACCGCGAGTCCCCGAGGACGTAGTTCGCCATGTTCCGGTACGTCGACGTGTTCACGCGGTAAATCTTGATCGCCACGGCGCCGTCGGGGCCCGTCGCATGGAAGACATTCCCCTCTTTCCCCGTGGACACGGGGTAGTCGACCGTCTCCAGGACCCCGTCGTTGATGAGCTTCGCGATGAGGAGGAGCGTGTTCCGGTCGAAGACCTCGGCGAACGTCTTCCGTTCCTCGTCGCCCTTCGCCTTCGTCCGCCACGCATCGATCTTGGCCTCGAGTTGGTGGAGCTTGCGTTCGTCGATCATCGGTGCCGCGCTCCATGGGCCGCCATTGCTAAAAGGTGTCGTACCTTACGCGGGAGAGTTCGCGTGAACCCTTCGAATCGCGTCAGCCCGAGGGCTGCGCCTCCGGCGGTTGCGGAGGTTGCTTGCAGAATACGTGGCGATGCGCGCGATCAGGCCGGCGGAGGGGGAGGCGCCTGCGCAGCGCCTAACGGCACGTCCATCGGCAGGTACACCGGCTCCGCCTCGAGGTGCTTCGGCTTGATCCGAACGCGGATCGTCTCCGGCCGGGGCTTCAAGAGGTTCCACCCCGCCTTCGTGATCGACGCGCCGACGAGCCACATGATGAAGAGCATCAGGAACCCGGCCACTGCCCCTGCGAGCGCGGCGAACGCGTTCATGAGCGGCGCAAACACGGCGCCACCCTCGAGACCGCCTGCGATGTCCGCGGGGTCTGTCATGCTGTTCCCCTGGAGCTGCACGCCCGGGGCCGCATCAACGTTCGCGATCGCGCTGCTCACTCGGCCATTGGTGTCTTGTACCGTGAACCGAACGACGCCGCGGAAGTTCTGACCATATGTGTGGTCTGGGTTCCTCTGGCTCGACGTGCTGGCGTCCCCGAAATCCCAGGCGTACGACGCGATCGGCGAGTCCCCCGCGGTCGAGGCGTCCTCGAAACTCACACCGAGGTCCAACACCGTGAACCGGAACGACGACCGCGGTCCCGCGGACTCCACGTTCGCGGGAATCAGGGACTCCACATAACCGCCGGGGTCCGCGACGATGGCCGCGGCGATGCTGAACGTGAACAAGTTCAGCGCGATGCCGAACACGAGGAGTCCGAACCCCGCTCCGAGCTCGAGGAGTTCGCGACCGCCTTTGGGCTTCTTCATGGCCACCGCGCCGACGGAACCAGGGGGTTGATAACTGTGGTGCTGATACTATTGAAATTGATTCTGTCCCGTGAGAGTGATCAGAAGATGTCGACGCTCTTCGGGATGATCCCCCTGCGGCTGAGGTACGTGGACTCCGTCTTCGTGTACCGGTGGACGATGTCGCCCTTGCCTTCCTGGAACTCCCAGGGCCGGATGATCACGAGGTCGCCCTCGCGGATCCACATCCGCTTCTTGAGCTTCCCCGGGATCCGCCCGAGGCGGGACTTTCCGTCCGCGCACATCACGCGGATGCGGGACGCGCCGAGGAGCTGGTCCGCCACGCCGAAGATTTCCCCGTCGCGGGTCGAGGGGAGACGGACGCGCACGACCTCTTCCTGGGTCACGGCGAGGCCATCCGACGGCCCCGTATAAGGGTTTTTAGGATGGTCCCGAAGGGCCCACGCGCTCAATCCGCGAAATCGACCTCGGCGCTCCGGATCGGGCGGTGCGCCGCCGCACGCTCTGAGTTCAGGGGCACGTAGTCGTACGGCACGGGCGGGGATTCGAAGTAGGTCGCGTCGAGGACCGTGACGCCTTCTGGCATCGGAAGCTCGACGTCCTCCACGAAACCGAACCAGTAGACGACGACACCGTCGCCAAAGAGGTCTGTGTACGGCCCGAGCTGTTTCTTGATGTGCCGCCGAATTTCATGAGGATCGCCGAACGTCGCCTTCGACTCGATCCAGTATTTCTTGGACCCGTTGAGCTCGACGGGCGTGTGGAGGAGGATGTCCGGTGTTTTGTCGTACTCCGGGCGGAGGTCCTTCTCCGTCCGATACTCGAGACCGCGGGCGTTGAGCCACGCCTGCAGCTTCGACTCGCCCCAACGACCCCGCGCATACTGCCGGGCGGTACCCTCCGGGGAGTACACGATATCGGTGCGGCACGCTTGCGCAAGATCCTGCGCGAGGCGGCGTTCCGGGACCTTTGAAAGGTCCCCGAGCATCTTCCAGAACTGCTTCCGTGAGATCTTCCGCTGCTCAAGGATCATCAGCGCCGCCAGGATCGGCGGGAAGTGGAACCGGTCGGCGACCTCGACGAAGCTATGACCGTGCTGCCATGCCCAGGCCATCTTCTTCGCCTGCTCCTTCACGCGGTAGAACCGCTTCGTCGTGTCCCGGACAACGCGCTGCGTGTAGATCACGAGGAGCAGTTCCTTGTCGTATCCAAAGTTCTCCGCGAGAAAGTCGATGTCCTCCGGTGTCTGGAGGTGCTCGTAGAGTTCCTTGTACTCACTGTACTTCATAAAAGCCCGAGCAAGGGATTCGTCAGCGAATACAATTGCGGGACGGCCATAAACTTTACGGGCGGGAGGGAAAGAGTTGAAGGCCGCCGAGGCCGATGGAGCCCGGCGGCGGACGAGACCTCTTGGAGAAGCCCGGAGGGAGGCCTGGGAAGGTCCTCCGGATCCCGGACGCGGACCTCTGGCGGGTCGCGGCGGGCGCGATGGTCCTCACGGAACCGACGAAGGGCGAGAAGGTTCACGGCCTCGTGGTGCGGCCGCGGCCTCGCCTGAGCCACGTCGGCCTCCGCGGATGAAGTGAGAACCGCTAAATACAGAGGGCGAAATGGCGAGGCGAGCCGCATGGCCACGGACATTTCCAAGATGATCTCCGACGCGGCGTACCAGGCGTACGAGCGCCGGCTTCTGAACCAGGTGAAGTCGGCCCAGGTCCCCGGCCACGTCGCAATTATCATGGACGGAAACCGCCGGTTTGCCCGTGCCCTCGGGCTCGGCAACCCGTCCGTGGGCCACGAGAAGGGCCGGGACAAGCTCGAGGAGGTCCTTGAGTGGTGCCTCGACATCGGCGTGAAGATTCTCACAGTCTACGCGTTCTCAACGGAGAACCTGGACCGGCCTTCGGAAGAGATCCAGGAACTCATGCGGCTCTTCGCGGAGAACTTCCGGAAGGTGGGGGACGACGAGCGCGTCCACAAGCACAAAATCAAGGTCCAAGTCTTCGGGAACCGCGAGCTCCTGCCGCCGGACGTCAAAGAGGCAATCGCGTACGCGGAGTCGCGGACGAAGGACTACTCGAACTACATGTTCAACCTCGCCGTCGCGTACGGCGGGCGCGAGGAAATCCTCGACGCGATCCGGGACGTCGTGCAGGATGCGCAGGAGGGGAAGGTCACACCGGACCAGATCGACGAGCGATTCTTCTCCCGCCGGTTGTATACGGGCGACCTGCCCGACCCGGACCTTGTCCTGCGGACGAGCGGGGAGGAGCGGATCTCGAACTTCCTCCTGTGGCAGCTCGCGTACTCGGAGCTGTACTTCGTCGACGTGTACTGGCCGGGATTCCGGAAGATCGACTTCCTGCGGGCGATCCGTTCGTACCAGCAGCGGCAACGGCGGTACGGGGGCTAGTCCCCGACCTTTGTGAGGTCCCTCCGGCGCGCCTCAAGATCTTGGCGGACGCTTCCGCGCCGTGCGAACGCGGGACCCGCACACCGGGCAGTCCTTCTGCGGTTCCTCGAAGGCGCGGCCGCACCCCGTGCACCGATAGGACCAGTGGACGACCTCGCGAATCCCGCGCTCGACGACCCTCTCGTACGGAATTCCGAGCCGGGACGCGACGTTCTGAATCGAGTAGTCGTCTGTAAGGATCGTCCCATCGACATCACGGGCGAGGGCAAGTAACCCCGTGTCCGTCGGGGAGAGCCGCGACGCGTCGCCCGTCTCCCGAGCAATCGCAGCGATCGCGGCGAGCGAGTCATCGCTTGGCGACATCACGCGGACTTTCGTAGAGAGGACAAAGTCGAGCTGCGGAGTCGAGCCAATCCGCCGCACCTCCTTTGTGGCCTCGGGCGTCGTGTACAGATCGCCGTCGAGAGAGATGCCGCTCAGGAGGGCGGTCGCATCGAGAACCCGTCGCACGCGTTCGAAAACGGCGTACCCACTAAAGGTTTTTCACGCCGCCGCCGCGGTGACCCGCACCGTCACGCCGAGGGCTCGGTACACCCTCTCGATCGCGGACCGCGCGACCTCCTCCACGTCCGTCTTCACGAGCATCTTGCCGGACTCGTAGAACGTGAGCTCGGGGTCGCCCTCGACCACGAGCATGACCTTGAGGTCCGTGACCCGGACCCCCGCGCCCCGCAACTGGTCCGCGACGGACTCGAGCGGAAATCGCTGGGGCTTTTTGAGGGTCGAGATGAACGCCGTCGCGGTGCGGCACGGCTTGAGGAGGTAGTACGTCATGGAAGTCGAATCGACACCGCTAGGCGGATATCAACTTTTCCTCGCGCTCCTTCGACCGCGCGTCCTCCACGAGGCGCTCGACGTCGATCTTCGACTCCTCCTCGAGCACCCAGTTCAAGGACGCGCGCGTGGCGGGATGCTGCGGGCCGAGGAGGTCGCAGATCTCCGGACCCTCGGAGATCTCGTACGTGCCGATCGTCCTCGCGATCCGAATCGTCTCCTCCTTATCGAACCCGAAGAGCGGCCGGAGGACCGTGAGTCCTGTGGCCTGGTCAATCGCCCGGAGGTTCTGGAGGGTCTGGCTCGACACCTGGCCGAGGGACTCGCCCGTGAGGAGGAAATCGCACTCCTCCCGCCGGGCAATCGCCTCCGCGATCCGAACCATGAGCCGCTTCGTGAGGACGAAGTAGAGCCTCCGGTCGCACCCCTGCGCGACCTCCGCGAACGCAGGGCCCACGGGGACGACGAAGAGCTTCGCGAAGCCGAGCTTCTCCGCGAGGAGCCGCGATTTCCTCGCGGCGGCATCGTCCGTGATCGGCTCGAGGGAGAAGTGCACGCCGAGGACCGTAAGGCCGCGGGTTGCCATCAGGTGCCCCGCCACGGGACTGTCGATCCCGCCGCTCAACAGGAGAAGCGCCCGGCCTGCCAATGCCTCACATCCCAATGTATTTCGCGTAGAGCGCCCGCGCACGTTCCGGGTCGTCCGTTCCCCGGATCAGCGCCCGCCCATCCTGGAAGATTGTAAGCGTCTCGTCGCCCGTCCGGAACACGAGTATGGAGCCGAGGGACTTCACAGGCCCGAGCTTCCGGAGCCGGCGCTCGATTTCTGCGACATCGATCTCGCCCGTGTACACGGGGTCAATCGAGATCGTCTTGCTTCCGCAGAGGGCGGCGATGACCTGGCCCCGCTTCGCGCCGAGGAACTCCGTGACCCCATGGACGCACGCGGGACAGTCCGCGCGTCGCGCGATCCGGAGGCGTTCGAGATCGTTCGCCCAGCCGTCGAAAACGAGGAGCTCCCCGCTCGGCGAGCGGCCAAGGAGGAGCTTCAGCGCCTCCGTCGCCTGCATCGAGGCCGTGGCGGTTGAGACGGAGTTCAAGATCCCCGCGGTGTCACACGTCGCGAGGGAGCCAGGCGGGGGGAGCTGCGGGAGAAAACACCGGAAGCACGCGGAGACCCTTGGGACAATCGCGAGGACCATCCCGTGGGTCGCAATCGCCCCGCCGTAGACCCAGGGAATCCCGCGCTTGATCGCAACCTCATTGATTAGGAAGCGCGCCTCCATGTTGTCGGTCCCGTCGACGACGAGGCTCGCGTCCGCTAGCATCGGCTCCGCACTGGAAGAGTTCAGGTCCTTCGCGACGGCTTCGATCTCGATCGACGAATTCGCCGCCCGGAGCTTGCGGGCTGCGACCTCCGCCTTCGAGAGGTCGATGTCGTCCTCGTCGAACAGGACCTGGCGCTGAAGGTTGTTGACCTCGACGACGTCGCGGTCGATGAGACGCAGCCGGCCGACACCTGCCCGCGCGAGGAGGGACGCGCTCACGCTCCCCAGGGCGCCGAGGCCGACAATCGCCACGGTGCTCGCGGAAAGCTTCTTCTGCCCCTCGGGCCCAATCTCGGGCAGAATCGCCTGGCGCAGGTACCGTTCCGGGACCGTCACGGGAATCGGAAGCGGAGTCCACCTTATGGCCTTTTGTGGCTACGGCGGGAAGACAAACGACAGAGCCAGCTCGCTTCGGATTTTGGAAACCTCCTTCCGAACGTCATCGCCGAGGGCAGCGCGGACGATCACGGCCGCGATCCGCTCCATGTGAGCCTCCGTGGCGCCCATCCGAGTGACCTCCTGAGCCCCGAGGCGCGTGATCGAGTCGACAATGATGTCGTTCTTCTCCAGGCGGACGGAGAACTCGTCAGGCGTGAGGTGCCACCCGTCCCGCAGACCGTGGGCGTCGTAGTGGACCTGGTGAGACTCTGTGAACTCACGATCTCGGAATCTCACGGGGAACCGTTGCGCCTCGAGGGCCCGCCCGAGGGCCTTCGCATTCCCGACGACCTGCATCGCGTACGCCCGCCCGAACGCCTTCATCTCGAGAAGCGCCTGTGCGGTCGCCGCGATGCGATTCCAGTGCGCGTTGTCCTCGATCCGCCACGTCACGGTTTTGAGAATTTTCTCAAAGACATCGTCGCGGTTCGTGCACAAAAGCGCGCCCTGCGGCCCGAAGAACGATTTGTGCGTGCTCCCGTAGAGGATGTCCGCTCCCTCGCGGAGAGGGTCCTGAAACGCACCGCCCGCGACGAGTCCGAGCACGTGACTTCCGTCGTACGCGAGAAGCGAGCCGACCTCGTCGCACGCGCGCCGCAACGGCCGGAGGTCATAGGGGAAGAGGATGAAACTCCCGCCAATCAGGACGAGCTTCGGCCGAACCTCTCGAATCGCCTCCGCCGCGCGCGGAGTGTCGAGGGTCCACGCGGACTCGTCGAACGGCAGGAACTCCGCGCTGAGTCCGAACATCGAGGGCATGTACTCGGGCTGGTAGCCGTCGTACCCGCCATGGCGGACATCGAGGACGAGAATCGTGTCGCCTCGATCGCACGTCGCGACAAGGGTGAGCATGCCCGCGAGGTGTCCGCTCAGCGGCTTCAGTGTCGCGTGGCGGGCATGAAACACCTCGCGCGCGAGCCGCTCCGCGAGGGCCTCGATCTCGTCGATGTAGCGTGTGCCGCGGTACGAGTTCTGAACATGATAGCCCATCCACTCTTGGTCCCAAGGCAGCGTGTACCGGTGTGCAAGGTCAGATCCGAGAATCGCCCGGACCTGTTCGCTCGTCACATTCTCTGAGGGCTGGAGGTTCAGGCACCGCCGGAGGCGCCATTCGTCGTGCCGCTGCACGAGATCGACAACGTCGCGCATCGCCGTCTGTAACGGGCGCGCGGGAATAAAGATGCCACGGGCTCGTCGGTCACCTGCGGGGCGTATGCGGTCGGGACGTTTCTAGTTGTACAGACGGAACTGGTCGTCCTTCTCCGGCGCCGACTCCCACTCCTCGTCCGATTCCTCGAAAACCGCGTTGAACAACGCGTTCACGACTTCGCGGAGTTGCTGGATCTCCGTCCGGAGACGCCGGACCTCCTGCAACAGCTCATCGTTCGTTTCGGCAACCATATTGAGTGCCTACAATTCATCGTATCCGTGCTGGGTTCATATCCCTTTGCATGCGTGTTCCGATTGCGATTCTCGGGACTGGTTCTTGCCTCAAAGAATCATGAGACGTCAGTGATGTCAGCGATCTCTGGGCCGTCCGCCGTCGCGACGGCCTCCGCCCCCGCGTCCCCGTCCGCCACCGCCGCCGCGTCCACGAGGCCCGCCGCCGCGACGATCACGATCGCCCCCGCCGCGACCTCGAGGACCGCCACCGCGGCCCCGCCGCTCGCCTTCACCCGGAGGTGCAATTGTCACGATGCCCGCGCCGAGCTCCTTCGCGGGCACGGAGAGCTGAAGTTGACCGTAATCCGCCGCGACCTTTCGCACCTCGGCCTGCTCGTCGCGGGGACACCAGAGCCCGCCCGCGCGGACTTCCAGCAGGCTGCGGCACCGGCTGCAAACCGCCTTCACAACGCCAAGGTTCGACTCCGCTGTCGTGAGCTGGAGCGAAGGTCGCGCTTGAATCACTTTTGCACGGACGATATCACCGAGCCGGAAAGCGTTCCGGATGTCGTCGACGTAGTCCGTGGAAATCTTCGAGACATGGATCGAGCCCTCCGTCTCGCCCGTGATCTCCCGCTTGTTCCCGTGGACTGCGGCGATCGCCGCCTCCGCCATCGACGGGCGGATCTGATCGATTACGCCGTACACGATGTCGCCGACCTTGAGCTCCGCGGGCGGGTTGAACGGCTGCACGCGGGCGACGAAGTTCTCGCCATCGAGGTCGAGGATTCCTGGCATCGCCGCGTAAATCTGGCCCTCGCTTTCGTACGTCCCCTCGCCGGCCTCGTATTCCTCGGTCGCGGCGATCACGTCGCCGGGCAGGACAATTTTCCGTTCAAGCACCCGTCGCCTCTCCTAGAACAGTCGCCGTTCAACGCCCCTCTCGATTTATACTTTGTTACGGACCTTTTGAGAGCCGGTCCACGCCGCGCGCGATCCGGAGTAGGACCACGGGGATCTCGCGGACCGCTTCCCGGTGGAACGGCATCGAGTGCGGCAGCGGGAACGCGTACTCCTTCCGGTGTGTCGGTTCACCGCCGAGCTCGTGGGCCTTGCGCACGACGAAGGTCTCCGTCTCCGCCTTGTGGAACGTGTATATGACGGGTCCCGTCGCGAGGGCTCGCTCGAGGAAGGGCACGTCCGCGTGCGGGTTCTGCGCGCCGAACGGCGGGTTCATGAGGACCGTGTCCGCGAGCTCTGGGAAGTCCCGCACGTCCACCGTGAGGAGCGAGAGATTGACCTTCAGCTTCTGTGCGTTTCGCGTCGCGACCGCAAGGGCGGCCTCGTCGACGTCGAGCGCGATCACCTCCTCGGCCCCGAGGAGCTTCGCGCCGATCCCGAGGATCCCGGTGCCGCACCCGAGGTCGACGACTTTCTTCTCCGCGATGTCGCCCAGGGTGTGCGCGAACCAGAGAACGTCCGCCGCGATCGGGGCGGGGGTCGCGTACTGCTCAAGGTTCGCGGCGGGCTCCGGATGGCCTTCGACCTGTTGTAGGAGAATCTCGAGCTGCTGCTTCTTCACGGAAATGCCACGGAGGTCTGGGCCAAAGAGATTGCGGTCGCAATTTGCATCCTTCCGTTGAGCAAGTTGGACAAGGACGTACCGGTGCCGAGAGCCGCGCCTTTATCTCCATCTGCGAAATCGCCGCCCCGTGGCCGGCACCTTCCGCCAGATTCGCTGGCTTCCGCGGGGGAACGTCCGAACGATCTCCGCGGCGAACTTCCTCACCGGGATGTACCAGAGCGTCCTGAACGTCATCCTCCAGCCTTTCATCCTGAGCTTCGGCGTCGGAGTGTCCGCCGTCGGGCTCCTGCAGGCGGTCGCGAGCCGGCTCGGAGGCCTCGTAGGCGCCCTCGTGCAGCCGTTTGGCGGGTACCTCGCGGATACCAGAGGCCGCCGGCCCCTCGCGATTCTCGGGAGCGGCCTGACCATCGGCGCCCTGGCGCTCCTCGTCGCGGGGGCGTTCGCCCCGCCCCAGCCCTGGGCCCTCGCGGCGCTCGTGTTTCCCGGTTTCCTCCTAATGGCGCTCGCCCTCATCTCCTCGCCCGCGCTCCAGTCCGCGGTCGCAGAGTCGACGGACCCGCGGCGGCGCGCGTCCGCGTACGCGACGACCGCATTCTTCTGGGTCCTGCCCGGCGCGCTCCTCGCGATCCCTGTCGGCGTCGTCGCGGACCGACTCGGCTATGGCGCAGTCTTCGGGATCGCGCTCGCGTTCGAGGTCGTGAACCTCATCCTATTCGCGAGTCTCCTGCAGGAGACCTCAGGAGCCGTGAAAACCGTCCAGCCGGCTCGGCCGTGGCGGGAGCGTCTCGGGCTCGACATCCGGCCGAGCCGGGAGGTCTTCGGGCTCTACGTGATCTCGGCGATGGACGCGTTTGCATGGGGGCTCGCGGCGATGATCATCTATGGAATCCTCCGCCAGACGTATGGGTTCTCGAACACCGAACTCACCGTGATCGGGGCCGTGTGGTCCCTTTCCTTCGCGATTTTTCTCCCCCCGACGGCGATCTTCGTGAACCGGTTCGGACCGAAGCGGTCGATCCTGTTCTCGGAGTTCCTGGGAATCCCGATCATGCTCGGCTGGATCTACTCGACCCGCGTCGAGCACTTCGCCCTCGTCAGCGTGCTCGGAGGCCTCACGGCCGCGACTTGGGTGCCCGCTCTCCAGACGTATCTCGCGAACTGGACGTCGACGGAGGAGCGCGCCCGGGTGACAGGCGGCCTCGCCGCGTTCCGTGGCCTCGTCGCGTTCCCCGCGCCCTTCATCGGCGGGCTCCTCTTCGACGCGTATGGGTACGCGATCCCGATCCAGGCGAACCTCGTCGGCGCGATTGCGACGACGGTCGCGATCGCGGTTCTGCTCCGGGACCCGCCACCGGCCGGGGTCGACCGGATGGCGATGCCAAGCGCAAAGTGAGGGGCGAACAAGACGAGAGGACACGAATCCAACGGAGAGAATGGGCTCGGCCGGATTCGAACCGGCGACCTTCGCTGTGTGAGAGCGACGTCATAACCGCTAGACCACGAGCCCTTCCCCCGCCGAACGCCACGATGCGTATAAAGATTCATGGCGCGAACGTCGAGGGGTACCGATCCTCACCAAGTATGATGCGTGTTTAACGCTGGCGTCGCCAGAGCCACAACGCCAGGATGATCGATACGCCGCCAATGACGACCAGGGCGGGAATCCACCACACGAACGGGGGTGAGGCCGTTCCGCGACCGACGACCGCTACGATCCATTCGTCCGAGTCCGATAGAGATCCGTCGGACACGGTAACGGTAACGGAATACGTGCCCTCCGCCCCCGCACGAAATTCGAAGGAACGGCCGTTCGAGGGCGCGACGACCCCGTTCACTTGCCATGTGTACGTGAGACTGTCGTCATCCGCATCCGAGACGAAGATCGTGAGGGTCGTTGAGAGATTCAGTTCGAGGATGATGCTGGCGGTGGGGAACTTCGAAATGATAATCGGCGCTGAATTGACAATGATCGATCCAGTGGCGACATCCTGATTCGACTCGTCATCGACGACGGTGAGGGTGACCGGATAAGTGCCCGACGCGGAGTAGGCGTGTGTCGTTACAGCTCCAGAGCCCACCGCGCCATCACCGAAGGTCCAAGAGTACGAAACGATCGTGCCGTCCGGATCCACGGAGGCAGAGGCATCAAACACAGCCGGA
>DATESQ010000005.1:0-4680 GCA_035283985.1 Thermoplasmata archaeon | reverse complement strand
TGGTCCACGGCGATCCGGGCGAGGATCGCGCCTGCGTTCGGGAAGTCCCCCGAAGTGAACGCGTCGTAGAGAGGCTCGACCGGGTTCGGGTACGCGGGGAGCGTCTTCGCTTTGAGCCGCACGTCCTCCGCCGTGATGTCTCGCTTTCGGAGGCTGAACGAGTAGAGGGTGACGAACCGGAGCAAGGGTACGCCCGAAGGAAAACCCGCGATCGCGAGCATCGACCGCGCGGCCTCCGTCGTCTGGAGTCCGTGGGGCGTATGGAGCTGTGGGTCGTGGTGGTTCGCGTTCGACATCAAGATCGAGTCGAGGACGAGGCGGCAGTGGTTCGGGTCATGGGACAGCTTGTCGAAAAGCTGCATCGCTTTCTGGTGCTGCCCCGTCGCGAGGAACCCATTGAACTGGGAAATCTCGCTCGCGCGCCCGAACATCGAATGCGACAGCGGGGCGCACCACAATAACGTTTTCATGTCTCCGGGAAGGGAGTGAGGCGGCGCGCGAACGGCGAGGTGTAGGGAACCCATAAATAAAGCGGGTCGTTTCGCGGAGG
Organism: Thermoplasmata archaeon; assembly: GCA_035283985.1. GTDB lineage: Archaea > Thermoplasmatota > Thermoplasmata > RBG-16-68-12 > RBG-16-68-12 > EA-19. The sequence goes on along the minus strand of DATESQ010000005.1, from coordinate 4,130 downwards.
GGCCATGGCGGTGTACGATGCCATCATCCTCGGCTCCGGCCCCGCCGGACTCACCGCCGCGATCTACACGACCCGCGCGAACCTGAAGACCCTCGTGATCGCAGGGCAGGTCGCCGGCGGTCAGCTCATGATCACGACGGATGTCGAGAACTACCCCGGCTTCCCTGAAGGGGTCCTCGGACCCGAGCTGATGGAGCTGTGGCGGAAGCAGGCGGAGCGGTTCGGTGCGGACTTCGTCGACGACAACGCGACGAAGGTCGACTTCCATCACAGTCCGCTCAAAGTTTGGGTTGAGGGCAACGAATACGAGGGCCGCACCGCGATCGTGACGACGGGCGCAACCGCGAAGTGGCTCGGCCTCCCGAGCGAGCAACGACTTCAGGGGAAGGGCGTGAGCGCGTGTGCGACGTGTGACGGCTACTTTTTTAAGAGCCTCGAAGTCGTCGTCGTCGGCGGCGGCGACACCGCGATGGAGGAGTCCCTCTTCCTATCGAAGCTTTGCAAGACCGTCACGATTGTCCACCGGAGGGACGAGTTCCGCGCGAGCAAGATTCTTCAGAACCGCGTGTTCGCGGCGAAGAACATCAGGGTGATCTGGGACCACGTCGTTACGAATGTCCTCGGGGAGAAGAAGGTCGAGGCCGTCCGCATCAAGAACGTGAACACCAGCGCTACACAGGACCTGAAGGTGCAGGGCCTCTTCATCGCAATCGGCCACACGCCCGCGACGGAGCTGTTCAAAGGCCAGCTCGACATCGATGAGAAGGGGTACATCCGGATTCGCTCAACTGGCGATCTCCACACGGCGACAAACGTCCCCGGCGTGTTCGCGGCGGGGGATGTCCACGACCATCGATACCGCCAAGCGGTCACGGCGGCAGGCTATGGGTGCATGGCCGCCTTAGACGCGGAGCGGTGGCTCCAGACGCGCACATGAGGCGCGCCCGCGAAACGCTAATGTAGCGTGACGGGATTGCTTGACCGTCATGGTCCGCATCTTCCGCGGCGGCACTCTAGACGAGCGCTTCGAGGGGAGCGTCGTTGTGATCGGCCCGCGGCCCACGCAGATGACGGGGCTCGTCCGCGGCGACCTCTTCGTGCGCGACAATAGCGTGACCGAGGTCGTGGGCATGGTGACGGGGAACCTCCTTGCGGAGCGAACTGGGAAGGCGATCCTGAAGGGCCTCGTGAACAAGGATGCGAAGACAACGGGCGGGGACCTCGAGATCTATGGGATGGTCGTCGGTAGCGTTGTGAACGAGGGCGGGCGTGTGTACGTCGATAAGAGTTCTCTCGTGAAGGGCAAGGTCATCGGAGCGGTGAGTCCCGGGCCCTTCCCGCCTCCCGAGTCAGCCAAGCCCGCGGCGCCGACCCCTGGCCCGAGTCCACCCTCTCCGCCACCGTCGGGTTAGGCGTGGGCAGCCGGCGGCCTAATCGACCCGAAGCACGATCTTCCCGAACTGCTCCTGCTTTTCTAACCGCTCGTGTGCGGCCCGCGCCTCCGCGAGTGGAAACACCTTGTCAACGACCGGTTTCAGTCGGCCCATGAACACGAGCTTCATCACGTCCTCGAACTCCTTCTGTGTCGACATCGTCGAGCCGATGATGCTGAGCTGCCGCCAGAACAGGTACCGCACGTCGACCTCCGCCATGCCTCCCGTCGTCGCTCCGGGAATCAGGAGGCGGCCGCCCTTCCGGAGGGACCGGATGCTGTCCTTCAGCGTCGCGGCCCCGACGTGGTCGACGACGATATCGACGCCGCGTTTCCCGGTGAGTTCCCACACCGCCTTCGACCACGGCATCTCTTTGTAGTTCACAAGGACGTCTGCGCCGAGCTCCTTCGCCCTCTGGAGCTTCTCATCCGAGGAGCTCGTGACGAACACGTTACATCCGGCGAGCTTCGCGATCTGGATCGCCGCCGTCGAGACGCCGCTCCCCGCCCCGAGGATGAGGACGTCCTCCCCGGGCCGGATCCGTGCCTTCGTGATCAGTAACCGCCAGGCGGTCATGTACACGAGCGGGGCGGCCGCGGCCTCCTCGTACGGAAACTCCATCGGGAGGCGGGCGACGTTCCGCGCTGGAACGACGACGAACTCCGCGTACCCACCGTTCACATGCTCGCCGAGGATCCTGTACTCCACGCAGAGCGGGTCCTCGCCCTGGATGCAGTACTCGCACTCACCGCACGTGAGCCCGGGATTCACGACCGCCCGCTCCCCGACCTCGAGGTCTCTCACGTTGTCCCCGACCGCGGCGATCTCGCCCGCGACGTCGCACCCGAGGATGTGCGGGAGGGGGAGCCGGAGGGTCGGCAGACCCTGTCGAACCCACAGGTCGAGATGGTTCAGGGACGTCGCCCGGACACGGATCCGCACGTCGTCCGGGCCCATCACAGGCTCCGGGAAATCCGTCACGAACCGGAGGACCTCGGGTCCGCCGTGCTCATAGAACACGACCGCCTTCATCGTCGCACGAGGCCACGGGAACGCCGACGCTCCCTTTGAACCATTGGCCGGTCGCCGCGGGAGCGTCATCGGGTTTATGGCCTTCGTCCGATTCCCATCTGAGAGGGAGCCGAGTTGGGGTTTCCGAGCTCACCGCGCGCGAGTGGGCCCGTGGATCGTCCGTACGGTCCGGACCAGCTCGCGGAATTCGCCCGCCAGGGTGCGATCAAGCGGGAGAGAACGGGCGGTCACGTCCTCGTGGGTTCCCTCGCAATGTATCTCCTCTCGATCCCGTTCTCCCTCTTGCTCATCAGGGTCGTCGTCGAGAACGCCGCCGGCGTGTCCGTCTCATGGGGCGAGTTTTTCGACGCGATTCAGGAAGTCGGCTTCCTCTGGGTGTTTGTCCTCGGAATCGCTGCGCAGATCGGGTTTGCGCTCGTCGCGGGCGTCGGCGCGTTTTACATGTACCGCCACAAGGCGAGCGTATCCGCGATCGCCATCCTCCTCGGGATTATCGCGCTGGCCTTCTCGGTCCTCGTCTTCGGCGGAATCTTCGGGATCGTCGGCGGGGTCCTTTCGATTGTGGGCGGCTTGCGGTCGCGGCCTTGGACGAAGCCCGGGGTGATTCCGCCGCCTCAATACGGCCCGCCTCCGGTGGGACCGCCGCCTACCCGTTAGGACGAAGCGACCTCACGCGGATGCCTCGAGCGCATCTGCCACGATGTCGAGAGACGATTCGAGCAAGCTCGGCGAGATCGTGAGGGGCGGGAGAAGCCGAACGCAGTTCCCGTAGAAGCCCGCGGTGAGGAGCATGACACCGCGCCGCATCGCCTCGAGTTGGACCGCTCGCGCGCGATCCGGGTCCGGCTCCTTTGTCCTCGGATCCTTCACGAGCTCGAGGGCCCACATCGCCCCAAGACCCCGCACATCGCCGACGTGTGGGTCCGCCTCCTGCAGCTCCGCCAACCGGCTCCGGATCATCCGCTCGAGACGGGGAACTCCGCGAATCGCCCTGCGGACGATCGACACCGCCTCGAGCGCGGCGGCACACACGGCAGGGTTCCCGCCGAACGTCCCGCCAAGGCTCCCCGGGTTCGGTGCATCCATGAAGGCCGGCTTCCCCGTGACTCCGCCGAATGGGAGACCTGCGCCGACCGCCTTTCCGCTTACGAGAAGGTCCGGCACGGTCTGCCAGTGCTCTGTGGCCCATACACGACCCGTGCGGCCCATTCCCGCCTGAACCTCGTCATCGACGAGCACAATCCCGTGGGTGTCGCACAGCTTCCGCAGTGCGGGGAAGAACTCCTTCGGCGGGACGATGATCCCGCCCTCCCCTTGGACGGGTTCCGCGAAGATCGCGGCGACGTTCCCCTTCACGTCCGCGGCGGCGATCTCGCGCTCGATCCGGTCGATCGCGGCGTTCGCCACGTCCGCGGGCCCTCTCCCTTCGGGATCGCGGTACACGTACGGGTAGTCGCAGAGCGACGTTTCGCGAAGGAATGGGCCGAACCCGGCGCGGTAGGGCTTGTGGCGGCCCATGAGGCTCAGGCCGAGGAGGGTCCGGCCATGGAACGACGTACGGAACGAGATGAGCCACGCCCGACGCGTGGCCGCGCGCGCGATCTTCACCGCGTTCTCAATCGCCTCGGAGCCGCTGTTCAGGAAGATCGACTTCGTGAGCCCGGG
>DATESQ010000004.1:0-2979 GCA_035283985.1 Thermoplasmata archaeon | reverse complement strand
GCGGAGCCCACAGTCGGGTCCCTCCGGGTCGACGAGGTCGTCCAGTTCGAACGATTTGGCTTCGCACGGATCGACCACGTGAGCCACGCGGAGGTCCGGGCGTACTTCGCGCACCGATGAATCAACAGCCCTTCACTTTCGGCCATCCCCTACCCTCGATCTTATGAGTGGTCTAGGTTTTACTCAATTGAGTAAAAACCATGCGCCAGCAGTCTTCCTCCGTGCGTCGTGCTCGCCGTCAACGATCCACGACGAGGGACGGATTTATCGTGACGTGGGACGTGGACAGCCGAGACGCCTCGGAATGCACACGGCTGCGGCGGTTCATCTTTGGTCAGACGGTTTCTGTCAACGGAAAGGCCTACCGGTACCCAGGCTTCGTCGAGCAGGAAGGAGTTCGATATCTCGGGCAGTCCGTTCTCTTCGTGACTCGGGAACGCCTCACCCCATTGCGAGGCTTTCTGCGTTCTAACGGCATCGGTCATGTCGTGACAGTGGCACGACTCGGTTCGATTTTGCCCGGTTGAGTAAAAGGTTTTACCCAATTGAGCTAAACCGCGGGCTCGATCGGAACGACGTCCAACTCGTTTACTCAGCTGAGTAAAACGAAGGAAGGCGCGCTGGCTAACCTTTACTACTCGCCACGAATACCTCGAGTCAATGAAGCCCGTCGCGTCCCGCGTGAAAGCGATCGGCGCCTCCCCGACCGTCCGCCTTGGGATCCTCGCGAACGAACTCAGGGCAAAGGGCCAGGATGTCGTCAACCTCGGCGTCGGCGAGCCCGATTTCCCTACGCCCGCCCACATTATCGCGGCCGGCCAGAAGGCGATGGCCGAGGTTGGGATGACGAAGTACGTGAGTTCGATGGGCCTCCGCGAACTCCGGGAGGCGATTGCGGAGAAGTCTCGACGGGAGAACGGAATCCCCGCGCAGCACGACAACGTCCTCGTCGCCCCGACGAAGCACTGCCTCTTCCTCGCGATCATGTCCCTCGTCGAACCCGGGGACGAGGTCCTGATGCCCGATCCCGGATGGGTGAGCTACGACCCGATGGTGCGCCTCGCGGGCGGACGCCCCGTGGCCGTCCCCGCCGCGGACGAGGACGGCTTCGTTCTCACGCCCGACGCCCTCGCGAAGGCGATCACGCCCCGCTCGAAGGCGGTGATCGTGAACAGCCCCTCGAATCCTGCGGGCTCCGTCTTCCCAGAGGAGACGTTCCGCGGGATCGCGGATCTGTGCAAGGACCACGACCTCTCCCTGATCTCCGATGAAATCTACGAGAAGATCCTGTACGACGGGCGTCACGTGTCCCCGGCCTCGCTCGACGGGATGTTCGAGCGAACCATTACGGTCCACGGATTCTCGAAGACGTATGCGATGACGGGCTGGCGGATCGGCTGGCTCGTTGCGGACAAACCCGTTATCAAGGAGATTGTGAAGGTCCAGGAGCAGACGATCACGTGCGTGCCGGGGTTCATTCAACGCGCGGGCGTCGCGGCCCTCACGGGCCCCATGGGACCCGTCGACGCGATGCTCTCGGAGTTCCGCGCGCGGCGCGAGGTCGTCCTCGACGCGCTCCGCGCAATCGAGGGGCTCGACGTCTTCCGACCGAGCGGCGCGTTTTACGTGTTCCCCCGATTCCGCGCGACGGGGTCCTCGCAGGAACTGAGCGAACGCCTCCTGAAAGAGGGACAGGTCGCTGTCACGCCCGGGAGCGCCTTCGGGGCCGCGGGCGAGGGACACCTCCGGATCTCGTACGCGGCGTCCCGCGAGACGATCCGCGAGGGCGTCCGCCGGATCGGCGAGGTCTTCGCCCGGCTGTGACCCGCCGCACGGGCGTGACTACTGGGCCATCTGCGTCTCGCCGCAGTTCGGGCACATCACTTCGATCGGCCGCTTGCTCGTCGTGATCTCGATCGGCGACCCGCACGCCTTGCACGAAACCGACATCGGCGCGGGGCCTGGGACCGCCGTCGCAGACGGCGGCGGTGCGGGCTTCTCCGCGGGCGCCTTCGGCGCGATGCCGCCCATGGACATCCTCCGCCACATCAGGACCATCAGGAGGATTACGAAGAGCAGGGCGATCCCGAGGATCACGGCGAACGCGGGGATCCCGCCAATCGTCGTGTCCCAGAGGGGGTTCGTCGAGCCGATCCGGACAACCGTGTTCGCAGATGCGCCGGTCGTCAACTCGTAGACAAACAGGTTCGTCGGGCCGTGCCCGATGTCCGCGGGCAGCGCGAACGTGAGCTCGCCTCGGTCGCTTGCGGTCTGAACGACCATCCTCGGCGTTCCGAACATCTCGATGACGAACGCGAAGGCCTGCGGCAGTGCCGTGCGGCCCCGCGGGATCAGCGCGTACGAGATCCGGATCGTCTCGCCGGGCAAGTACGATGTCTTGTCGACGGTGATCTGCAGTAGCACGCCTCCCGTGAGGACGGCGGACGCGCCGCCCACGACGACGCGGCCCGGCTCTGTCGCCGTGATTCGGAAGGTGTATTCGTCGGCGGGGACGGCGGGAACCTGGAACGTCACCGAGCCCGCCGTGGCGGTCGTCGTCGTGACGACCCCGGATTCGACGAGTGTGAAGGGGAACGCAGAGGTATCGAAGACCTCGTAGTAGAACGTCGGGGCCGTCATGACGTTCGTCAGGAGGGAGAACGAGGCCGTGACCCGGTCGTTCGCGCCGTACTCCATCCGGTCCAGGTTGACAAGGAGAAGACCCGTGAACACGGTGAACTGTCTCCCGGCCACGGCCGGGTTGCCGCCCCCGTCGTCCGCGGTCGCTTGGAAGACGATGGGACCGTCGTACGTGTTCGGAATCCGGTACGAGAACATGCGGTCGGTCGACGTCGCCCCTGCAAGGAGGCTTCCCGTCGTTCCGTCGCGGACCTCGTACATGTAGGTGAACGGCCCGGCGCTGCCGAGGACGTCGACGTCCATCTCAACGAGGTCGCCGCTCATGTACTGGTTCTTGTT
>DATESQ010000003.1:0-9293 GCA_035283985.1 Thermoplasmata archaeon | reverse complement strand
GATCGATCTACACCTTAGCGGACCGTTCTCCGGCAGCCTCCCTGGAGGATACGTCGAGAGCCGCGACGTGCAGCTCGTCGCGGGGGAGGCGACCCAGGTTTCCTTCGCGCCGACGCGCCCCGCCTTCTACACCGTGGTCCTACTGTTCTACCTGGACGGGAAGCTCGCGGACATTGCAGCAGTCACGGACCTCCGGATCCAAGGCATCTTCCAGTTCCGGGGGGCCGTGGCAGACCCGGGCGGCGCTCCCCTCGTCGGGGCCCTCGTGACCGTCACAAACCTGCGGACGGGATTCTCCCGAAACGCGACGACGACGGCCTCGGGATATGCGATCGACGTTGTCCTCCCTGACTTCGCGATCGACGGGGACCTCCTCGTTCTCTCCGCGGCCTACGCGGGACACCGCGTCTCTGTCACGTTCGTTGCGAGCCTTGCGGGCGCGTCCCACATCGCCAGCCTCGTCTTGGACGCGTCTCCGGCGTCCGCGGATGCGACGATTTGGATCGCGCTCGCGGCAGTCCTCGCGATCGTCGTCGCTCTTTTGGCGGCCATCGCTCTATGGCAGCGGCGGACAATCGGGGACCTCCGTCGTCGCCCGGGCGGGCCATAGGTCCGCGCTGCAGGAGCACTTTCACCTATCCCTGTGGCGGGGATTGAAATACGGAAGTCGAGCGTCGTTGCGCGTCATGGCGATGGAGACCCGTACGGTTCCCGCGGACCCGCACCTCGCGCTCTCCGTGAGCGAACTCCTCTCCGCGCTGCGGTCCACGGTGACGGGGCACCCCGCGTTCTCGAACATCCTTGTGCGCGGGGAGGTCGCGAACATCGCGCACCCGCCGTCGGGCGTCGTGTACTTCACTCTCGCAGACGCCTCCGCGCAGATTTCGTGCGTGCTATTCCGTTCCGCGAATGCGAACCTCCGGTTCGAGCTCCGCGACGGGCTCGAGGTCGTCATCGGGGGAGACGTCGACGTCTTTCCCGCCCGAGGCCAGGTCGAACTCATCGTTCGGTCGATCGCGCCGATCGGCCGCGGTGCGTACTGGCTGTCTTTCGAGCAGGTCCGCGATCGGCTGGCGGCGGAAGGGCTGTTCGACGCCTCGCGGAAGCGCCCGCTGCCCAGGTTCCCGCGCGTGATCGGGCTCGTGACTTCGGAGTCCGGCGCGGCGTTGCACGATGTCCTCGCGGTCCTCGGCCGCCGGTATCCAGTGGCGGAGATTCTCGTGAGCCCGTGCCTCGTCCAGGGCGATGAGGCACCCGCCTCGATTGAGGCGGCACTCGACCGGATTGCGGGGCGGGTGGACATCGCGATTATCGCGCGCGGTGGGGGGCCCATGGAGGACCTCTGGTCCTTCAACGAGGAGCGCGTCGCCCGCGCCATCGCAAAGTTCCCTGCGCCTGTCGTCTCCGCCGTGGGACACGAGACGGATGTGACGATCGCGGACTTCGTTGCGGACGTGCGGGCGCCGACGCCAAGCGCGGCCGCGGAACTCGTGTCCCCGGATCGGGAGGAGCTGATGGCCCATCTCGCTGTCGTCGCAAAGCGTCTCGAGTTGCACGTCCGCGATCACCTCGCGTCCTTGCGGCAGCGTCTGGATTCCTTCTCCCTCGCGATTCGTCCCGAGACCGTGGCCCGCGCCGCACGGGAGCGGCGCGACCGGCTCGTAATCGTGGCGGAATCACTCCGTCGCGAGGCGAAGAGAGTCTTGGCGGGTGCGAAGGATCGGCTCCGGGCCATCGCAGCCCGGCTCGAGGCCGTAAGCCCCATGGCGACGATCGCGCGCGGATTCGCAATCGTCTCCCGCCGTGACGGCGTCCTCGTGGACCACGTCGAGGCCGTGCGACCCCGGGACGCGATCACGATTCTCGTTTCCGACGGAACTGTGGAGGGCGTCGTAAGCGGGACGCGGAGGACGACAGGATGACGGAGAAAACATTCGAGGAAGCGCTCGGAGAGCTCGAGACGAAACTGGAGACCCTGAGCACGGGCCGGCTTTCCCTCGCAGAATCCCTGCGGACCTACGAGGAGGGCGTCGCCCTCATCCGGGCCTGCAGCGAGACACTCGCGAACGCGGAGCTGCGCGTGTCGCGGCTTTCAGGGGCCGCGACGGCCGGGCCGGACTGAGCGGTCGCCGTCGTACGCGAACACGGGCGACGCGTCCGGTGCACGATCCGCGATTGCGGGCGTCATCGGGGTCACGATGTACCCGCCCTCGAGGGTCCCCATGATCGCGCAGCGACGCGTGCCCCACGTCCAGTAGTACGCGGCCACGTACGCGCACACGATCGCATCGAGCCGGTCCTCGTAGTCCTTAAGTTTTCCGCCGCGAAGCCGGGAGTCCGGTTCGAAAATCTCGTCGACTCCGACGAGGGCGGGCTCGAAGTGCTCGAGGCTCCGAAGGTGCGCCTCCAGGGCGCGGAGTGCCCGCCATCGGGTTGCGTACGTGCGTCCCTGACGGGTCTTGTACTTCAGTGTGCGCCGGAGTCCGAAAAGCGCGACCATCGCGGCGTGCGGGTACGTCTCGAACACCTGGCGGGTCTTCCGTCGCGGGACGATGCGGCAGTCGTGGCGGTATCCGTGGGCTTCGAGCGCGTGGACGAGGCTCCAGATCCGATCCCCGCCATATCGGCGTAGACCGCGGCGCGTCGCCGGATACACGCCCGCCTCCATGGGACCGAACAGGCGGGTGACGAGCCGGTCGCCCTCCCGCCCGCGACGCTCATATGGCACGACGAGCGGAGCGTCAATCGCCGCGATCGCGGGGCGCGCGCCGATGCCCCGCTCCATCCATCCCACGATTTCCTCGTTCGAGCGGAGTCCCGCGAGAACATCGGACAGGATCCATCGGCCCCGAGAGCGCTCTGCGATCGCAAGGCCCGACGGGTTCCGCGGGGACCACGCGAGGTCGATCCCGACCGCGTACACGGCGGGCGCAATCCCGCGGGGGATGAAAGCTTCACGCCCCCGCGCTCGACGTCTCCGGCGGGTCCTCGACCCGCCACGGCTTCTGGTACCCGACGCCGCCCCGCGCGCGGCTCTTCCCGTGCGTCTTGTAGTCCTCCTGCACCGCAATCGGCGCGTCCAGCACGTGCGCGATCGAAACGTCGCTGAGGTCCTTGCACGTCCCGAATAGCCGCTCCTCCGTGTACCCGAACGGCGCGAGGAGCGTCTGCCCCGCGCGGCACAGGAGGCGGATGTACTCCCACTTGTCCACCCGCTCGCTCCCCTCCAGAAACTCCGCGACCTTCACCTTCGCCGCGTAGTCCTTGCTCGTCATGTCCGTCACGACGTACCGCACGCTCTCCCCTGGTTCGACCGTGAAGCCGCGGTCCTTCAGCTGCCGCAGCGCGGCCGCCGTGGCGGTGAGGACGACGTACTCGTCGACCGCCTTCGTGACGCTCTTCGTGAGGACGAACTCCCGCAGGGGGATCGCGTTGTCGAGGATCCGCTTCGCGGTGGACCGGAGCACGTCGATCGCTTTCGGGATCCGCTCATGGAACTCTGCCGCCGTGCCCGCCTCGCTGAGAACCGCGAGCATCGCCTCCTGCGCGGCGTTGATGAACCCCGGCGTGTCGTGCTTCCGAAGCTCGATCCCGCGGAGCTTGAACTCGCCGCTTTCGAAGAGGCCATAGTATCGGTTCAGTGCGCCGACGCCCGTCGTCTTGCACGGAAGGAACGCGATCCACTTGTACCGCCCCTCGAGCTCGATTGTGAGTCCCGTCGCGCCCGCGATGTGGTCGACGACGGTGCGGATCGGGTCTGCATCCTGGCGGGCGTGGAGCCACACGGAGTCCACGATGCCGTGGACGACGTCGTACCCGTGGCTCTCCGCGATCTCCATCGTGCGAACGAGGAGGTCCCGCGCGATTGCGTTGATTGCCTCGTGACATTCAATTCTTCCAAATCTAGCGTTTTTGTAGCCTGTGTAACCGAAAATGTGGTGACCAGGAGCCACTTGAGAATGGCATCCCGGTCACGATACACCTCCTCCAAGGGTCCCGGTTCTCTCTTCATTTTCTTGTAGTACCGCCGGCGCTCGAGGATGGGCTTGAGGACCCTTGGGATCAGCCCAACCCGGCTTGTGCACAGACGGTACTTCAGACCCGGCACGGGAAACGCACTCCCGCCACAGCAGGAACAGTCCAGGCATTCAGGTGAAATGTTGTACTTCGCCATGATCGACGGGTATAGCGCGGAGAAGTCGAGCTCGTAGAGCCCCTCGTGGAGGCCGACCTCGGGCTCGAAGATGAACCCGCCGCGGTCCCCGAGGATCAGGTCCTCGGCGGTCTTGAAATCCTCCGGGCGGTTCTTCTTCCAGATCACGAGGCACCCGTCGCGGACCGCGAGGTTCACCTGCATCGCGCTGATCGCCGTGCCCGGAGTGAGCCGCGCCTGCTCCTGCGGCATCAGGAGCGAGAGGCGGGACAGTTCCGCGAGCCCCGCCATCGCGCTCTCCCGATACGCGAAGTGGCCGCGGTCGAGGTGGAGCCGGCCCTTCAGGAGGTACTGCCCCGGCTTGTACACGATCTTTCCATACGTGAAGTACGACTTCCCCCGCCGCTCGACAAACCGATCCGGGTCGCGGCCAAGCTGCAAGTTCACGCCATGCTCTGCGGCCTTCCGCGCGAGGTACGGCATCGTGAACGCGTCCCCGCCATCCGTGAGGACGACGTCTGGGTCGACGTCCCGCACGGCCGCGTTCAGCGTCTCGAGGATCTCCGGTTCGCTGCCCTCGACCTCGACCTCGCCAATGCGGGCGCCGAGGAGCTTGTCCTGGAACCGCGGGATCCCGAGAGGGTTGTCGACGTGGATGTCGAGGACCTCCGCGCGGAGCTTCGGGATCGGATAGTCGAGCGCGAACTGCTCCTCCTCCGCCCGCCATCGGCCGTTGTTGTACCACAGGAGGCCGCACGGGAAGATCCTGTGTGCGAGGCAGTACCGCTGGCCGAACCGGAGGTCGACGTTGTACAGCGCGTAGTCGTGGTACCCGCCGTTCGACGCGACAATCTTCGCGATGTCCTGGAGTTCCTTGTAGTGGCGGGGGACGATTTCGAGGACGGGCACGGCCTCCTCGCTCCCGATGTCGACGCGCCGCTCGACCTCCCGGACCTCCTTCACCTGGTCGAGGATCCCGAGGCGCTTTCGGACCTCGCTCCGCTCGGACGGCGGGGTCCGGACGAAGAACGAGACCTCGAACTTCGCGTCCTCGATCCGGTGGGCCCCGCGCTCAGTCCACAGCCACAGGACGATCGTGTCCTTGTCGTAGTCCGGATACGCGTCGATGAGCCAACCCTGCGTGGGTGAACTCCCCCTGGGATTGCGATGTCGGGTCGGCAGATAAGGCGGGGCGCAGAGGGGATGGCCGAAAGTGTCCCCAAGGGACGATCGCGAGACGTCTAAATCCCGAAGGGAGATGCATGTGCGTGGACGCGGAGGTCGCCGCTCAGATTCTGGTCGAGGAATACAGCCGGATGGCCAAACCGTACGAGGCGCGTGTTGTACCACAGAACCGCACACTGGTGAGGCGCTTGCTCGAACTCGCCCACCTCAGGCGTGGCTGGCGCCGCCGGTCCTCATTCCACAACCACGTCCACACGCTGGACCATGTTATTGCCCATGCCATGGAAGTTCCACGACTGGTCGACCGGCTGGGTGGTTCCCTTGCCGTCGGTCGCGCGGACGCACAGAACACGTCGACCAGGCCTCGCCTGCCACTCGTAGGACCACCCCCGCCACGCGAAGGGCGACGTCGTCTCCCCCAGCCGTGCCTCTGACCAGGTGGAGCCGCCATCCGTGGACACCTCCACTTTGGAGACTTCCAACCGCCCGGCCCAGGCCCGCCCCATCAGCACAACGGGTCCCGCCTGAACGACGCGCGTGCGAGTCAGGAAATCGGGGATGCCGGGCGGGATCATCAAAGCCCGGACCTTAATCAGGGACACCGGCTCCCCCGGATCATCGGCTTCCGCGGAGTATCGATAGGAGCGATCCATCTGGTAGCCGTGGAACGGCTCTGCGATCGCCGTGATGGTGTCCAGCCACTTCACGCTCGCCATCCCGTACCATCCGGGAACGATGAGCCGCAAGGGATAGCCGTGCTGGGGTTGGAGCGGCTGGCCGTTCATCTCATAGGCGAGCAGCACTTCATCCCGCATCGCCTCTTCGATGGTCAGGCTGCGCTCGTACTGTTGAACCTCGTCGCCCTGCACTCCCCGATCGAGCCCCGTGAAGAGGATCTCGACGGCCTCGTCACGGACCGACGCCTCTTCCAGGATCCCGCGAAGCGGCGTGCCCGTCCATTCGGCGGTACTGACCGCCTCGACGAGCCATGGCTGGCTGACGGGCCTCGGGTTCAGGAGGGCCCGGCCGTTGCCCGCACACTCCATCGTCACAGCGAGCGTTTCGACCGGGCGTCGTTTGATCTCGTCGAGGGTCATCCGTAAGGGCCTAGAAACGAGGCCCCCCACCGCCAAGCGCCACCGGTTGGCATCGACGTCCGGGACGTCGAAGTGGACGAGCAGGTAATGCATCCCCGTGGGAGTGATCGGATACCGCAGCCCCTCCAAGAAGATCCCCCGGTTCCGAAACGCAAGCTGAATCTCCTCCCTGTAGAACCTCCCGTCGTGGTCAATCCCGCTCCCGTCGCCCACCGTCCGGAACCGGCTCCCGCCATCGTGCACGTCAGCCGCTTTCGGGACCCTCTTCGCCATCGACCTGTGTATGCGTCGGTTTCTCGATAAGCATGTCCCTCGTCCTTTGGATCTCCTTCTGCATTTCGAGCAGGATCGATAGGAACATCGTGTCGACGGGGTCCAGGTGGGCACAGTAGCTCCCCGCGCTCGCGTGCTGGCGGGCCTTGAACATCACCTCGTCGAACACCTCGCGATCCCTCTCGCGGAGGGCGCGGCGGTAGTCCATCCAGTCGTTGATGATCGACTCCGTGTGGAGGCGGTACGTCGGCACGGTGCGGCCCAAGCGGTCTCCCCTGCGGAAGGAGGCTTCGGAGGCCTATGAAGCCGGGCTGGGGAGGGGTGGCCGAAACTACCGGTACGTCTCGACGTGAAGGCCGGGGATGCGACGGAAGTCGTCAGTGTCCTCCGTGACGATTGTGTCAATTCCATGGGACATCGCGATGGCGGCAATGAGCACGTCGAGGCCGCCGACATCCTGCCCACGGGAGCGAAGGAGAGACGCAATCTCCGCGCCGCGGATGGAAGCCCGGCGGTTCAGCGGTAGCACGTCAACCCGTCGGAGAATCTTCTCTACCGCAGAAAAGTCCAGCGGGACCTGCCGGCCACGTTCGTGAGCCCCCGAGTACAGTTCGAACGCGTTGACCTCGGTCGTGACGGCGCCTCCAGCGAGGGCCTGTCCCACGGCCTGCACCGCACTGGGAAGATCGCGCGTCAGGTCAATCAGGACGGCTGTGTCGAGGCACTTCACGCCCTCTTCCTCCTCTTCCACCCCAGTTCTACCGAGAGCGGCCGGTCGACGCTCAGGGCTGCGGTCCGGAACCGCTGGAACTTCGCCTCCGGAACGTCCTTGAGGATCCCCGCACACTCGAGGAGGTTCCCGCCACGGGAACCGAGCCGACGGATCACGTCGCTGAAGCTTTCCCCCGGTCTCTTTTCCTTCGAGAGCGTCTCGTAGACGTCGTCCGCGATTGCAATCGTCTTGGCCATGGGCTTTCCCACATTTGTACTCATATGCATATAGCTTTCTACCAAGGCAGCGGATCGAGAAGACGCTTTCTCCCAGGGATGGGCGAAACTACCCGCCCAGCCAGGCGCGGGCCTTCGCGAGGCTGTCCGCCTTCTCGTCCCTCGTGCCCGTGAACAGCTCGAGCGTGGCATGGCCGTCGAAGCCGCTCGCGCGGACGGCGCGGAGAATCGATTCGAGCTGAATCGTCCCCTGGCCGAACGGCAGATGGAGGTCTCCGGGTTCTCCATGACCCTGCCGGTTGTCGTGCGCGTGCACGAGGCCGAGACGATCTCCCAGGAGTGAGAGGAGTTCGTACGGACGCTTCGTCTCGTTGTCGAGCGACGCATGGCCGGCGTCGAGGCAGAACGTCATCCGCGGGATTCGTGTGAAGACCTCCGCGAGGACCGACAGCGGCTCGAGGATGTTCTCGAGCGTGACTGTAAGGCCGCGCGCGTGTGCGGCGTCCGTGAACTCGACGAGCCATTGCGTGCGGACATCGAGGGAGATGTTCGGCGTCGACCGACTCGGCGCGAGGTGGATGTTGTAGATCCTCGGCCCCGCCATGGCAGTGTAGTCGAGGAAGCGCTGGAACCGCTCCTGGTCCTCCCGCGTGAACCGCGAGGGCGGGAGGTGCGCGGTCTCGATCGGCAGGACTTCCGCGAGTTCCAGCGCCGCGGTCTCGAGCTTCGCTCCGGGCTCGAGCCACGCGAGGTCGATCTCGAAATAGTCGAACCCCGCGTCCCGGAGGAGCTCGACTTGCGGGCGGAACGGCCGCTTGCTGAACGTCGACCCGCCGATCCGGACCATCGGCGACGGAGCGTTTCACCGCCACTTATCCTTTCGTCACGGCCGCGAAGAAGTGCGGGGTTCATGCTCCCGCCGGACCCGACGAAGGCCGCGGGAGGGTCGAAGCTGTAGAGGGGCCCTCGACAGCTTTTGGTCCCGTGTGACAACGCTCGCTTCCGAGGGCCACGCCAACTCGGCCAAGGATTCTCCTGCCCACGAACGGCTCCGGCGGAGCAGAGGAAGCCGCGTGAAGTTACGTGAACTCCCTTCGGGAGATGGCAATGAGGATGAGGGCGATCAGGGACAGAACCGTGGCCTCACCCACGAAGCCGATCGTGAACAGCCCGAGGATGCTCCCGACGAGGGCCAAGCCCCAACTCTTCCGCCGAACCGCCATGGCGCCCCCGATGATCGCGAAGAGGCCGAAGATTACGCCAACCGCCCCGATCAGGATGAGGAGTTCCCCTCCAACGGCCGCGAGCAGGCCGCCGAGCGCCAAGACGATCCCCCAATTGATGAGCGCGATGATGCCGGCGAGGATCAACAGGATGCCGGCCGCTATGGGTGCCGCGGTCCGTTGCGCCGGTGCATACGCTTGCGGAGGTGCGGTTCCGTACGCGGGAGGGTACGGGTACGCGGCTGCCTGTTGCGCTGGGGGCGGATACTGAGCGGACGGTGGATATTGGACGGGAGGCCCGTATTGGGCGGGAGGCGGGTACTGGGAAGGCGGCGCGTACATTGGTGGAGGCTGTGCCTGCGCGGGCGGAGGCTGTGCATGGGGGGCCGGTTGCGGAATCATGGGGACGGGCAT
>DATESQ010000002.1:0-9833 GCA_035283985.1 Thermoplasmata archaeon | reverse complement strand
GCGGTCGGTCGACGTCGCCCCTGCAAGGAGGCTTCCCGTCGTTCCGTCGCGGACCTCGTACATGTAGGTGAACGGCCCGGCGCTGCCGAGGACGTCGACGTCCATCTCAACGAGGTCGCCGCTCATGTACTGGTTCTTGTTGAACGTCAGGATCGCGACGACTTCGACGTTCACGGCGACCGCGAAGACGTCCGTGCCCGAGGCGGTGACCGCGTTGTTCGCAACACCGTCCGCGAGAACCTGATACGAGGTGCCCTCCGCGACCCCGGAGGCGAGCTGGAACCCATGGCGTACGTACCCATGTGCGTCCGTCAAGAGGTTCTGCGCCCCATACCCGTCGACCGCGAGGCCCGTGAGCTGGTCCGTCACGGTGATGTCGATCTCGACGCCCGGCGCGCCCGGGGTCGTTGGGAAAATGGGACCGTCCGTGACCCTCGCGCGGACGTCGAGCGTCACGATGCCGCCCGGCTCATACGTATTCGAGGGGACGTTCACGACGATGCGGAGCCCGTCGACCTCTGCGAACGCGTTCGCAGACGCAAACCGGTCAGGGTTCGACTGCGTGTTGTTATAGTATGCGAATCCGATGATCGAGCGGTCCGTCGGGACCGTCCCGAGGAGGGTGAACTGGAGCGTGCCCGTGGGCAGCAGGAACGTGTGCGGATTCGGCGAGATCAACGGGATGTCCGCGCTGTCCCAGACCCAAAGCTTCCCGGAGCCGTTCGGCGCGAGGGAGCCGTTCCGGAGGGAGTTCACGGACCAGATCACGACCACGTCGTCCCCGGGCAGGTACGCGGGCCGGTCGAACTCGAGGCTGATCGCCCACGTCCGCACGAAGAGGCGCGGGATGTTCCCGAAGCTCGTGCCGACGCCGGCGTTTTCGATCCAATTCTCGTCATGGACCTCGATCCAGTAGTAGTCGCCGTCCGGGATCGCGGCGGGCATTGTGTACGTGAGGACGAGGCTCGACACGGCGGCCGGAATCGTCTGATCGTCGAACAGAGTTCCGCTCCATTCGATGCGCGACGGGCCGTTGTCCCAGACGACCAGAACGTCGAACGTCCGAGGGTCCGCGGGCCCGACGTTGATCGTGAACCGAATCGTCTCGCCGGGTGTGTAGAAGAACGGGTCGTATTTCGGCGGGTCGACGGACGCCGTCACGGCGGCCTGGGCCGGCGGCGGGATTGCAACGAGGACGCTGAGGAGCAGTCCGAGGGTGAGCGCAGCGACGAACAGCTTCGCTCTCATGCGATGAACCTGCCGTAGGAGAAACAACTCTCCGTCATCCCATCCCTGCGACACGTCGCAGACGCGGCCGCATGGGTCCGCGCTATTTAATAACTTTTGTAAGGGAGCGACGCGTCAGACAGTCCCCTCGCGCGGTGGTCCATTCGAAGGTCCATGTTGGAGACTTTCCGATTCGCGGCGCCATCGGACCGCGTCGTCCGTGCGGCCCGCGGCCTCGTAGAACGCGGCGATTTCGCGCATCCGCTCTACGAGACTCGGAACGTTCCCCGTGTGGCGGATCCGCTCGACGCCCTCGCGGAGGCGTGCCTCGGCGTCGCTCGTCGCACCCTGCACTGCGAGGCGCTTCCCATCGTTCGTGAGGATCGTGGACTCGAGGACGGGATCGTTGAACGGGGCGGCGAACTCGCGCGCCCGCCGGAGGGCGGATTCCGTGTCGTTCATCCGACCTGCCGCGAGGTAGGCGTCCGCGGCGTTCGCGAGCGCGTACGCCGCGACCCGGAAGTCCCCTCCCTGCTCGGCCGCCCGCGCGCTCGCCTCGAAGAGGTCCGCGGCCTCCGCCACCTTCGACCTCCGGAACCGCGCGATTCCGAGGTTGGACCGGATCGCGGCATCCTCCCGCGGCCCTCGGTCCGGGTCCACGATAAGTTCCTCGAGCTCCGCCGCCGCCGTGTCGATGTCCCCGGACTGCAGGCGGATCGTCGCCCGCTCGAGACGGGCCCGGACCCGTTCCCGTGGCGGGCCCGTGGACTCCAGGATTGCGATTGCCCGGCCCAGCTCCCGCTCCGCACCCGCAAGGTCGCCTGCCTTCCGCAAGACATGCGCAAGGGATCGGCGCGCGAGGCCCTCGAGGCGTCGGTCCCGCCGGCCCGTCGCTGCCACGATCGCGTCCGCGAGGAATCCGCGGGCCTCCGCGAGCGCGTTCCGTCGACTCGCAATCCGGCCGAGGACGAGGAGCGCATCCCCGCGATGCCGGTGTCCCGGGATCCCCGCGATCGGCTCCACGAGGGCGCGTGCATCGTCGCTCCGACCGAGTCGGTCCGATGCCTCCGCGAGGAGGAGGCGGCTCTCCGGCGTTGGCGGGAGACGCCCGAGCATCCGAGCGAGCTCCCCGATCGCAGGCGAATCGAGGAGGGCCGGGCCGTGGTCGAGAAGAGCGTCCCGAGCGCGGTGCGGGCTCCCCGCCGCCTCGAGGTGGTACGCCTCCTCGATTGGATCATTGCCTTTCGACGCTGCGACCGCGGCCGCGCCGTGGGCGGCCCGGAGGGCCCGGGGCGGCATCCGAGGGAGGAGGACCTCCCGCACGAGGTCGTGGACCGCGTGGCCCGGCCCGCTGCTGGTAGCGAGCCCCTTTCGGACGAGGCGGTGAAGCTGGGTGGCGGAGATGCCGAGGAGGGCGGGCCGCGTCGTCGGCTTTCGAAGGACGGCGAGCGCTCCGGCGGCCCGCTCGAGATCCGGGTCGAGGCCATCCAGGATCGCGTCCTCGAGGAGGCGCTCCGCCTCCCCGGCCGCCCCGTCGGCGGGTCCGAGGGCGAGGAGCCGCAGGGCGAGCGGGTGGCCGCGACTCAGGCTCACGATTCGCTCCACGCCATCCGCACGCCCCGCAAGGAGATGGACGCACAAGGCCCGCGCGGCGTCCGCGGGAAGGCCCCCGAGGGTCAGCTGGAGCGGCGCGGGACGTCCCGGCACGACGAGCCCGTCCGGCCGCTCCCGCGAGGTCACGAGGATCTTCACGTCACCGCCGCTCTCGATGATGAGCCGGAGGATCCCAGCGACGTCCGGGGCGGCGAGGACGTCATCGATGAGGAGGAACAGGCCGCGGAGATCCGCAAGAAAAATTGTGGCGAGGTCGACCGCGTCGAACCGGCCGCCCGCGAGGTAGTTCCGCAGTCGAGGGCGGTCGATGCGCCGGAGGAAATCTCCGAGGGCCGCCGTGAACGTGCGTGCGTCTTCGAAGCCGTACACCTTGCGGTACCACACGGGCCCGTGGAACGACCCGGTCGTCACCGTCGCGAGGGCCGTCTTCCCGACGCCGGCGACACCCAGAATCACCGCGAGCGGAGCGGGCGACGCGAGCCAGGCCTTCAGGGACTCGAGTTCGGCCTCCCGATCCACGAACGGCTGCGGGATGGGGATCTCGGGCGTCCACGCCGCGGGACGCACCTCCCCGAGGTCGATCACGTCGGACGTGAGGACGAGCTGGATCGCCTCCGGCTCCCGGACGCCGCGCCCCTTCAAGGCCGCGATCGCGTCCTCGCCCCGCGCATCGTGCCGCTCCGCGGCATCGACGAGGAGGATCCGCTTCTCCCGCGCAAGGTCTCGGAGCGCCCGCGCGTGCGGCGCGCCGTTGTGCGTGAGTGCGTACACCTTCCGCCGTGTCTTCGCGCCCGCGACGTGGGCCATTCGCTCCGCGACCCGCGCCGACGTCCGGAGCCGCTTCAGCTCGAGCGCGGCGTGGGCCCGGCTAATTCCCAACGCCTGTGCGATTCCCTCCTGGGTCATCTCCTTCGGGCACTCAAACGCGTCCGCGAAGCGCACGGACGAAAATAGGTGGACGAGAATCCTCTCTCCCACGGTAACCTGCGACAACAGGCACCCCTCCGACGCGGCTATGGACTCGGGCGGGTATAAACGATTCGACGCCACGGCCCCGCGACTCACGCCGTCCCTTGGGGCGCAACGATGTCCAGCAGGCCCCTGAGATCCGGAATCTCGAAGTCCGAGACGGGCTGGTCGGGCCGGCGCGTTTCCCCCGCGCGGTTCACCCAAACCGTCCTCATGCCAAGCCGGCGTGCGCCGCCAACATCCGCTTCCAGGGAATCCCCAACATGGAGGACCGCCCCCGGTTCGATGTCGAGCTCCCGCAATGCGACCTCGAAGATCCGAGAGGCGGGCTTGTACGAGCGGCACGCCTCGGACGTGACGACGGCGTCGAACGTGAGCCCGTTGCGGGCGAGAATTTCCTTGAGCAGCGCGTCGTCCGCGTTCGAGACGACGGCTTTCCGCACGCGGTCGAGCGCCGCGAGGACCTCCCGCACTTCCGGATACGGCCGAGAACGTCTCCACCTCCGCTCGAGGAGGTCGACATACGGATCCGGATCGCCGTCGACCCCGAAATCGAGGAACGCCTTCGCAAGACTTACCGACGACGCCTCCGCGAGGGTCAGGAACTCGCCGGGGTCGGCCGCAAAGAAGTGCGCGTCCCACCGCTCCAAGAACCGGTCCCCGGAAACGGGGAGGCGGTGGTCCGCAGCGACGCGGTTCGCGACGCCGATCAGGACCGCCCGGCCGGTGTCGATGATCGTCCCGAACGCGTCGAACGTGATTCCCCGGATCTCGGGCATCGACGGGTTCCCCATCACGGCGGGCGTTATCTCATTATTGCCCGATCGTCCGTTCACATCTGCTTCGGTCGGAACCTCCTCTCGGGATGGGAGCCCTTTTCTACGCGACGCCGCATCGCGCGCCGATGGCGGGCGAGGAAGAGATCTTCCGCGCGCTGAACGCGGGCTCGCATCCGGCGCTCGACGTCCTCGCGCTCCTCCTTGACTTCACGGCGCTCCTCTACGTCTTGCTCCTCTACGCGGTCGTACTGTGGTTTCGCGGCCGACGAACCCTCGCGTTCGATCTCGCGGTCGCCCTCCTCGCGGTCCTCGTCGTGACGGAGGCGCTCAAGTTCGCGATCGGCCGGCCGCGGCCCGCGGACGTGTACCAAGACGTGCGGCTTCTCGCGTTGCCATTCCTTCCGGACCGATTCGATCCCGCCTTCCCAAGCGGTCACACCTCGCGCGCCTTCGTATTCGCCCTCCTCGTGGGCCTCCACGAGCGTCGATGGCTCCCGTGGCTCCTCCCCTACGCCGCCCTCGTGGGGTGGGCACGGATCTACGAAGGGGCGCACTACCCGACGGACATCCTCGGCGGCGCGGCCCTCGGGATCGCGATGGGCCTGCTGTTCTGGAAGTTCGACACCTGGCCGCCGTACGGCGCGTTCCGGACCCGGCTCGTCGGCCGGTGGCTCAGCCCTGGCCCCGCAGCACTTTCCGGATCGCGATCGTCGCCGCCTCCAACCCCTCGGTGACGCCGTCCGCGGCCCCCGGGACCATCGCCACGACGAACGCCTTCTCCCCGATCCCCGTTGCGATCAGCGTTCCGCCCTCGGATTCCACGAGGACCCGCTTCGGGCGGACCTCCGTGAGTCCCGTGTAGATCACCTCGGCGGCCCCCATGATCGTCGCGCTCAGTGTCGCGAGGTGGTCCACCTTCATCTCCGGCGGGAGCTCCCACGCGATTGGGACGCCACTCCGCGACACGATCGCGGAGAACGCAGCTTTGTACCGCGCGTTGAAGTCCCGAAGAATCCGCTTCAGTTCCTGGGTGGAGACCCGCATGAACCAACCGCGTCATTCGGGGATGTCCTTACTTAGATGTTTCCGGGCGATTATCAGGCATCCGAACGCGCGAGTCCAGACGAAGCCTTTTTTTCGTGGTCCCCAATGCCTCATCGTCGATGGCACTCGAGGAGGGAGCTGCATCCGTGCTCCGAACGAGCGCGGGCCTGAAGGCGGGGGAGGACGTGCTCATCATCGCAGACCCCGAGCGCCTGCCCATCGGCCGTGCGTTCTTCTACGCGGCCTCGGCCGCGGGCTGCGACCCCGTGTTTGCGCTGATTGGAACGCGGGATGGCCCGGCCGGCGAGGCTCCGGAGGTCCTCGCGGCCGGGATGCTCGAGGCCGACGTCCTGCTGCTCGCGACGACGCACTCGATGACGCACACCCACGCCCGCCGAGCCGCGAACCGCGCGGGCGCGCGCGTTGTGTCGATGCCCGGCGTAACGGAGGCGATGCTCGAGGGCGGCGGTGCGCTCACCGCGGACCACACGGAGATCCAGCAGAAGATGCGACGCCTGCAGCGGCAGCTCCGCGGCACGACGGAGGTCCACGTCGCCACGCCCGCCGGAACGGACGCGATGTTCATGACCCGCGGCCGCGACTGGAACTTCAAGGACACGGGCGTCGCCGCGCGGAAGGGCGAGGTCACGACCCTCCCCGCCGGGGAGATCTTCGTCTCGCCCGTCGAGGGCACAGCGGAGGGGCGCCTCGCGCCGGACATGTACTTCCACGAACCGCTCCACCAGCCCGCGAGTGTGTTGCTCAAGGAGGGCTACGCGACCCGGGTCACGGGCGCGGAGTCCGCGATTCTCGAGATGAACCGTGGCGGGCGCGAAGGTCGCAACGTCGCGAAGCTCGGGATCGGTCTCAACCCGCGCGCGAAGACGACGAGCTCGCTGCCGGAAGCGGAGAAGTCGCTCGGCGCGGTCCACATCGTGTTCGGCGACAGCATCCCGTTCGGCGGGCGAATCTCGTGCGGCGTTCGCGTGGATGCGATCCTGGCCGACGCGACCGTTGAGGTCGATGGCAAGCCGCTCATCGAGAGGGGAAAGCTCGCCGGCTAACGGTGGTAGAGGACGGAGTAGAACCGGTCGTCCTTGAACGTCCGCTCGAGCGCGCCGATGATCGGGAGCTGATACCCGCACTTCTTGCAGCGGTTGTTCTTATCGAGATACCAGCCCGTGATGTCGAACCCGTATCGGCGGATCGCAATCGCGTCGCAGCCCGGGCAGTATGTGTGCTCGAGCGGGTGTCCCGGGACATTCCCGATGTAGACGTATTTCAATCCGGCCTGTTTCGCGACCTCGCAGTGTTTCTCGAGCGTCTCGACGGGCGTCCACGGGAATTCCATCATCTTATAGTCCGGGTGGAAGCGGAGGAAGTGGATCGGCGTGTCCGGGCCGAGCTCGTCGTAGACGAACCGGCTCAGCTTGCGCGCGGCCTCGAGGTCCTCGCCGACCTGCGGCACGATGAGGTCCGTGATCTCGATGTGGATTTTTTTCGTGTCCCGCATGTCCTTGATCGTCTGGAAGATCGGGTCCGCGTTCGGAATCCCGATGTACCGCTGGACGAACTTCGTCTCGCCGCTCCCCTTGAAGTCGACCGTGACGGCGTCGAGGAACTGTGGCATCTCCGCGACGGCCTCGGGAGTGTCGTAGCCGTTCGACACGAAGATGTTGATCAGCCCCGCCTTCCTCGCGGCGACACCGATGTCCCTCGCGAACTCGATGAAGATCGTCGGCTGGTTGTACGTGTACGCGATGCCCTGGCAGCCCTGGTCGAGGGTCATCTTCACGACGTCTTCGGGCACAACCTCGATCCCCTCGACCTTGCGCCTCTGGCTGATGTCGGCATTTTGGCAGTATCGGCAGTTGTGCACGACGACTTCATTCGCGACGTAGTTGTGGAACGGCACGCACTCGAAGCTATAGACGTCTTCTCGTTCCGCCTCAGAGCGGACCGTCCGAACCTTGTTCCATCGGTACCGAATCTCGATTCGAGAGGGAGAGCTGACCTCTCGCCAGAACTTGTCCATCTCCAGGGGATGGGCCGCTGGGCCATGGTGTGGCACGGGGAATTCGTTCGGCCAGGTTTCCGCCATCGGAAACCGTTCATCGACCGTCAAGACGTGGTCTGTATCCCCGATCTCGACGAGCGACACCCAGCCGCGTTGAGTCAGGACCGGGTGGCCGGCCGTGCCGAGGAGCGGCTCCCGTAGCCCCTCGATCACGGCGGCAAACGTCGCCGCCTTTCTGGATCCGACAGCCGTGACGATGTCGGGAACGGACTCTCCGTGGTCCCTCACAGACGACAGCGCCTCCCCTGGCCTTATCTCCTCGACGGGACGGACATCCCCATCCGCCATGAGGATAGGTGTCCCCGCAGGATGGCAAAGCCAATTACAACCCGTCGTCGCGATGCTGAAGATCTTCGAGCCCGAGCGGTAGTGCATCACGGGCTTCTTCTCGATCGGGTCGACGTGGCCGGTAATCACGCGGCCGTACACGTAAAGCCACAGCTTGCCATCGTGGACGCCGCGGACGCCGCACAGCCCGACCTGCCCCTCGCCGATCTTGCAGTATCGCGCGCACGCGGTGCACAAGATCTTGCCCGTCTCGAGGCGCTTCCACAGCTCCGCGACCTTGCCCATCGCTCGGCCCGGCGGCTCGCGCACGTCAAGCGGCTCGACGAAGTCCGCTTTGCTCGCCATTTTCCGGTATGCAACCCGAGCGGCGGTTAAAGCGTTTTCGTGCTCGTTCCGAATCCGGAGAAGGTGCGGAAGTGCTCCCAGCCGCGGCTCTCCAGCGGGACCGTCCCGCCGATCTTCGAGTAAAGTCGGTTCCCGCCCTTCGCTTCGACTTTGCCGATCACGGTGAGCTTGTGGATCTCCTCCTTCCCCTTCGCCTGCCGGTACTTCTCGAGGAGCGGACCCAGGGCGTCGGGGCGGACCGTCGCGACGAGCTCGTAGTCCCCGCCGTAGTAGATCGTGAGGTCCTCCAGCGCGCCCCGGCCCTCGCCCTGAAGTCCCTTGTAGAGGGGGATCGCATCGAAGTCAATGACGAACGAGACCTTGCTCGCGTCGCTGAGTTGATGGATCGTCGTCCCGAGGCCGTCGGAGATGTCCATGCAGCTCGTGACGACGCCGCTCTCGGAGAAGAAGATCCCCTCCTGGACGCGCGGGAAGATTCGGAGCAGGAGGTCCGCCGCTTGCGGGCGTTGCTCCGGGTTCACGAGTGCACGGGATGCCCATCCCGCGCGGCCGAGGTCACCCGTGAGGACGACGATGTCTTCAGGCTTCGCGCCGGACCGCAGGAGGATCCGCTTCTTGGGGACCTTCCCGACCGCGGTCGCGACGAGGGTCATCGTTTCGGACTCCTTCGTGTCCCCGCCGACGATCGCGACGCCGAATTGGCGTGCGCAGTCCTCCATCCCACGCGCGAGGCCTTTCACGAAGTCGAGCTCCGTGTCCCGCGGCACCGCGAGGGCCGCGACGACGCCGAGCGGGTACGCGCCCGCCGCCGCGATGTCGCTCAGGTTAATCGCGACGAGGTACCACCCGAGCTGCTGCGGCGTCGCGCCCGGCGGGACGTGGGTCCGCGCGCTCACTGCGTCCGTCGTGATCACGAGATAGTCCTCGCCCCATTCCACGACGCCGCAGTCGTGGCCGAGGCCCACGGGATGACCGCGGTCGAAGATTTTCTTCAGCTGGTCGACGACCGCGCGCTCGCCGAGGTCCTTCAGCGCGGGCACGGCGGCGCAATGCCGCTCGTGGCCTTAACCGTTGCCCGCATCGAAGAGGAACGAAGTGCGGCGACCGGGATTTGAACCCGGGCTGATGGCTTGGCAAGCCATCATACTAACCAGGCTATATTATCGCCGCGCGGCAGGCCCGAGAACCCGGGCCGTAATAAAGACTGTGGCAGCGGCTACCCGCCGACGAACGTTCCGCCGCTCACGAGGAACGCGATCCCGAAGCCCGCGAGGGCGGACACGATCCCGATCAGGAGCATCTGGAGCCCGCTCCGCGCGGGCCGGCCCACGGTCACCTTGGCTTTGTACCAGCCGATCACGAACAACGTGATCGCGCTCACGATCAGCGAGCCGACAATCCCCAGGAGGATGTTGCTCCTCGTGACGAGGAACGGAGACAGCGGGATGAGGGACCCGATGAGCGCTGCGATCCCGACAAGGACCGCGCTC
>DATESQ010000001.1:0-7087 GCA_035283985.1 Thermoplasmata archaeon | reverse complement strand
GATTGATCGACCACTTTCACAGGGGCTCGCGCTCGTGGTCGTATTCGGCGACCCAGGAGGGGACCTCGTGTTGCGCCGCCTTGTAGTCCGTCCGATACGGCTTGATATCGACCACGGGCGTGCCATCATAGAGGTCGAGGCCGCGTACGACGAGGACGTTGCCCTCCCGCCGAACGATCTTGACGAGCGTAAGACCAATTGGGTTCGGCCGCGCGGGCGAGTCCGTCGCGAACACGCCGACCGTGGGCACTTCGTCGAGGCCGACACCCTCTCGGCGGTGTCGGCGCGGCTTCACCTTGACGAGGCCCTTCGCGTCCTCCGGCAACAGATGGAGATATGAGAGGATGAACGCGTGCGAAAACGCCTCGATACCGTCGAGCGCTTCCTCGAACTCTGGGAGGATCTCAATTCGGCCGTCGATCTCCGCGGTGCTGGACGGCCTCGGCCTTCCGGACTCTCGCGGCGGGAGGCCGCCTCGCACGACGCCGACTGCGCGGAGCGCGAACGACACAGTTTTTCCCGGGGTCGGAATGACAGCGGCGCTATTAGGACGTGTGGAGACGGGGGTGGAACGCGCAGAATGCAAGCGAGTCCGTCTTCCGCTCGGAATCGAAGCGGGCCTGCTGGGATTCGAATCCTCTCCTTAGAATGGGGGTCAGAACACCGATACGTTTATCAAAAGAGCAGCAGTTCCTTCGTGGGGTGAGGCAATGGGACATCACTTGACGGAAGCAGCCTTGGAGAGTGTCGTGCGGAACTGGAACACGCACAAAGGGGACGCCGTCGTCAAGCAGTACGCGGAGGACGTCGTATACCAAGACCCCTTACTTCCCCAAGCAATCAAGGGCCGAGAGGCCGTGCGGCAGTACCTGAATGGGCTGTTCGCGGCGTTCCCCGATTTCACGATCGTCAACCGTGGGAAGGTAGCCGAGGGGGATGAGGTCGTCCTGGTCAATGACGTTGTACGAGCAACGATGAAAGGGCCGATCCGAACGCCTCAGGGCCAGAACATTCCGCCGACTCACAAGAGCTTTTCTGGGGAGTACGCGCTCGTGCTTTCCTTCGACTCGGATCAGAAAGTAAAGAACATCCGGATCTTCGGGGACAGCCTCGCAATTTTCAGGCAGCTCGGCCTACCGCCCCCTTGAGCCACGATATTGCGTGGTAAGGACCCGTCGGACGACGGCATTCGAACCGTCAAGGTCGGGCGGACAGTCCTCTGCGATTGACCTCCATACCTCGGGAGACGACGGGCCTGCTGGGATTCGAACCCAGGTCAGAGGCTCCGGAGGCCTCTGTCCTATCCTTTAGCGTCCCTGTGTCCGGCTGGCAGCCAAATGCAAGGGGACTAAGCTAGACTACAGGCCCGGGACGGCGCCAGAGAAGCAGCCCTATAAGTCAACTTTGGCCACGACAGCAAATCACAGGTCCACGGGGACGGTTGTTCCGACAGGCACTTTCACCGACCCCCTACAATGTCCGTTATCTGGGGGGTGGCGATCTCAGTAGGCATCAAAATCACCCGGACGTTGAAAATTGCCGTCGCAGGGACTCGCCGCGACGAGGCCATCCTCGATCAGCTCCTGAGAGACGAGGTGCAGTTGATAAGCAGTGGACTCACGCTTGTCTCACGCTTTCGTTATAGCAAGCTGTCAAAACGCGATGTAATTGCCTTGCTAGGAAGGGCGACGTCCGAGTTCTTCATTCTGAGAGGGACGACATACAGAAAGCAAGTCCTCGCTGAAGGCATCGCCGCGAAAGTCTACCAACAGTACAAATCGCAGTCGAGACTGTGGCGGAGGCAGGTTTTCCTTGCGGCACGATTCGCAGATCAAATCGACTACGGCTTCCTCCAAGGGGTTGTCGAGGATGAGAGTGGTACATGGTCGGGCCTCCGTTCCGTCGTCGGGGACAAGTCGATCCCCTTCGGGGTCACGCCCGAGTCTGCGGCTGAGTTCGCCCGTGTGGAGCCGCTGTTCCCCCGCGGCATCAAGAACCCAGTGGCGTGCTTCCGGTCGAGGGCATGTCGGTTTGTGCGGACCCGGCGAGGGAACTACGCCGTGAGGCTCGTTCACCCGATCAGGCTTCGCCGGCACATGTTCCTCAGAGTTGTGGGTCGCGGCCATGATACGTTCATCGAGGAAATCCTGAGGCGAGATGGTCCGGAGAGAGGTACGTTCACTGCTGAACTCCGAAGAGAGAAGCAACGGTTAGTCTTGCATGTTTACTTCAGTCGCGACGTAACATCCCCCGACTACGCCGGGCGGACCTACGTGGGAATGGATCTTGGCATCGTCAACGTGGCCGTAGGCGCGGCGGTGGACCCAATAAGAGGGCTTATCAAGCCGAAGTTCTGGCATGGACGTGCAATCCGTCATCGCCTGCGCGGACTTGATGCACGGAACGCCCTCCGCACAGCGGGCCTCAAGAGTCCGGTCGTCGTGGCCGACTACAAGAGGTACTGGACCTATCGGATTGCTCATGAGATTGTCGAGTTCGCTGCGGGTTACCCTTCACCTGTAATCGTCCTCGAAGACCTGCGGACCATGAAGGGCAAACACCGGAAGTGGAGCCGACGGTCGAATCGCGACCTGCACTCATGGGACTACGGCCGAATGCGGGATTTCATTGCGCACCTGGCTGCTTGGCAGTCGATACGCGTCATCGAAGTTCAGGCCCGAGGAACGAGCAGCACCTGCCCGAAATGTGGACACGGGGTTCTAAGACGCCGCGCTAGTCATCTTTCGAAATGTCTCAATCCGGAATGTGCCTACCAGAATAACGACGACCTTGTGGGCGCAATCAATGTGGCTCTACGCGGTGCTCAACTCGAACGCACCCGCTCCCCCGTTCCTGGGCATGTACAAGCCCTGGAAGCCCGGGAGGCGGGCGCGAGAATTGCATTGCACTCCGATTTCCATTCCACGACGGTACATCCGACCGTGGAGAGCCTGAGTTCCGCAGGCTCCGAGGGCGTGCGTTCATCGCCCTCAGATGATCCAAAGCAATGACCCACACCACGCTCGACCAAGAGCGTGACGGTCACGAGCCGAGGACCACTCGCCGCCGGACCATACCCTCGCCGAGGGACCATGTCCGGCCGAGCCGTGACAGCCGGTTCGGGAGGCCCTCCGGTGAGAGCGGAGCAGCTAGACTACAGCCCTCGGAAAAATCGCTACCTGCTCCCGAACTCCGTGTAGCCGCACCGTCCGCAGCTCACGCGATTGCTGTGCTTCGCGAGAAACACGCCCGGGCCACACTTCGGGCAGAACGGTTTCTCGCGTCGGACCTTGCCGTCCTCGACCTTGTAAAACATCCGCTTGAGCCCGCGCGACCCCTTCTTCGCCTTCGCATCCGCCATCACTTCGCCTCCTTTGCGGTCTTCTTCGCCTCGGGTTTCTTCTCGGCCTTGGCGGGGGCCGCCTTCTCCTCCTTCTTCTCGGCGGCCGGCTTATCTTCCTTGGCGGAAGCGGGTGCTTTCTCCGCAGTCTTCGGAGCGGCCTCCTTGGCGGGCGCCGCGGGTTTCGGGGCGGGAGCCGGCTTCACCTTCGGCTTCTCCTTCTTCACTTCCGCTTGGAGAAGCGCGTTTCGGACGAGGATATGTTTCCGCTCGATCCGGAGCGCGTCCTCCTTCGCCTTGTACACCTTCGCGTACCCGCGCGAGACGAAGCGGCCGAACTCGGATCGCGTGTGGTCGAGGATCACGATGTCCTTCGTCGCGTTCAAGGCCGTCGCGAGGGCCTTGCGGAGTTCGTCTCGTGGCGGCGTCGATGCCTTCGGATGCGTCACGCTGAAAAGTACCTCGACCCGCTTCAGGAGCGGGTTCTCTCGCCTGTGCACGATTTCGATTTCCATCTCACGCCACCATGCGTTGAAGGATGTCCCGCACCCGCGCCCGGGCTGTCGCGTCCACACGGACGATGACAGCGCCCTCGTCGGGCTGGCCGTACGCCACGACCGCTCCGTCCGGACCGAGCGCAATGCACACGAGGGCGAGGAGATCTTCCTCGCCCCGGACCTCCAAACGTACCCTCTCCCTCGACTTAAAGGCTTCGGAAATCACGGGCCACGCGTCTCGTTTGATCATTCCCGCGGGGTTCTCGAGGACGATGACCCAGTCGCCGACGCCCCGGAGCCGTTCGTGCCACTTCGGCTCGTCGATCCGCTTCGTCTTGTAGTCGACGACAGCGATCTGCGGGATCACCCCGCGCTCGACGAGGTCCGCGGTCGTGTAGTCACCGACCGTCACGAGCGTCAGAGCGCCCCGGACCGCGGGGACGACCTCCGCTCCACGCACGAGACGACCGATCGGCCGGGAGAGTTCGGCCCGCATTCCCTCCGGGAGCACGAGGTCGCGCTCGGAAAACTCAGCGAACTCGGAGCGCGTACTTCCCGTTGGCATGGAGGCCCATCTTCCTCGCAATCTCGGACCTCGCGTGGTCCACGACAATCACGTAGCCTTGCCACTCCTTCGAGGTCTGGCCCCCGCACAGCGGGCACACGTCCTCGTCCGTCACGTGGGAGCACTTCTTGCAGGCCTTCGGAATCTTAACGACCATCTCAATCACTTCTTCCGCTTCGCACGACCCTCCGCCTTCGAGCGGTCTTCCTCGATCCACTCGTGTTTCCCGAGCGCGGGCTGCCGCATCGTGAGGCCGATCTTCGACTCCCGCGGCGCGCGCTCGTTCAGGCTCACGGCCACGATTCGAGTCCGGACCTTGTCCCCGATTCGGAGGTCCCGCTTTGAATCCTTCCCGATGAGCCGCTGGTTCTCCTCGTCGACGTCCACACGGTCGTCCATCACCTGCGAGATGTGTAGGAGCCCATCGAGGGGCCCGAACCGGATGAACGCACCGAACTTGAGGATCTCGACGACGGTCCCGTCGATGATCTCTTGGAGCTGCGGGACGAAGACGACCGCGTCGTACTTCACGGTCTGGTAGACGGCGCCGTCGCCGTGGACGATCCGGCCCTCCCCGACGCGCTCGATGTTGCTCGCGATCAGCGTGAGGGACTTGTCGACGCCGACCTTCCCTTCGAGGGTCGTGCGCGTGAGCTCCCGCGCAAGGGCATCAATGTCCTCCCCCAAACGCTCGGGCGGGATTCGCACGACGTCCTCCCGCTGCACGATCGCGTACAAGGAAACCAACTTTCGATGCAGATTTCGGTTCTATTTCAACTTTCCCGCTCACACTAGGAGGGGGGCCATGACGAGGGTAATCGTTGACAAGAGCTTCACGAGGATGTGGAGGGAGGGGCCGGCCGTATCCTTGAACGGGTCCCCCACGGTGTCGCCGACGACAGCGGCCTTGTGGGTCGGCGTCCCCTTGCCGCCCGCGGACAACTCGATGTGTTTCTTCGCGTTGTCCCAAGCCCCGCCGCCCGTGTTAAACACGATCGCGAGGATGATTCCAGCAATCGTGCCGACCATGAGGAGGGCGCCGACGGCCTCGGCGGCGTACGGCGTGGTGCGGAGGGCGAGACCGACGATGGCCGGGCCGAGGACCGCGAGAAGGCCGGGCGCGATCATCTGCCTTAAGGCCGCACGGGTACAGATGTCCACGGAGCGCGCGTAGTCGGGGTCCTCTGTTCCCGCCATGATGCCGGGCTTCTCCCGGAACTGGGCCCGCACGTCGTTGATGATCTCCCATGCGGTGCGACCGACGGCGCGAATCGCAAGGGAGCTGAACAGAAATACGATCATCACGCCGATGAGCGCCCCGACGAAGACCTCGGGAATCGCGAGGTTGATGATGGGCGTGCAGTTCGTCGGGCACCCTGCGGCTTCCCGCAGTATTCGAACCTCGTCGAGGTAGGCCGTGAACAGGAGGAACGCAGCGAGGGCCGCGCTCCCAACCGCGTATCCCTTTGTGAGGGCCTTCGTCGTGTTCCCCGCCGCATCGAGCTTATCGAGGCGTACGCGAGCCTCTTTCGACTTCCCGGACATTTCCAGGATGCCCGCGGCGTTGTCCGTGATCGGACCGAACGTGTCCTCCGCGAGGATGTACGCGGCCGTTGCGAGCATGCCCATCGTCGCGATCGCGGTCCCGTAGAAGCCACCGCTCACCGCCGTCGCACCGGCCGGAAGGGCGAGCTCTCCGAGCTTGAACGAGACGAGGATTGCAATCCCGACGACGACGGCAGGCACCGCGGTTGCCTCGAGGCCGACGGCGAAGCCGCTCAGGATGTTCGTCGCGGGGCCGGTTTCCGACGATTGCGCGATCTCCCTCACGGGCCGGTACCGGGCCTCCGTGTAGTACTGCGTGACGTACACGAAGATGAGGGACGTGATGATTCCCGTCGCGCCTGCCAAGAAGAGCCAGAGCCAGGCCTGGGGGTCTTGCCCCGCGCCGGGGTTCCCTTGGAGCAACACGTAGGCGGCGAAGCCAAACAGAATCGTCGCGAAGGTCATCGTCACGTAGTATCCTCGGTTCAGAGCGCCCATCGGCGCCTCATCCTCTCGGGCGCTGACGATCAGAACGCCAGCGATCGTCGCGAGAAGTCCGAACGCACGGGCGACGAGGGGGAAGAAGACGCCATTGATCCCGAACACGGGGAACAGCGCGACACCGAGGATCATCGCCCCGATGTTCTCCGCCGCTGTCGATTCGAACAAGTCTGCACCGCGGCCCGCGCAGTCCCCCACGTTGTCGCCCACGAGGTCCGCGATCACGGCGGGATTCCGCGGATCGTCCTCTGGGATGCCCGCCTCGACTTTCCCGACGAGGTCGGCCCCGACGTCCGCGGCTTTCGTGTAGATCCCGCCGCCGAGCTGCGCGAACAACGCCACGAGGGAGGCGCCGAAGCCGAACCCGACAAGCGACAGGATGACTTTCTCCTGTTGGGCTGCCGCAGGTCCTCCAAACCAGAGGTTATACGATTCGTAGATTCCCCAGACGCCGAGAAGACTGAACCCGATGATGGTGAGGCCGGACACCGCACCGCCGCGGAGGGCGGTTCTCAAAGCGCGGCCGAAGGACGTTAGGCCCTCGTTCGCCGTGCGACTGTTCGCCCGGATCGAGATGTGCATCCCGATGTAGCCGCTCGCGGCGGACACCGTCGCGCCGAGCGCGAACGCAATCGCGGT